>JAGNIJ010000001.1 GCA_018001225.1 Kiritimatiellia bacterium | reverse complement strand
TGGGTGTACCAGGGGCGGAGATTGAAGATGAGAATGTGCCGGCCGTCCTCCCGGAGCGGCCTCGCGTGGGCCACGTCGTGGAGCCTTTGCAGGGCGCGCTCGATCTTCTTCACGTCGCTGTTCTCGATAAACAGCTCGCGATAGATCTCCTGCGCCCTCCACCAGGCGCGGCCGGCGGTCTTTTTTAGAGTTATATACATGATTAATCCTGAAGCCGTTTCTACAAACCGTGACGGTCGCTGCCACGTGCTTACGCACGCGGCTACTTCTGTACGACCTGGAAGCCGTACAGGCGCACCGGGCCGCGCGTGTCGAAGCGCAGGCGCACCGTCCGGCCAACCCAATCAGCCAGGCGGCCATCCTTCCATTCCATCCCAACGCGCACTCCATCCCGTTCGATAGGCACGCCCCGCAGCAGCGGGCTCGCGGACGCGTCGCCGTCCCCCGGGAGAACGTCAACGGCAACCCGGCCCTTCGAAGCATCCGCGTTGACTTCCAGGGCGCTGCCCTCCAGGACGAACGACTTGGTGACCAGGCGCGCGGTTTCGCCCTCGTTTTCCAGGTAAAGGAATCCCTCCTTACGGATCGAGGCCACGCCCACCGCGGACACGTATTCCCTAGGTTCCCCGTGCGGTTCCTGGGAATGGTCCCGCCATGATCCCCCGTAATACAACAACCACTGGGCCCCGTGCTCGATCGGCTGGCCGTGGCAGGGATACACCATGCCGGCATCGAAGGATTTCTCGCCGCCCCTCGGGATCAGCGCCTGCTCCGGACTGACGTATTGCAGGTCCCACGTGGCGCCGTCCCGCGAATAGGCCAGGCAGTAATCAATGAGGATCTGCTTTGAGAACAGGGCCAGGTTGCCGATGTAGAGGCCCCCGTACTTGTACACGGTCATCGAATAGATCTCCCCGCTTTCCGGGGGAAACGTATCGGCCACGTGCGTCCACGGCGCCACCGGCAGAGGGAGAAACAACGCCCGGGCCACAACGAACAGGCGCGAAGCGCCGATAACCGGGCGCACGTCCAGGCGCGAGGAGCGCCCCCCGCTGGTCATGGTCCGGGAATAGACACGATAGAGGTCCAGTTCTTCGTCCCACAGGATGTTGCATTGCGTATCCGACCGGGGCGCGTCCAGCATGCGGACGTCCTCATAGAAGCTCCACTTCTTGCCGTTGCCCGAATGCCCGAAGGCCAAGCCGTGCAGGGGGCTCACTCCGCGCATGCCGACAGATCCATAGACGATCTTGTACCGGTGCCCGCCCCGCCGCTCGTGCCGGTCGTAGGTCACCCCGGCGCCAAAGGCGGGGGAGAGCACGACGTTGTCGAAGTCCGGTAGCAGGCGGGGTTTGCGCCACTCGAACCCATCGTCGGACTCGGCATAGGCAAGGGACATGTAGGATCCCACCATCATCCCCCGATAGGTCTCGCCGCCGCAGCTGTACCACATCTGGATCAAGCCGGCGTCGTTCGTCAGCACCGTGAAGTAGGCTCCCGCGATCGGCCCTTCCCAGGAGCGGTCCGGTTTCAGCACGGGCTCGCCCTCGTTCAGCTTGACCGGCACGCCCTGTTTCCGGACCCATCCTTCGGACTTCTCCAGGATGACCGCGTCGTCGAAAAACACCTGCGGCTCCAGGCCCACCGGCACGGGTTCCTGCTCCCAGCGCGCGCTCAACTCCTCGATGCGCGCGTGAACCACGGGATCCGGCTGGTCCTCCTGGGGCGCGGAGGGCGAGGTCATCTTGTCCAGCGACGCGCAGCCCGCGGCGACGAGAAACAGGCCCGCCGCGAGGAGCGACGCGGAAATGCCCGGAGTTATGCAGCGGTTGTACGCCATGCAGAGAAGCCTCTTCGGGTTAGGACGAGACAAGGAATACCGTTTTTCTTTTGGTGAGCGCATGATCCTGAAACCCACCCCCCGCTTCGCGGACCCCTCCCCAGGAGGGGATCGTTCTCTTTTCTCCCCTCCTCCGGAGGGGTCGGGGGTGGGCTCCCTCCTCCTCCGGCCCGCGCTTCGTACCCGCACCGGTAACGGTGTGGCCGCCCACCGTCTCTTCAGCGCGCGGGCAGCGGGTTCCCTTGCGCATCGCACCACGTATGGTCCATGACCAGGGGCGGCAGGTGGGTGGACATGGCGTGCGGCAAGCCCGGCCGCCCCATCTCCTCCGGCGTGGCCGCGATCCGGAACGACCCGGCGTGAAAGATCTTCTGGAACATGTCCTGCCCCACGCCGGACGTGATCGCGCGCCGCACGCCGGCCCAGACCTCGTAGGTGCCGGCCGCCAGGCTTGGAGTCCGCAGCAGGCAATCGAACGAACCTGTTCCCTTCGGCACCCGGACCGTCAGTCCGTCCGACAACATGCAAAGGCTCGTGAAAATGACCTCGAAGTTGCCTTTCTTCTTGAGGATGAAGTTCAGGTACCCCGGCAAGCCTTCCTGCTGGTTCTCGTAGTGAAACCGGAGACGGACAGACTCACGCCAACTGTATTCCGTTCTGGCCCCCCCATCGTCCGCGAGCGTTTCCACGCGGGTAATCCACATGGGCTGCAACGTACTCGCGGGCGGCGGGGTGCCGCCCCCGGGCGGGAGGGCATGGGCCTCCATGAAGGTCGCGTAGTGCCGCAGGATCTCCCGGGGATCGCCGGTCTCCTTCACCTGGCCACGGTCGAGCCACGCGACCCGCGTGGCGACCATCTCCACCGCCTGCGGGGAGTGCGAAACGAACATCATGGGCACGCCCTGGTCCAGCAGGGACCGCATGCGCTCGAAGCTCTTGTTCTGGAAGGCCATGTCGCCCACGGCCAGGACTTCGTCCACCAGCAGGATGTCCGGGTCCAGGTGTGCGGCCACGGAAAAGGCCAGGCGCACGAACATGCCCGACGAGTAGTTTTTTACGGGCATGTCGATGAAATCGCCCAGCTCGGCGAACTCCAGGATCGCGTTGAACTTCCGCGCAATTTCCTCCTCGGTCAGGCCCAGGATCAGGCCGTTGATGTAGACGTTTTCGCGCCCGGACAGCATCGGGTGAAAGCCCGCGCCGAGGGCAATCAAGGCCTGCAGCCGGCCGCGGATTTCCACGTGCCCGCGCGTGGGGCCGTAGATGCCGCTCAAGATCGAGAACAGCGTGCTCTTGCCCGCCCCGTTGTGCCCGACCACGCCCAGGCATTCGCCCCGGCGCAGGTCGAAGGAGACGTCCTGCAGCGCCCAGAACTCGGAGGGACGGAGGCCGTCGGAGGAGGGCGGAGGGCGGAGACCTGAAACCTGAAGGGGTGCGGCTTGATATGGGATGGGCTGCGGACCCGACGCATCCGCCACCCGGGCGGCCAGGTTCGGCGAGCGGAAGCGGTGCGGGAGCAACGCGGCCCGGGCGATGTCCACCAGCCCGTACCACATCGCCCGCTTCAGGGAGCGGGAGAACTTCTTCGACAGGCCGCGAACGGCAATAGCGGGAGGTTCGGACATGGTCAACGATTTCTCTTGCTTGCTGTCGCCGGGGGTATGCCGGCTTCACGCGTGCTTATCTTGTGGCTCAGGCGCGCCGCCATCGGCGGCCGTCAGGAGCCAAGGCCGGGACGGCAGCGTTTCCTCGATCAACCTCACAACGTCCCGGGCGCGGATCATGGCCACGGTTCCACCGCCCACGGGTATTTTCCTCGCCACCCCCCGATCGTAAGCCAACCGGCTGAAGGCATCGTTATTCGGCACGGCCCGGGGATCGTCCAGGCGGCGGCAGAAGTACACCGCGCTTGTTTTCTCGCGGCGGCCGTCTTTTTCCGTGACGCCCTCAAACACCTTGTCAAAGCGATAGGGAACGCCCAGTTTACGCTCCACGTAGTGAAACAGCGTGGAACCCGCTTCGAACACGTTGAGGTTGCATATCCAACCGTTTGCCTCCACGAGCCGGGTCCAGAACGAGCCGCTCCCGAAGCATTCACGCGGCACATCGCGGGTCAGCGCCCCCGCCTGCGGGCCCAGGGCCGCGACGCTGAAGATCGGATCCTCGGAGCGCAGGGCGCCAGGCCGTGTGCGCACCCATTCCGCCAGGAGGCCGCAGTCCGACGCGCTCGCGGCGGGGTTGAAAACTTCTCCGCGGCAATACGAGTAGGTGAACACCGGGACCACGAGCGTCCCCTCGGGCCCGATCACCTCGCGAAACGCCCGGCACACCCCCTCGCATAGGGTTTCCGCGCTGTACGCCCAGACTGGTTTTCCAAACAGCGCAATATTGCTGTGAGTAAAAACCACATCCCCCGGGCCCAACCCGCCCCAGCGAAAGGCCGCGGTCAAATCGGCGATATCATAGCTTCGGGGCATCCTGACTGCATCCCACAGGGGCGCGGGCTCCCTCGTCGGGCTATTCCTTGATGACGTACGCCGTCGCCTGGCGCACATGCGGGAAGTGACGAATTCGGCAGGATCCGATCACCGCTTCCACGGCCGCGCTTTCCGTAGGCGAAGCCTCCGAGCCGTAGTGGTCGAAGATCATGATGCCCCCCGGCACCGTACGCTGCCACAGCGGGCCCACGACGGCATTGAGCACCGCTTCGATTCCGCAATCCACGAAACTCAACTTGAACCGCATCTGCGGATTGCGATCAAGAAACGGAGAAAACTGCCGGACAAGGTCCATCCGGTGCAGGACCGCCACGTCGCCCAGCCCCTGCCGCCGCACCATGGCGGACAGCATGCCGTAGCTGGCCCTGTATTGGCCCGCCTTCGTGGAATCCCGGCGTCCCGGCGCCATGCCGCGGAACCAGTCAAATCCATGGACCTGCGTGGTGGATGCCCGCTCGAAAAGGGCCACGAGCTTGGCAAAAAAGAGGAAGGATGCGCCCTTGAACGTCCCGATATCCGCGATGTTGCCCGACAACTCGCGGACTCGCGCGTACAAGTCGTACATCATCAGGTGCCGCGCCAGGTTTACCTGGCCGACAAAGACCGGGTAATTGAACACCAGTTCGCGGGTGTCAAACCGCTGGCGCTCAAGCCAGGCGATGTACTTGAAGTACTCGGCATCGGTCTCTCTGTACTTGTCCCACGCCCGATGCATGCCCTCGCCGCTCTTCGACCGTCCCCGCTGGTCTTTCGTCATGGCCGATCCCCCTTCTGCTTGCAGCGCCTGTCTATAGCGCCGCAGAACCCGGCGATGGTGGTGAACGCCTTGTCTTGAAAATCTCCGGGTTCGAACTCGATGCCGTAGTGCTCTTCGGTGGCGCTGATCAATTCAACGGTCCCGAACGAGTCCAGAACGCCCAAGGCCACAAAATCGTCATTCGAGCCCAGGGCCCCGGGCTCTCCACGCCCCCGGGCCTGCAGCCAGTTTTTCAGCCATGTTTGCGTATCCATTGCTCCGCCTCGGCTACGGTACGCGCGGGGGCACGACGAACCGCTTGACGCCCATGGCGTCGAGCCGCTGCTGCTGGGCGGCGCCGTCGAACGACGGCATCGCGAGGGCATCCCGGAGAATGTGGAGGGCGTCATGGATGCGCTCCTCGGGCTCCGTGCCGATCCCGACGCGAACGAAGCGCCGGGTGCTCTCCCCGTAGGCTGACCCCGGGACGACGGAAATCTGATGATCAAAGAGGAGATGCAGGGCCAGTTCGAGGTCCGTTCCCGGGAAGGGGTCTATCCGGACAAAGAAGTAGAAGGTGGAGCCCCCGGGCAGCCGCTGGAGGCCGATGCCGTCCATGAACTTTGCGATGCGCTCGCGTTTCTTCACCACCTCGGCCACCTGCGGCAGCGTCCGCGAGATCACGTCGTCGAAGTACCGTGCCATGTACAGCAGGAGGACCGTGGAGGCGCACGTGATGACGTGCTGGTTCAGACGCAGGATGGCCTGGATAACGTCCGGCGTGGAGATCGCGTACCCCACGCGCCAGCCGGACATGCCCATGTTCTTCGACAGCGAGTTGGCCACGATCACGCCGCTCTTGTCGGGCGCCACGCGGGCCATGCTGACAAACGGCTCGTCGATGAGGAAGTCGCTGTAGGCCTCGTCCACGAGAATATACACGCCCCGGGACCGACAAATCTCGTAGAGGGCCTGGAGCTCCGGTTCGCGGTACAGGCGGCCCGCCGGGTTGTTGGGATTGTTTATGACCATCATCCGGGTCCGGTCAGTCATGTACCGGCCGAATTGCTCGACCGGGCAGTCGTACGGAATAAAGCGGGGCACCGCGCCGACGATCCTCGCCTGCTCCTGGTAACTCAACCACGCCGGCTCATGGATTAGGATCTCCTCCCCCGGGTTCACCGTCGCCTGCATGGCCAGGTAGAGGATAACCTTGGACCCCGCGCTGATCAGCAACTCGGTGTTGGCATTCACGGGCGCCCCGTACTGCTTCCCGTAGAAACCCGCGATCTTATGCCGCAGTTCGGGAATGCCCTGGCTGTCGGAGTAGTGGTAGCCCTTGACGAAATCGATGGCGGAGAAATCGAACATGGGGATGTCGAAAAACGCCTCGCCCAGGGACAGCACGGTGATGTCGCGCCCCTTTCTCTTCTGGTCGTACACCAGTTGGTTCATGTAGATGGACAGCGCCTCGGGGATCCCGGCCGCCGTCCGGCTGATCTGCATGTCGGGTCGCGTCATGATCCCCTCCTACCGGGCCAGGAGCCCCTTGCGGATTTTACCGGAGGAAGTCTTCGGCAGGCTTTCGGCGACAAGCACCTCCTCCGGCCAGCGGTAGGAAGCCAGTTGGGCGTGCAGGGCCCGGGCCGTCTGCTCCCGGAACCCGTCGCCCGCGGGCTTCGCAGGCACCACGTACAGCACGTAGCTTTCCCCATAAAAATCGTGACGCACGCGAACCGCCGCGGCCTCCTGGACGCCTTCCAGGCCCTCGGCGATCCGCTCGATCTCCCGCAGCGCGATCAGGTAGCCGCCCTTCTTGACGACGTCCCGCGTCCGGCCGGTAATCACCAGCGCGCCCCCATCATTAAACTGACCAAGGTCCCCGGTCGGGAACCAGCCCTCGTCGTCCACCGGGCGGGATACGACCCCGCCCTCGCCGAGGTAGCCGTCGAACAGGAAAGGCGTCCGCACACGGACCTCCTGGACCGATTCGCCGGATTCGGCCTCCCGGACGGGCCGGAACTCCAGCTCCACGCCGGGCAGCACTTCCCCGACGCTGCCTTCCGAGCGGTGCTCCAGGGTCGCGGGCGTTTCCGACGTAAGGAAGGTGGTTTCCGAGAGCGCGTAGTTCTCCAGCAGAGTTTGGCCGAACATGACTTCGAACTCGCGCTTGGTTCCCAAGTCGATCGGCGCGGTGCCCAGGAAACAGCGCTGCACGAGCGACTCCAGGTCCCTGACCCGCCGCCGCGCCGCGCGCCCGAGCGTCACAAGGCCGCGAACGATCGTCGGCACCAGCCAGAGGGTATCAATGCCGTGGCGCTCCACAAATTGCCAGTAGGTCAGGTAGGTCTTCCCGCTGAAGGTGTCGTCCACGACCACCGAGCCCTCCGCCGCCAGGGGAATCAGGCCAAGATTGAATAGCCCGCCCAGATAGGACACGGGCAGGTAGTTCCAGAAGCGCGGCGCGCGGCCGCGGAGATAGTGGAAGTCCGCGAAGGCGCAGGCAGCGGCCCAGAGCGTGTCGCCGTCAATCACCATGGCCTTGGGCTCGCCCGTCGTGCCGCTGGTGCTCAACAGCAGCTTGCCGGCGGCGAACCCGGCCTCCGCCTCCGCCGGGGGCAGCCAGCCGAAGGCGCCGTCCGCCGTCACCCGCGTTACCGGGACACCAAGACCCTTCACGGACTCCTGCAGGGCCGCGGGCAGCAGGTCGGAAACGAGCGCCAGGGACGGCCGCACGAGGCGGCCCCACCGGGTCACCTCCGCCTCGGTCGCCGTGCATGCTAACGGCGCGTACTTCATCCCGGCCGCCAGGGCGGCGTACAGCAGGACCAGCGTATCCGGGGCATTGGGCATGATCCCCATAACCGTGTCGCCCGGCGCCAGCCCATGCTGCCGGAAAAGGGTCCAGCAGCGGCGCACGAGTAGCGCAACCTGCCCGTAGGTCAGCTCCGCAGTGTCCACGTCGCGGGGGGTGACGAAGGCCACCTCGCGCGAGCGACGTTCCGCGATCTCCAGGAAATCCCGGCCAAACGTGCGTTGTACCGGCTTCATACCATGACCCTCCCGCCGTTCAGGACCGTCCGGCCGTCCACCTCCAGCCGCGCGGACCGGACGATCACATCCAGATGATACCCGGCGTTATTGCAGCCGCCGATCGTGGCATTCGATCCCAGTCCGAAATGAATACAGCCCATGCAGCCCTCGTCGGTCAGCATGCAACCGGTCAAGCGGGCCACCGGGTTGAGGCCCACCCCCAACTCGCCCACGACGCGGCGCGCGCTGTCCGCGCCCCCCAGCAGGCGCTCCAGCGTCTCCGCGTAATCGGCCCGTGCGCCCGACACGCGGCGGACCCGTCCGCCCTCGACCTCCAGGCGCAACGGCGATTCCAGCAGGCCGATCTCGGGCGTGGTGATCGAGCCGTCCGCGACGATGACGCCCCGGGTGCCGTCCTCGATCGGCGCGATGTTGGCCTCGACGTCCGGGGGCGATCCCATGTCCCCGGCCCGCTCGACGTACCCCGGAGCCGCGTTGCCCTGCCGATGCTCCAAGCGCAACTCGACATCCGTCCCCGCGGGCCCGGTCACCCGCGCGCGCGCGCCGGCCGTGAGCGCTCCGACCACGCGATCCACGTCGGGTCGGCGCGCGCGGTAATCAATGACCAGGGCCGGATCGTCCAACAGCTTCCAGGAGTACAGGGGCAGGCTCAAGAACCGGCCTCCGTTCCGGGCCGCTTCCACGCGCGCGGCGCTGTGGGCCAGGGAGTAGACGCAGAGCGAGATCGTCAGCGCGGCACCGAGCATGGCCTCGCGCGCCTCGCCGGAAGGCTCCTGCCCGTGGCTCGCGCTGAACGGCATCTCCACCAACCGGCCGGAATCCGTGCAGGATTCCGCGCTCTTGCGGAAGGCCTCCGCCAAGTCCCGGGTCTCGGGATTGCAGAGGATCAGTACCGACTCGCCGGTGCGGACCGATCCGCAGTGCTGCAGGACGTGCCGGATCGCGCGCTCGCGTTCAGGGGTCAGTTCGTTCATGTCCGTGCGGCCTCACGCAGGTTGCCAGGTCAGCAGGCCGTGGTCCACGAGCTTCTTGCACAACGGGCTTAACTCCGCAAAGGGCGTCCCGATGACGTCCGCGATCTCCAGCAGGGTGCGCCGGCCGTCGCTGTAGGTGAGCAGGTTCATCATTGTGCGAACCGCGTCGGTGCTGCCCTTGCGGCTGACGGTCGGGTACAAGCCGCGCCGCCCGAGTTGCGGTTCGCCGAGCACCGTGGCCCGGGGCACGCCGTTGCCTTCCAGCACCTCGAGCGCGGCGCGCAACGCGTTGAACCCGCCCTCCAGGCCCGACGGCGTGACGAAGGCCAGGTCGTCGAGGGACGTGTGGTATTCCGGGTACGCGGCGTACTTGCTGCGCATGATCGTAGCCACGGGCAGGTCGATGCCCGGGGCGCCGTACTGCCGCTCGTCGCTCCCCCGGTCAAGCCACGTGTACCGCTTGAAGTCCAGCGCGAGGTGCCGGAGCACGTGCAGGGCGGCGTGGTCCGCCTTCGTGTCGCCCGCGCGGGACGGCAGGTAGGAATAGCACCGGTCGTCCCCCACGCACGTGATGTTGAACCCGGCGACAACGTGTTTCTTCAAATGCTCCAGGTTCCGGCTCACGAACACCAGCGAGCCGAGGGTCTCGGGGATGAACACGATCCGGTACGTGTACCGGCGCCGCGAAAGGTCCCGCAACCAGCGCGCCAGGGCCGTCGTCACCACCGGCCCCGACAGCTCGTTGTTGGCCATCGAGGGATGGCAGACGTACGTCGAAAGCAGGACCTCCTCCGCGGTGTCCCCGGGCAAGACCGCCTCGCCGTAATTCAGCACGCCGGGCTTCAGTTCCGAGTCCACGACCGCCCGGTAGCGGCCCGGCGGCAGGGCCCGGCGCTGGTTCTCGCTCACGCAGAACCCCCAGCGGCGGCTGTAATAGGAGGTGACGTAGGGGATCGCGTCGGGCTGGCCGGGGAGGGAATACAGGTACGCGTCCAGTTCCTCCCGGTCCAGCCAGCGGTCCACCGGCTCCGAGTAGCCCACCAGGTGCAGGTTGTTCCGGCGGAAATCCACGACGCGCCGGCCCGCCTCGTCGGCGATGAAGGCGTCCCGGATCGTCCACTCGTCCGGCACCGTCCAGTCGAAGGCCTGCGTCCCGGTCGGCACGCTTTCGACCACGAGTTCCGGGACGAGTTCCCGGATGTATGCCAGCGTCCGGCGGACACCCTCGCCCGTCAGGCTGCGGCAGATCGGAAACAGGTCCGACGCCCAGCGATGCATGGTTTGACCGTCCATAACAGAGCCAGAAAAAACCACGGATGGAAGCGGATTTACACGGATAGAATGCCGAACCGCGCTTCTTATCGTAGCCGCGCCGGTAACGGCGTGGCCAGGCAAACACCGAGTCAGGGGAGCCACCGGCTTACGCCGGCGACTACGTAGCCGCGCGCGTAAGCGCGTGGACGATGTCGGGTATTTAGCGGCCGGAGCAATAACCGCTCACCAGGTCCCAACTCATCGGCGTCCCACGCGGGATGTCCCGGGCGGCCCGCTTCCCGAGAATTTCGTCCAGGTGCTTCGGCGACAGGCCGTGTCCCGGCCGGATAGAACGAACGTTCCGATCGGTGAACACGTCCCCGGCCTTCATGTCCGCCACGACGAACAAAGAACGCCGGAAGACCCGGCTGGCCTTCTCGTGCTCGCCGATCTCATACGAGATCCGGCCCAACGACTTCTCCACTTCGCGCACGGACTCGGCCAGGGTCTTGAACTCGCCCGGCTCCAGGGAAAAGGCGCTGTCCGGCCCCGGCACGGAGCGGGAGATCGTGAAGTGCTTCTCGATCACGCACGCGCCCAGCGCGACGGCCGCCACCGCCGTGGCGATGCCCAGGGTATGATCGGAAAGGCCGACCGGGCAGCCGTACCGCGCAGCCAGGTCCGGGATCGTGCGCAGGTTCATCTCCTCCGGCCGCGCGGGATAGGCACTGCTGCACTTCAGCAGGATCAGCGACTCGCATCCCGCCCCCCGCAACACGCCGACGGCCTCGTCAATTTCGTCCCGCGTGGCCATGCCCGTGGACAGGATCACCGGCTTGCCCGTTCGCGCGACCCGGCGCAGCAGGCCCGCGTCTACCAGTTCGAACGAGGCGATCTTGTACGCGGGCACGTCCAGGGCCTCGAGAACGTCCACCGCGGTATCGTCAAACGGCGTGGAGAAAAAATGCAGGCCGAGATCCTCCGCAACGGCTTTCAGTTTCGGCTGCCAGTCCCAGGGCGTGTAGGCCTCGCCGTAAAGCTGGTAGAGGGTCTTGCCCTCCCAGAGGGTGCCCTTTCCGATCCGGAACTCCGGCCGGTTGCAATCCAGCGTGAGGGTGTCGGGCGTGTAGGTCTGGATTTTCACCGCGTCGGCCCCGGCGTCCTTCATCGCGCGGACGATGCGCACGGCCTCGTCGTAACGCTGCCCGTGGTTCGCCGACATCTCGGCGACGAGGTACACCGGATGCCCGGGCCCCACGGGCCGGCCGGCGATTTCGACGGAAGGATTCATGCCGTTCCGGCCTCCCACACGAGGCGGACCGAGGGCTCCCCGCCCATGGCCCCCCGCGCCGCAGGACGATACCCCGCGGCCAGAAAGGCGCGGAGAGAGCGCTCGTTATCCGTCTTGATGTAGGCGTGGATGCGCGCCGGCGGGTCCAGCCGGGCGGTTTCGGCGGTCGCGGCGGCGATCGCGAAAGAGGAAAGCCGGCGGCCGCGGGCTTCCGGCGCGAGGTTCACGGAAACGATTTTCTCCCCGTTTCGCATCTCGAAGCGGACCTGTCCGAACGGCCGGCCGCTTTCGTCTTCGGCCATGACCATTCTCGTATCCGGATCGGCCAGGCGCCGGGCCAGCCAGGCGTAGTGTTCCTCGCGCGCGATCACATGCGACGAGAAAGACACCGCGCGGGTGTCGGGGTCGTTGGTCCAGCGCAACAGCAACTCGGCGTCGTCCATGGTAATGGGACGCAACCGCACCCGGTCCGCCCCGAGCGTATCCACCACCCGCGCGGCGCCCCGGCCGTCCACCAGGGCCCGGCCGGCCTCGCGCATGCGGCGCCGGCGCTCGGGATCGCGCAGCAGCGCCCCAACCTGGTCCGCCACGGCCTCGGGACGAAGGTCCGTCCCCTCGCCCAGGTTGACGCCGACGCCTTCCTCGGCCAGGCCGCCCGCGACCCCGCGCTGGTTGTCCGCCAACACCACCATGAGCGACGGCAGCCCCATGAAGGCCGCTTCCCAGCACGTGCTGCCCGCGCCCAGGATCGCGAGGTCCGCCCAGGTCATAAGGGCGGGCATGTCGGTGACGTCGTGGAGGAGGGTGAAAAGAGAGGGATGAGGGCGGGAACCTGAAACCTGAAGACCGAATTCCGAACACTTCTCCCGCAATTTCTCCACGTGCGCATTCACGCTGCCGGCGATCACCTTGACCTCGACGTCGAGGTCCTTGAGCCCGTCCATGACGGTGGCCGTGGCATTGTCCGGGTCGGCGCCGCCCATCGAGACCAGCACCCGGCGCGCGGTCTCCGGGATGTCCCGGGGCCGGTCCCGCCACGGCAGGAAGGCCGGACCCAGCAGGGCGTAGCGCGGGCCGAGCAGGAAGACCGTCCCGGGGTCGGCGGGATACACGAGCCGTTCCGCGTGGATGTTCTGGTTGAACAGGATGTCGGCAGGGTAGCGGTCTCGGTGCCGGTGATCGTCCACGACCATCACGCGGGCGCCCGAGGCGCGGAGGGCCGCGTGGTAGCCCGCGTCGAAGTCGTACCCATCCACGACGATCCACCGGGCCGCCGACTGCCGGGCCGCCTCCAGCGTGTGCGCCAGGTCGTCCGGGTGGGGATGGGCCTGCGCGATGGACACCAGGCGGCACCCGGCGGTTTCCACCCGTTTCCGGAGCCCGGGCGCCAGGTCCCGACTGACCATCGTCGCCTCCCAGCCCCGCGCCATGGCGGCCTGGGCCAGGGAAAGGCAGCGCATGACGTGCCCGGCCCCGATCTTCGCCGAAGCATCCGCTCTGATGACCAGCTTCATTATTTACGGAATCCCAGCGGCCCAATGGATCAGCCCGGCGCGGATTTCATTATCAGAGAAGGAAGGGGCGGAATCCATGCAGTGCCGAGGATTTTCCCCTCCCGGGAGGGGTGGCCCGCCGCGGGCCGGGGTGGGTAGGTCAGCACAGTTTCGTTCCGCAAGCGAGACAGTTAAGGCTGAATAGAATGCGAGGAAGTTGAATCTCGATACGCCTGTGCCATCTGGATGCTGGACAGGACCAGTAGCCCCTGCACACGCTGACCATAGAGACGGCCAAAATGCTGACGATCACTTGTCCAAAGGTGGGTGCAACGGGCACCGATGGCGCCTGCCAGAATCGGAATATCTTTCTCGGCCAACCATTCCGGTCGTTCTTTGGGCATTTCAAATGCCTTGGTGATTTCGATCCGGCTGCCAAGCCCATTCAAGCCGGAAAGCAGATGGGGGCGCTTGCGTTCCAGGTTCCGTCGCGCCTCTTCCCATGCATGGACACTGGTCACCAGCCTATGAGACGTCGCCAGGGCTTCCAACAATTGTCGGGTAGCGCTTTTTGAATCGCTGGCAGAAAAGAGAATGTTGGCGTCCAGAAAGATAGTCACCGACGCGGCTCCGACAGATGCCGCGAGAACTCCTTATCAGCCTGATCGAATTCTGCTATTCGCTCATCCGAATAAATCTCAATCGGATAGGCGACAGCAGGATGAAGCACAATGCCATCCCCTGAAACGCTGGCCATCACCACACCCCCGCCATCAACACCCAACTGTTTCCTCAACTCTTTCGGCAGAGTCATGGAACCCCTGCCGTTTATCTGAATTACCGTATTCATGGCATACCAATACAACATTCCCGCATTTTGGTCAATTCCATCGCCGGCAGCCGGCACTCGATTTCTTCAAACCGCTTCGCCGTTGCCTTTTTCCCGCCTCCAACCTTCAACCTGCAACCTGCGACGCCTTGAACATTCTCTCCGCCGTCTCCCAGTCTTCCGGGGTGTCCAGGTCCTGAACGCGGTGGCGGGGCAGTATCACGGGAACCGAATCCGAAGAAAAAAGGCGAGGATTCTCCAGGTACCGGGCCACGTCGAGCCAGTAGAACTGCCCGGCGTCGTGCCAGGCCTCGGGGAGGTCCTGGGAACGCTTCGTCCAGTTCTCCGGCCAGAACATCTCGAGGCGGCCCTGCGCGTTGAGCTTCAGCGAGCGGAAAATGGTATAGGGATACGTGGTCACGGAAAAAGCGGTGATGGCGCGGGATTCCTTCAACAGGTCCAGCCCGCGGCGCAGGTCGTCCGGCCGGACGAACGGCGCCGTCGCGTACAAGCCGCAGGCATAGTCCGGCCGCGCGTCTTGGGAGGCCAGCCAGTTCAAGGCATGCACGAGCACCGGGTCGGTGCCGGTCCGGTCGTCCGACAGTTCCGGCGGGCGGCGGAACGGAACCTCGGCGCCTTCGGCCCGGGCTACCGCCGCGATCTCTTCGGAATCCGTGGAGACCAGGATCCGGCCGAACAACCCGCTCGTGCGCGCCGCGGCAATGGAATAGGCGATCACCGGGCGGCCGCAGAAGGGCCGGATGTTCTTCCCCGGGATGCGCTTGCTGCCCCCGCGGGCCGGGATGATGGCGACGGTGTTCACAGCACTGCGGTGCTCCTTGAGGCCCGGCTAACGCCGGCGGCTACCTTGCGCCGGCGACTTGTTTCACGGCCTCGATCACGGCCTGCACATCCCCGTCCTCCAGGTCCACGTACAGGGGCAGGCAAAGGCACTGACGGTAGAATTGTTCGGCGACGGGGCACTTGCCGGGCCCGTACCCGTATTTCTCGCGGTAGTAGGGTTGCAGGTGAACGGGAATATAAAGGACATGCGCCGCGATGCCCCGCTCCAGGAGTTCCGCCATCACCCGGGTGCGGGTCTTGCCCAAGCCGGAAAAATCCACGCGCGCCGCGTACAGGTGCCACGCAGACGCCACGCCGGGACTCTCCCATGGCCCTTCGACCCGCGGCACATCCTTCAGCCCCTCGTTATAGGCGGCCACGATGGCGCGGCGGCGGCGCACGAAGTCGGGCAGTCGCTTCAACTGGCTGATGCCGAGGGCGCAGAGAATGTCCGAAAGACGGTAGTTGTAGCCCAGGTCCTGCATCTCGTAATACCATGGCCCGAACTCGTTGAACTCGGGGCGGCCGAGACCCTTGAAGCCCGCGACGTCCTTGGTCATGCCGTGGCTGCGCAGCAGGCGGCACCGGTCAGCCAGGGCCTTGTCGTGGGTTACCACGGCGCCGCCCTCGCCCGTTGTGATATTCTTCACGGGATGGAAACTGAACGTCGTCAGGTCGGCCCGCCCGTGCCCGCCGACCCGGTACCGGCGGCCGTCCACCGTGATCTCGGACCCCAGGGCATGGCAGGCGTCCTCGATGACGAGCGCTCCGCGCCTCCGGGCCACCCCGGCAATCCCCGCGATGTCGCACGGCTGGCCGGCATAGTCCACGGCCACGACGGCCCGCGTGGCGTTGTCCCAGGTCCGTTCCAACTCGGCGGGATTCAGGTTGGCCGTGCTCGAGTCTACGTCCACAAAATCCACGGTTGCACCAACGTATTCCGCCGCGTTGGCGGACGCCAGGAAGGTCATCGGCGAGGTCACCACCCGGTCTCCCGCCCCGACGCCGGCCACCCGCATCGCGAGATGCAGGGCGGCGGTGCCGCTGCTGACGGCCACGGCGTAGGGGGCGCCGGTGGCCTTGCACAGCGCCTCTTCGAACGCGGCCACGCGCGGGCCGCTGGTCAGGAATCCGGATTCCAGGGCTTCCTTCACGGCCTCGACATCCGCCGCATCGAGGGATTGCCGGCCGTAGGTGAACGGGGTCTTGGTCATGCAACTCGCTCCCGGGTCGAAGGCTTGTGGTCCGTCATCGCGCCGCGCAGGCGGCCCGAGGTTCAGGTCATGGGGTCGTACCAACTGGCTTCGATGGGCCCGGCGGCGGCCGTGCGCCGGACTCCCTCGTCCAGGGATACGGTCGGCTCATAGGCCAGCACCCGGCGCGCCTTGCTGATGTCGGGGAACCGCTCGTGAATCTCGCGGCCGGCCGACCGGTCCGACTGGCTCATCTCCACGAGCACCGGCTTCATCGGTTTGCCCAGCAGGGTGATCACCCGCCCGGCCAATTCCCGCATGGAAACGGGCTCCAGGTCGTTGCCGATGTTGAAAGCCTCCCCGTCGGCCTTATCATTGAGCAGCGCCCGGACCACGCCGGCGGCCGCGTCGTCCACATAACAGAAGGCCCGGATCTGATTGCCCGCCCCATACACGACGGGAGGCTTGTCCTCCATGACCGCCTTGATGAAGCGCGGCATCACGAATTCGGCCACTTGTCCGGGCCCGTAGACGTTGAAAAACCGCACGACGCTGAAGCGCAGGCCATAGCGTTCGCGGTAGGCGCGCAGGTATTCCTCTCCGGCCAGCTTGGTCACCGCGTACACGGACTTGGGGCTGGCCGGGGTCACTTCCCGAATGGGGTTTTCAAAAGGCTCCCCGTAGATTTCAGAAGAGGAGGAGAACACGATCTTCTTGACCCGGTTCTTCACGCAGGCGTCGAGCACGTTCAAGGTGCCCTGGATGTTCACCGTCAGGCATTCAAGGCGCTGGGCCTCGGTGCGCTTAACGCCCAGCATGGCGGCCAGGTGGACCACGTAGTCGCAATCCTGGACGGCCCGGTTGATGTCGTTGGCGTCCAGGATGCTCCCGGTGTAGCGCTCGATGTCGTCTCCCGGGGCCTTGACCAGATCCATCGCCCGCAAGGAGCTCTCCGGATAGACCTGCCGGAAGGTCCGAATGACCGCCTGGCCGATGAAACCCGCTCCGCCCGTGATCAGTATGCGCGGCATGTTCGCCCTCCGTGTTCGCCCGATGACGGCGCCGCGCGATTCGCGGCGCCGGTTGTCGTTCACAATCGTTCCGCCAGCAGGGGTTCGCAGACGTGGAAAAAGCGCCAGCCCATCAGCAGCACCAGCAGCGAAAAGAGCGAGGAAATCAGGTAGCCCGGGGTCAGCAGCAGGGTCCCGTGCTCGATTAGCGAATGGGCGGCGTAGAGGAAATGGGACACGGGGTTGAGCATGTGCAGCCAGTAGATCGCCGTGGACCAGGTTCCGCCGTCGTGCACCCAGGGCGCCGGCGGCGTGGGATAGACCGTGGGCGCGAGGAACAGGCCGAACTGGAAGGCGAATTCGAGCAGGCGCCCCATGTCGCTCATCATCGTGTTGATGGGCGCGAAGAACAGGCCCAGGCCCAGGGCCAGCGCGACCATGGGCAGCAGGGCCACCGGGACCAGCAGCGCCGCGGGATGCGGGAGGTAGCGGACAAACAGCAGCGTGAGGGCCACCACGCCCAGGCGGATGATGAAGTTGATCACCGCGTTGCCCGCCGCGCTGACCACGAGGACCTCGCGCGGGAAGTAGACCTTGGACACCAGGCTGCCCGCGTTGGCGATGCTGCCCGTGGCCATCATGGTCAACTGGGTGAAAAACCCCCAGATCGTCGTGCCCAGCAGGGCAAACAACACGTAGGGCATGCGCCCCTCGCCCATGGGCACGTTGACGATCTCGGCCTGGCGCAGCAGGGCAAAGACCAGCGTGGTGGCCACGGGCGGAAGGACCACCCAGAGATAGCCGAGGAACGACTGGCGGAACTGCGCGGAGAAGTTGCGCTGCACCAGCCGCCGGATCAACTCGCGGCTGTCCCGGAACTCGCGGACCATGTGCGGCCACGCGGACACCGACAGGCGGTCGCTGTTCGAGGCATCGTAGACAACGACGGGTTTGTTCATGGCCGTCATAGCCGCGGGGTCAGGAAACGGACAGCAGGCCGGAGAAGTCCTCGGAACCCGCGGCCGGCTGCTCGGCCGCCAGTTCCATGCCCTTTAGCGCGCCCCACAAGCCGGAAGCGCATCCCCCCAGCGCCAGCAGGAGCGGATGCCACGGCAGGGGCAGGAACAAACCGCCCACGGCAAAGACCGCGGCCTGCACCTTGATCGTGTAGCCCAACTCCGACACCGCGGGCCAGCGGTTCACCCATTGCTTCTGGATGCGCCGGCCGTAGACGAACGGAATCGCCAGGAATCCCACGTGCAGAATCATGCCGATCAGACCCATCTGGCGGCCGGCCATCAGGATCTCGCAATGGACTTGCCCCGTCGCCCCCCAGAATTCCTTCTCGAAGAGGGCCTCGTTGGGATTCATGCCCACGCCGAAAAGGGGATACTGCTTGATCAAGGCCCACGTATCGCTGTTCTTCGTCCGGCGCTCCATGGTGCTGTACGTATCCGCCGATTGACCGCTCAAATCCGCCTCGCCACTGAAGAAGGCCATGATGGATTGCGGGATCGTCTTGAACCGCCGGAGGTTGTCCCGCCCCGACAGGGGAATGAGAAGGAACAGGGCCAACCCGGCCAGCAGGACGGTGCGCTTCTGCTCCCGGAAATATTTCGGCACCAGCAGGGCGCCCAGCACCAGGAGTTCCAGCAATCCCGCGCGGCTGCCCGTGCGCAGGACAATGAAGACGGCGGACACCGCCAGGCCCAGGGAAAACCAGCGTATCCACCACCGGTCGCTGGCGCGGGAAAAGTAGAGATAGAGGGGGGTCAACACGCCCATCATGTAGGCAAAGAAATTGGGATCCTGCACCAACCCGGCCGCCGGGCCCATGATCCGGTCGCCCATGGCCCAGGTCGCGTTCATCGCCGACAGGCGCAGCCCGCCCTTGATCCACCAGAGCGAGGCCAGGCCGATCGTGCTGAACACGGCCCAGGCGCGCTCCACGGAATAGGCCATGGCCTCCACCATGATCAGCAGGTACGCGTTCTTGACCAGGATATCGATGAAGCTGTTCCACGCGTGATTTGTTTGCAGGGCACCCGTGTACTGGGACAGCAGGCCGAACCCCAGCAGCGCCAGCGCCCACTTGGTCGCCAGGCCGAACCGGACCAACGGCCGGCCCTCCGTCATGCAGGACGCCACGTGCAGGCCGGTCGCGATGATCATGCACAGGTTGGCGATCCGGAAGGGCATCAGGAAGAAAAAGCGGTGCTGCGGCTGCACGATCATGATGCAGATGTACCAGAGCAGGAATCTGAAGGCCCAGAGGGACATGGGAGGGAGGCGCCTTGGAACTGGAAATTTAGCCCGAACCGCGCTTGGCGCGAGTTCGGGAATAACGATGCGCTTCAGGATTCAAGGCTCCGCTTTCCACCTGCGCCAGGGCAGGCTTCGCCCCCGTCGATTCCCGAAGGAAACCGCTGACGGCCGCCGCTATTATACCGCGCGCCACGACTCCGTTCGCGGCCCCGACCCCGGGGCCTCACGCGCCCAGCACGGCCTTGACCAGGCGGTTGTTGAGCAGCCGCGTGACCTTCTGCCGGTACTCGTCGGCCTCTTTCAGCCGGCGCTTGAGAAACTGGCCCTGCTCGCCATCATGCCCGCCGCCCTCCAGCAGCGACAGGCTACGCTCGATCTGTATTCGTGCGGACTCCAGCTTCTTCGCCACCGAGGGCAGCAGGCCGCTGGTCAGGATGCGTTGAAAAGAGATTTCGGCCGCGTAGTAATCCTTGCGGTCGCCCTTGAGCCAGCAGCGCTTCACGGCGCCCCAGGACTCCAACTGCCGGCAGGCAATGCTGACGCTCGCCTTGCTCACGCCCAGGTGCGCGACCAGGTCGTCGAGACTCAACGGGGCCGGGCTCAAGTAGAGCAACATGTAAATCTGCCCGAAAAGCCGGCCCAACCCGAACGACTGGGCGGTCCGCCCCCCGGCCTCAATCATTTCCCATCGTGCCGACTGTATGGCATCCGGCGACATACACACCTTTTAGAATATTCTAAAAGTATTCAAAGATAGCCTCCGCGTCAAGCGCTTTTGGAGACCGAGCGCCTCCGTGCGCCCATGGCAGACGCCGTCCTCCGTCTCGATCAACCGGAGGCATTCGGCTTCTTCGATGCGTGAAGAAAGACCACATCCAGAACCGTCGAGCCGCGCTTCACTCCACGCCAGGCCCCACCATCAAAAGCATAAGGGTCGTAGCCCCAATTTGTTAAGACTGAAAACAAGGCCTCCGCCTTGGTTCCGGGCGTCCACGGATCGCTGCTTACTTCTATTAGAAAGGCCGGCTGGAATCGCCGGACCAGCTCCCGGGCGCCCTGGACGGCTTCCAGTTCGCTCCCCTCGACGTCCAACTTGATGAGGGCCAGGGCCTCGACGCGGCCGCCGAGAAGCTTGTCCAGCGAGGCGAGCTTGATCCCCACGGTCCGGACGCCCCCGGAACCCTCCGGAGAGCCCACCACGCGGGCCTCGTACAGGTTCTCGCCGCCGTCCGCGTACTCGGGTATCGCCAGCGCCCCTGCCCCTTCGTGCGAGGAAACGGCACAGTGGAACAACTCGACATTGCCGAGATTCAAACGGCGCACGTTGGCGGAAAGCACGTCGAACGTGCCGGGTTCCGGTTCCATGCTGTAGACCCGGCCGGTGGGGCCCACCCACCGCGACAGCAGGGCCGTCACATACCCGATGTTGGCGCCGGCATCCACGACCCGGTCGCCCGGGCGAACCAACCGACGGACCGCGGCCGCCGGAGGCCAGCGGCTCTCGTCGAAATCGCGGACGAGACGCCAGCTGTTCCACTTGCGAAGCCGATGCTTCAGGCCCGGAGGCGCATACCGGCGAACGATTCTTTTCAGGGATGCAAGCATGGAAGATGCCGCAGGGTTTGGCCTGGCGTTCGATCCCCGCGGGCTTGTCCCGCGGGTGAAGGAAGTGGCGGCAGGGCGCAAAGCGCCCTCGCCGCAAACCCTTCCGCTCCCACGGGACAAGCCCGCGGGGGGCGTGGATTCGTACACTCGCTCTTTTCGTTCATGCGATAACCAGGTCCGATATCACTTTTGCGCGCTCTTCTCAAGCCGGCGCCAGCCACGTATTCTCCACTTCGATGCACACCGCCTGCTGGATCATGTCCACGTTGAGCACGACCTTGGCGCGGCCCTTGACGCGCTGGACCACTCCTTCGAGCCCCTTGAAGGGGCCGGACGTGACTTGCACGCGATGGCCGGCGGCGAGATAGGGCATGACCTCGATCACATCGTTCACGGAAAGCGCCTGCCGGATTTGCCGCAGTTGATCGATCAGCCGGACCTGGTCCAGCACCTCGAGGAGGTTGGCCACGTGCTGGTTCTGGCGAAGCGTGGAGCGGCCCGGGGCGGTCGTGACGCAGAACAAATAGCCCGGGAAAAGGGGCGACCAGAAGGTGCGCTCGCGCCCGCCGTAGCGATGGACCTTCCGGCGCAGGGGCAGGTAGACCGGCATCCCGTTCCTCCGGCAGAACTCCTCCAGTTTTTTTTCGCGGCGCGGCCGGGTATGCAGCACCACCCAGGCCTCGCCGGCCGCGGGCTCCCCGATTTCCGGCGGCGCAGGCTGGCGGGACGCATTCATCGGCCGGCGGAAGGGCTCACGCCCACTTGGCCGGGTTCGCCGCCTCCGGCGCGGGGGCGGCCTGGCCCGCCGCGGCCGGCTCCAGGTCCTCGCTGTGCCGCAGGCCGGCGAGGATGGTCTTGAATGTGCGCAGCAGGATCAGCAGATCCAGGATGAAGCTCATGTGCTTGATGTAGTAGAGGTCGTACTGGAGCTTGCGGCGCGAGGCGTCGATGCTGGCGGCATAGGGGAACCGCACCTGCGCCCAGCCGGTCACCCCGGGAGGCACCAGCAGCCGTTCCTTGTAGAACGGGATGGCGGCCGCCAGGGTTTCGACGAACTCCGGTCGCTCGGGCCGCGGCCCCACCAGGCTCATCTCGCCGCGCAGCACGTTGATCAATTGCGGGATCTCGTCGATCCTGGATTTCCGGAGGAACCGGCCGACCGGGGTCACCCGCTGGTCGTACTTGTCCGCCCAGACCGGGCCGGAGGCCGCCTCGGCGTCCTGCCGCATCGTCCGGAACTTCATGACCGTGTAGTGCCGGCCGCCCTGTCCCGCCCTTCTCTGGCGGTACAGCACCGGGCCGCGCGAGGTGAGCTTGACCGCCAGGGCCGCCAGGAGGCTGATGGGCAGGGACACGACCAGCCCGAGGACGGCGACCACCAGGTCCATCCCGCGCTTGATCTTCCGGATGTGGATGACCGAGTTGTTCATGGCCGCGTACATGAGCCACTCGTCGTCGATGTGATCCAGGGGGATCTCCTGGCTCAACTCCTCGTGCAGCCCGACGTAGTCCACGATGGTGACGCCGGCGTAGCGCAGCGGCCGGAGCAGGCGCAGGAGGGCGTGCTCGCGCGCGAGGGAGGTGGCCACGATGATGGTGTCGGCCGCGTACGCGTCCGCGAACTCGTTCAGCCGGCTGATGTGGCCGAGAACGGGAATGCCCTCGATCAGGTCTTCGTGCTTCGACCGGCTGCTGAAGACGATGCCGAAAACACGGAATCCGGCGTCGGGGGCGGAGGCCAGCAGGCGCAGCACATCGCGCGCCTCCCCCCCCTCGCCGATGATCAGGGCGTTGCGGGACAGCAGGCCGTACCCCATGCCGATGCGGTACAGGGTGCGCGCGCCCCATGCGCCGAGGAAGATCAACCCGCCGGCCAGGAGGAGGATGCCCCGGCCGATGGCGGCCCCGGCGCGGGCATAAAACAGGACGATGACCAGGACGAGCCCGATCGCCGTGGCCAGCAAAGGCAGGTGCGCCAGCTCCCTCTTCCTCTTGAGGAGGGGTTCGCGTTCGTACATGCCCGCGCTGTAGAAAACCAGGAGGAACACCAGGCACGCGGAGCCCAGCGTGATCTGGTGCCCAAGGACATAGTCCAATCCGTCGCCGATCCCGAGCCGCAGCATGGCCGCCAGCACGATGCTGCCGGCCACGCACAGGAAATCCAGCACCAGGAGCACGACCCGGCGCAGGGATATGCGGATATGCGATTTCCCAAGCATGGCTTCGCCTTTCCGCCGGGCCGACGCCGGGGTCAGGACCCCTTTGGCCCAGTTTTGCCGGGCGCGGACGCCGCCCCGCGCCGCGGGGCCGGCGCGGAATACCCGCTTTCGTAGTCGTAGTACCCGTAGTAGGTGGAGTAGTAGTAGTATCCCACCCGGCCGAACTCGAGATTGTTCAGCACGCAGCCCAGGAGATTCGCCCCGCGTTCGCGCAGCAACTGGATCGCGAGCCCCGAGAGCTTCCGGGAGGTCTGGCCGGCCCAGACCACGAAGATCACGGCATCCACCAGGGAGGAGAGGATCACGGCCTCCGAGACCGCCATCACGGGCGGGCAATCGAACAGCACCCGGTCATACGTCCGGCGCACGTGGTCCATGAAGGAGTTCATCTCCGGCCGCAAGACAATCTCCGCGGCGTTCGGCGGCAGCGGCCCCGTCGCCACGAAATCGAGATTGGGGATCCCGGTGCGCTGAATCACGGCGTCCGGCTTGGCCTGCCCCACCAGGACGTCGGACAAGCCGCGGCCGCCCTCGAGGCCGAAGAACTTGTGCAACTCTCCGCGGCGAAGGTCGCCATCCACGATCAACACGCGCTGCCCGATCTGGGCGAGGCTCACGGCCAGATTCAGGCACGTGGTCGTCTTGCCTTCCTGCGGGACCGCCGAGGTCAACAGGAGAATCCGCGCCCGGTCGCCGATCCCGCTGAACAGGAAGGCGGAACGGAGGTTACGGTAGGATTCCGCCAGCACGCTCTTCTGGTCGATGTTGGCGAGCACGTGGGTCCGCAGGTCCTGGGGATCCCACTTGGCGGTGGGCACCACGCCCAGGAAGGGCAGGTTGAGCCACTTGGAGACCTCTTCCGGATACTTCAGCGAGTCGTCAATGTACTCCAAGCCGAAGACCAGGCCCAGCCCGATGCCCAAGCCCACCAGAGCCGCAATGATGATGGACTGCACCTTGCGGGAAGTGATCGGCGAAGTCGGCGGCTTGGCCCGCTCCATGATGCGCTCGGTCTCGGGCTCGATGCCGATCGAAACATCGATTTCCTTGAGGCGGTTGAAGACCAGGTCATACAGGGCCTGGAGGCGGCCCACGTTCCGTTGCAGGGCGCGGTATTCCTGGGACTTGCGCGTGGACTCGATCGCCTCCGCCTCCCATTCCTTTTCGACGCGCCGAGTGGACTGCTCCAGGAGGTTCAGCGAATCGAGGCGGGCATTAAACTGGCGCATGGCGAACTGAACTTCGACATCCAGCGCCTGCTTGTTTTCCTCCAGTTCGGCCATGATTTTCCGGATGGCCGGATGCTGATCCTTGAATTTCTGCTTGTAGAGATCCAGGCGGACCTCTATGCGCTCCCGATCGCGTTTCAACTCCGCCCAGCCCGGCCGCTCGACCAGGCCCCACTCCAACATCTGTTCCGCGCCGGACTCGTTACTGGCCGCGCCCTCCGCGTCCGCCTCCTTGCCGCGGGCCCCGGATTGGATCGCGGAGGGCGCCAGGGACGCCGCCGTCGGCCAGGCCAGCGTGTTCAGGATGATGTCATCGGACGCGCCGGTCAGCAGCGGACGCTGGGACTCCAGGAGCATGCGCTCCATCCGGTACTCGGCGGCGCGGCGCGCCAGGCTGGCCAGCATGGACCCCGCCACGTTGCCGCGGTCCTGCAGGCCTACCACGCTGTTGTCCTTTTCAAACGCCACCTGGCGCGCCTCGGCGCGCTTGAGTTCCTCCAGCAACCGGTTGGCCTGCTGGGTCAGGCTGATGACCGTCGCCTGGGAGGTGTCCATCCGCTCCTCGGCCTTGAAATCCAGGTACTCCTCGGCCAGGGCGTTGACGAAGGCCGCGACATAGATGGGATCCGCCCCCTCGGCTTCGATCGCCAGGAACGAGGTGGCGGAGACCTGGTACGCGCTAAGGGAGGTATAGGCCCCGGCCTTCTCGCCCTGCCGCGCCAACCGTTCCTTGGCGCGGTCGCGCAGCATGCCGCTTTGCAGGATCAACTGCTGGGTGGCCAGGTACTCCCCGCGCAACTGCACCTCTTCCTGCCGCAACACCGCGGGGAGGGGCAAGCCCTGGCTCAACAGGAGGGTGGCCCGGGCGCGGTACTCGGGCTCCTCCTGAAGGACAAACACCATCGTGACGCCGACGGAGATGAAGAAGCACAGGGCCACCAGCCAGATGCGCTTGAGGATGATATGGAAATACTGCTTGATGTCGAAGATGTCCAGGGTCTTCGCGGCGGACGCGGCCGGACCCGGCCCTGCGGACCCGCCCGGGCCCTTCGCTCCGGCCGGAATCTGGATCATGCTTTTCATCGTCAGAAGCCCAGGATCTTTTCCGCCACAATGACCACGTCGCCGTTCTGCAGCGGCACGTCCTCTTCGAAACTGCCGGCCTTCAGGATGCGCGCCACGTCCACATAGAGGGTCTGCTTGGTCCCGTCCGGCGCGGTGCGCAGGATGCGGACCTTGCTTTCGTTGGCGAATTTTCCGAAGCCCCCCGACGTCAGGATCAGGCGCGCCAGCGTGGCCTCCTGCCCCAGGCCGAGGGCCACGACGCCGGGCCGGGCCACTTCGCCGAGCAGGTACACTTGCCCGCGGCTGGCCTGCTCGGCAAACGGAACGAAAAAGATGTCGCCCGACTGCAGCGGCGCGTTCAGGCTGGTCTCGGCGGCGCCGAACAGCCTGCCGAGATCCACGGGGATCACCTGGTAGGCGCCGGCCTGGTCGGGCCGCAGGATTCGGGCCGCGCTCCAGACGCCCTCGCGATTGATGCCGCCGACCCGCATGACCGCGCGGATGACGTCCAGTCCCTCGGTGAAAGGATGAAAGCCCGGTTGCCCCACCGCGCCCAGGGCCAGGAATTCCTTGCGATTCTCGCTGGCCCCCAGGGAAGGCACAAAGACGATGTCCCGGGGACGCAGGAACTGGTCCTGGCTGAAATCCAGCGTCTCCAGCATGCTCTGCACATCCACGGTCAGGATCTGCCGGCCCATGCCCCCGCCCGGCTTCCACCGCAGGATCCGCACCTCGTTGCCGGCCGCCTCGCGCGTCAGCCCCCTGGACATGGTGATGACCTCCATCAGGGTCAGCATCTGGTCGCCGCGGAAAGGCACCGAGCCCGGCTGGACCACGGCGCCGACCACCAGGATGGCGCCTTCCACAAACTCCGAAACCTCCACGCTCACCGTGGCCTGCTTGAAGAAGGTCTCCTCCATCTTCCGCTCGACAAAGTCCGCCGCCTCGTCAATGGCCAGTTCCTCCAGATGCAGGCGGCCGACATACCCCAGGTCGACCGTCCCGTCCCCGGCCACGGTGTACACACTGTCCAGCGTGGGATCTTCCTGCACGGTAACGCGCAAGCGGTCCCCGGCCATGATCCGGCGGACGGGCTCCCCGTTCAGGGTGGGGGCCTGCCCGCGCGCGCCGACCGCCAGCCCCAGCAGGAGCAGCGCGGCCAAACGAGACAACCTATGCATCCACATGGACATGCGTTTCATCCGCCTTCAGGCCATCTTTAAAACGTGTAGGAAAAGGCCAGGGTAACCCTGTGCTCCACGAGCAATTCGTCTTCCAGATTCGAATCCTCCATAGAATACTCGTAAGAGAGATCCCGATCAAGCCTGCGGGACAGCGCCTGGGAATGCCTGAGGGAGACGCGGTAGGTCCAGGTCCGCTCGACCACCGACCCCTCCTCCAGGGGCTCGTCCCGCGACCAGTTGACGCCGGCCGAAAAGCCCAGGCCGTAAATGAACAGGTCTTCCTTGGAGTAGAGGTAGTCCACGGTGGTGCTGTCCGTGTCGTTCTTGGATCCGAACGTCTTCACCGGCTCGCGAGTGACGGACAGGCTCTGCTTGGCCGATGCGGAGATCTCGTGCTGCACGTCGGCCCCGTATGTGAAGCTGATGTCCTCCTCCTCGGGATCGTGATCGTACTCGTAGGAGGCGCGGATCGAAAAGGCCAGCGAAGAGGAGAGATCCCACGATCCGTCCATCGTCAGCGTGTGAATCAGGCTCCACTCCCCCGACTCCTCCTCGGGGTCCTCGACCACGCCCTCCCGCTCGAAGCCGACGCTGTACGTCACCTCGGGCCGCTCCCACAAGGGCAGTCTCCAGTCCAGGGTGATGCTTTCGTCCACTTCCCACTCGGCCTCGTCCTCCGGGTCGTTCACCAGCTCGGTCAGGGTTCGCTCGTAGTCGTAGTTGACTGACAGATCCTCCCTCAACGCCAGCGAGGCATCGAACCCCAGCTTGGTTTCATCCCGATCCCCGTCCTCAAACGCGGGATCCAGGTGCCGCTCGGCCGTGAAGTCGTAATTCGCGCCCAAGGTCAGGCCGCGCCACGTCCAGGCCACGTCGCCCCCATACTCCGTCGTGTCCGTGATGTCCCGGGTCTTTCGATCGCCCGGCACGTACACGCCCTCCTCCTCGGCGTATTCCCGCTCGAACGCGCCGTAGAGGTTGACCGTGTACCGCGCCAGGGCGGTCTGGCTGTCCAGCCGGAAACGGCCGAACGGCGCCGTATCGCTGTCCAGGTCCGTCCGGATGAGGTGCTTTTCCATCCCGAAACTGGTGTCGAGGGTGAGGACCGTGCCGCGGCCGAAAGGGGCCTCACCGGAAAGCGACAACGCCGGGACAATGTAGTAGTCCTCGCGCCGGTTATCGGACTCGGACGGCCGCTCTCCTTCGACGTTCGTGGTGTAGATGAGTTCCGTCGACGCTTCGGCACTCACGCTGAAGGGGCCCAGGCGGAGGAATTGCGCGGGCGCGGAGACCGCCAAACCGCAAACCGTCCCCACCACGACGAGGACGGTTCGCCACAACCTGCCGGCCGGCCGGAATCCCGGCGGTCCGTTCTGTCGGCTACGGGGGGTCAACCCTGTCTTCTCCGTTCGGTTCGGCGAAGCGCGCAAGGCCTGGGATCCCGGGCACCCGGTCGCGGCCCGGGCTGGAGATCCCCGGGAAGGACGGGGCCCACGGTCAGTTCAGCCGCTTCTTGTCGCTGTACTCGCCGACTTCTTCCTTCGAACCGGCCTTGAAGTCGCCCGGCTCTCCCCACTGCACCAGCCGTCCGTCCTCCATCCAGAGCCAGTAGGCCTTGGGGTAAAAGGTGAGCACGCCAGGCAAGTATTCCCAGACTTCCAGCGAGCTTTCGTCTTCGTACACCTTGGAGGCACGGACGGTGTTCGGCTTGCCCATCTTGTCGAGGACCACGTCCGGCGTGTCGCCCAAACGCAACTTGCCGACATTCTTGCCCGGCGAGGCGCAACCGGTCAGTCCCGCCACGGCGGCGGCAAGCGCTATACAGATCCACAAGGTCAGTTTCCCGTTCACGGAAACGCTCCTTTCTTCCGCATCCACCCACGTCTGCTGCATAAAAATGTACATGCTACTGCCGGCACGCGGAATAGCAAGTAAAACCCGCCGGCGTGATTCTCCCGCCGCACAGGCCCTGACCGGTGCCGCCCGGGCCGGATCAGATCGCCGCCAGCAGCGCGTCGACCTTGTCCGTCTTTTCCCACGTGAAGTTGTCCAGGCCGGCCGTCCGGCCGAAATGGCCGTAGGCCGCCGTGGCCTCGTAGATCGGGCGCAGGAGATTCAGCCCCTTCACGATCTCGGCCGGCTTGAGCCCGAACACGCGGCGCACCGCCTTCTCGATCCTGGCGTTCGGCGCAATGCCCGTGCCGAAGGTGTCCACGAGCACGGAAACCGGCTCGGGATATCCGATGGCGTAGGCCAATTGCACCTCGCAACGGCGGGCCAGTTTGGCGGCCACAATGTTCTTGGCCACGTACCGGGCCATGTAGGCCGCGCTGCGGTCCACCTTGCTCGGATCCTTGCCCGAGAAGGCCCCGCCGCCATGCCGGCCCATGCCGCCGTAGGTGTCCACGATGATCTTGCGGCCGGTCACGCCGCAGTCGCCCTGGGGCCCGCCGACCACGAACCGCCCCGTCGGGTTGACCAGGAAACGGGTCTTGCGGTCCAGCATCTTCGCCGGGATCTCCTTCTTGATCAGCTCCTCGATGATGGCCTCGCTCAATTTCTTGTGGCTGATGTCCGGGGCATGCTGCGTGGAGATCACGACCGTGTCCACGCGCACCGGGCGGTGGTCCTCGTACACCACCGTGACCTGCGACTTGCCGTCCGGCCGCACGAAGGGCAGCGCGCCCGAGCGCCGCACGCGCGCCAGGCCGCGGGTGAGCTTGTGCGCCAGCATGATGGGCATCGGCATGAGCTCTTTCGTTTCGTCGCAGGCGTAGCCGAACATCATGCCCTGGTCGCCGGCGCCCTGCTCGGCCGTGGCCTTGCCCTCGGCCTTCTTCGCGTCCACGCCCTGCCCGATGTCCGGCGACTGCCGGTCGAGCGCGACGATCACGGCGCAGGTGTGGCCGTCGAACCCGATGTCCGAGCTGGTGTACCCGGTCTTCAGGACCTTCTCGCGGACGACATCGGAAAAGTTGACGACGGCCCGGGTCGTGATCTCGCCGGCGACGACGACCATGCCGGTCTTGGCGAGCGACTCGCACGCGACGCGGCTTTTCGGGTCCTGGGCCAGACAGGCGTCCAGCACGGCGTCGGAGATGCCGTCGCACAATTTGTCGGGATGGCCCTCGGTGACCGACTCGGACGTGAAGAGATACGAATGCTGCGACATGTTTGGCTCCTTCCGGGTTGAATTGGGGCCGATACTGTGCCCTGTTCAACCGACAAGTTCAAGCACATCCGGCGCCACGCGCCGGGTCAGTTCCCGGCAGGCCTCGAGGACCTCGGTGGCCATGACGGACGGCAGGACCTTCTGGGCAAGCCCCTCGGCCTCCGCAAACCGCAGGCGGCGAATGACTTCCTTCACCATCGGGATCGCGGAAGGGCTCATGCTCAACTCGTCCACGCCCAGGCCCAGCAGCAGCGGGGCCATGACCGGGTTGCCGGCCATCTCGCCGCAGATCCCGACCCAGATCCCGTGCTGGTGCGCCACCCGGATCGTGTTGCGGATCAGTTCGATGATCGCGGGGTGCGTCGGCTCGTAGAGATAAGCCACGCGCTCGTTGACGCGATCGACGGCCAGCGTGTACTGCACCAGGTCGTTGGTCCCGAGGCTGAAGAAGGCGACGTGCGGCGCGATGAGGTGGGCGGTGATCGCCGCGGAGGGCACCTCGATCATCACCCCGGTCTCGACGGCCTCGTTGAACGGCACGTCCCGCAGGCGGAGTTCGCTCTTGGCCTCCTCCAGGAAGGCATTGGCGCGCAGGACCTCTCCGACGTTGCTGACCATGGGGTACATGATCTTCACGTTCTCGTGCACGCTGGCCCGCAGGATCGCGCGCAGCTGGGTCTTGAAGATGTCCGGCTGCGCCAGGCAGAAGCGGATCGCCCGCCACCCCATGAACGGGTTGAGCTCGGACGGCGTCTTGAGGTGCGAGAGGAACTTGTCGCCGCCGAGGTCGAGCGTACGGATGACGCACGGGGCCGGCGCGACGCGGCGCGCCACCTCCTCGTAGGCGGCCGCCTGTTCGTCCTCGGTCGGCAGGTGCTGCATGGAGAGGTAGAGATACTCCGTGCGAAACAGCCCGACCCCGCTCGCGCCCGCGGCCAGCACGGAGTCGACGTCGCCGGGCATCTCGATGTTGGCGGAGACGGCGATCTCGTAGCCGTCGCGCGTGACGGGCCGCTGGTCGCGCAGCCCGGCGAGGCGGGCCTGGATGGTCTGCCGGGCCTCGGCGATCTTGCCGTAGGCCTCGAGCCGCTCGCGCGTGGGATGGATGTAGAGGAGGCCCTTGTGGCCGTCGATCAGCACCTGGTCGCCCGTGGAGACGCGCACGCTGACGTCGTGGAGCCCGACGATCGCCGGGATGGACAGGGCGCGCGCCATGATCGCCGTGTGCGACGTCGGGCTGCCCAGGTCGGTGGCGAACCCGAGGACCTTGCCGCGGTCGAGCGTGGCGGTGTCCGACGGCGCCAGGTCGTTGGCGATGATGACGTACGGCCGGTCCAGCCGGCTCAACAGGGAGGCGCTGCGCCCCGCGAGGTTGCGGAGGATGCGGCGGGTCACGTCGCGCACGTCCGCGGCGCGCTCCCGCAGGTAGTCGTCTTCCAGCCGCGCGAGCGCCTGGGCATAGCGGTCCGCCACGACGCTCAACACGGATTCCACGTTGCGGCGCTGGCCGCCCAACCCGCGGATCACCTCTTCGACAAACGAGCGGTCGTCCACCACCAGCAGGTGCGCGTCGAAAATGCTCGCGCTCTCCCGGCCGATGGCGTCACCAACCTTCTGCTGGATTTCGTGGATCTGCTGGCGCGTGACGATCAGGGCCTCTTCAAAGCGGGCGATCTCGCGCGGGATCTCCTCCTCCGCGATCTCCCGCTCGACCAGCCGCTCCTCCTCGGTGGTCACGAGGAGCGCCGCGGCGATCACAACGCCGGGCGACACGCCGATGCCCTGGAGCTCGATCTCGGCGCGGGCCGTGGGGATGGATTCCGCCATGGGACTAGTCCTCGTAAAACTTCTTCTCGATCAGTTCCTGCAGCGCGTCGAGGGCCTCCGCGGCGTCCGGCCCCGTGGCCGTCAGCTTCAGCACCGAGCCGAAACTCCCCTCGATGGTCAGCAGGCCCATGATGCTCTTGGCGGAGACCGCCGCGCCCTCCTTCTCCACCAGGATCTCCGAGGCAAAGCGGCCGGCCGTCTTGACGAACAGCGCGGCCGGCCGGGCGTGGATGCCGTACTTGTTGACGATGGTCATCTCCCGGGAAAGGGGCGCCGGGTCTGTCCGGTTCGCGTTCATGTTTCCTGCTGCCGGGCCAGGGCCTTCATCAGTTTCTCGTCCAGTTCCTTCGCCGCGTCGTGGCCCATCTGCTTGAGCTTCTGGTTCAGGGCCGCCACTTCCACCACGTGGGCGATGTCGCGGCCCGCCGCCACGGGGATCGTGATGAACGGGATCCGCGCGCCCAGCACCTCGCGGTGCTGCTGGTTCAGCCCCGTCCGCTCGTCCTCCTCGCCCGGCTCCGGGCGGCGGAGGCGGATGATCAGGTCCAGCCGCATGTCCTTCCGCATGGAGGCCACGCCGAAGAGGCTCGGCACATGGATGAGGCCCAGCCCGCGGATCTCCATGTGGTAGCGGGTGATCTCGACCGCCGACCCGATGATCGCACCGCTGCTGTCCCGGCGCAAGACGGTAAGATCGTCGGAGACCAGGCTGTGCCCGCGCTCGATGAGGGCCAGCGCGGTCTCGCTCTTGCCGACCCCCGGCTTGCCCTCGATGAGCACGCCGATGCCGAGGATGTCCACCATGGTCCCCTGCGCCCGCAGCCGCGGGGCCACGAGGTTCTCCATGATGATCGTCGCCTCGTTGACGAAGCGGCTCGTGACCATGGCGGTCTTGAGCACCGGGACGCGGCACGCCTCCGCCATCTCCTCCATCTCGGGAAACAGGTGGCGGTGCCGCGTCACGACGACGCAGGGGATCTCGCTCTCGAAAAACAACTTCAGCCGCGATGCCCGCTCATGGTCCGAGAGCGTCCGGAGGTAGGTCATCTCCGCCAGCCCGAGCACCTGGATCCGCCGGAACGCGAAGTAGCGCAGGAAGCCCGCCAGGGCCAGGCCGGGCCGGTTGATCACCTCTTCCGGCACGGCCCGGTCCAGGTACTTCTCGCCCGCCGCCACCGCCAGCCCGAGGCTGGCGGCGCCGGAATCCAGGAACTGTCGGACGGTGATGGCCATGCCCGGTCAGCCCGCGCCGGGGCCCTCCTTGGCCTGCGCGTCCAGCTCCAGCGCGGCCAGGCCTTCGCGGCTCTTGTGATCGGTGACCCGGTCCCGGTGGCGCCGGAGCTGCTTCTCCGCCTTCTCCACCGCGCCGTCGATGGAGGCGTACAGGTCGTTCGTCTCCTCCTTCGCCTCGACCCGCACGTGGTTCGGCGCCTGCACCACGACCTCGGCCAGGTGGCGGTACTTCTCGACGTCCAGGATGACGTGCACGCTCTCGACGCGCGGGTAGTCGAGCAGGGCGTGCTGCAGCTTGTCGTGCGTGTAGTCGCGGATCGCGTCGGTGATCTCGATGTGCCGTCCTGTCACGCTGATGTGCACTGCCGGTCTCCTTTCATTCTGGGTTCACATGCTGAACCGCGGCCCCAGATATAGCTCGCGGCTCATCGGGTCGTTGATCAGGAAATCGCTCGTCCCCTCCCGCAGCACCTTGCCCTCGCAGATCAGATACGCCCGGTCCACCACGGACAGCGTCTCGCGGACGTTGTGGTCGGTGATCAGGATGCCCAGCCCGCGCCCCTTGAGCTCCATGATGATCTGCTGCACGTCGAAGACCGCCAGGGGGTCCACGCCGCTGAACGGCTCGTCCAGCAGGATCAGCGACGGGCGCGTCACCAGGGCGCGCGTGATCTCCAGGCGCCGCCGCTCGCCGCCGCTCAAGGTGTAGGCCTTCTGCTTGGCGAGGTAGCCGATCTTCAGCTCCTCCAGCAGCTCGCCCAGCCGCCGCTTCCGCTCGCGCGCCGTGATCGGCAGGGTCTCGAGGATCGCCAGGACGTTCTGCTCCACCGTCATCCGCCGGAAGATCGAGGGCTCCTGCGACAGGTAGCCCATGCCCAGCCGCGCCCGCTGGTACATCGGCATCCGCGTGACCTCCCGCCCCTCGAAATACACCTGCCCGGCCGTCGGGCGCACCAGGCCCACGATCATGTAGAAACTCGTCGTCTTGCCCGCGCCGTTCGGGCCGAGCAGCCCGACGATCTCCCCGCGCTGGACCGACAGGTCCACGCCGTTGACGACCCGGCGGCCGCGGTAGGCCTTGACGATCTGCCGGGCCTCGACCAGTCCAGTGCTTTGCGACGCCACGCGCTTATTCTCCTCTGAACTGATCCTTCACGCCGCCCTCTTCAGGATAGATTAGCAGCCGGGCGCCGGGTTGGCAAATCATTCGATCCTCGTTCCGCCAGTAGGTGATCACGTCGCCCTCGAGCACGTCCCGCCCGCGCGTGATCCGCGGCTTGCCCGTCAGCACGATCTTCCCCGTGGGCACGTCGTACGTCGCCATCTCCGACTGGGCGGAGCGGTCGAGCTGCGTGATCGTCACCCGCCCCTCCGCCTTGATGACCTTCGCCTGGCCCTTTTCGTCGAACGACACCGTCAGCTTGTCCGCCGCCAGCTGCATCTTCGGGTCCGTCACCAGGACGTTGTGTTCAAACAGCGCGACCCGCTGCTTCGCGTCGAACGTCAGCCGGTCCGAGGTGATCACCGTCGCCGGGTCCTGCTCCTCGGCGGCGGCCGCCGCCGCGGGCTCGGCTTCCGCCGCGATCGCAGCCGGCGCGACCAGCGCCAGGCCGCAGGCCAGTATTAGAAAACGTTTCATGGCAGCCCTCCCGATTCCATGCTCCCCTTGACCCCGCGGATCTCCACGCGGGACTTGCTGTAAAGTCCGAACCGCTCCTGCTTTGCGTTCCACCAGAAGCCCGTCCCCGTGATCCGCAGGCCCTCCCGCAGGATCTCCACGTCCTCGTTGGACCGGGCCGTGCTGTCCTTCTGGTTATAAATACACTTGGGCGAGGTCACCGTCATCTCCACGGCGCCCTCCTTGTACATTTCGATCTTCAGGTTCGTGATCTCGATGATCCCGTCCGGGCGGACGCGCGCGAAGTCACCGTACAGGATGCTCTTCAGGTTGTTGTTCTCGTCGTAGTCCGGCACCTTGAAGCCCGAGACGGTCTGCACCGCGCCGGTCGAACCGAACTGCGCCCGCGCCGGCGCGGCCCAGAACACGAACGCCAGGGCCAGCGCCGGGAGGGCCGGCTTCCACGCCGGCCCAGGTCGGGATGGACCCCGACCCTCCCTGTTCCTGTCAGTCCACCACGTCATCGATCGCTTTCAGTTGTTTCCACAGTCCGTCGAGGGCGGACCACGGTATCGCGTTTTCGCGGTCCGACAAGGCTTTTTCCGGCCGGACGTGCGTTTCCACGAAGACCCCGTCGCAGCCCGCCGCCACCGCGGCCCGCGCCAGCGCGGGCGCGTGGCGCGCGTCGCCGCCCGTGTGGTCCCCCGCCCCGCCCGGCGCCTGGACGCTGTGCGTGGCGTCGAAAATCACCGGGTAGCCGGTCTCCCGCAGCACCAGCAGGCTGCGCAGGTCCGCCACCAGCGTGTTGTAGCCGAAACTCGCGCCGCGCTCGGTCAGCAGGATCTTCCGGTTGCCCGTGCTCTCGACCTTCGCGATCACGTGCCGCACGTCCCACGGCGCGAGGAACTGCCCCTTCTTGATGTTCACCACGCGCCCGCTCTCGCCGAGCGCCAGCACCAGGTCCGTCTGCCGGCAGAGGAACGCCGGGAGCTGCAGAGCGTCCGCGACCCGCGCCGCCAGCGGCACCTCGGTCTCGTGGTGCACGTCCACCAGCAGCGGCAGCCCGAAGCGCTCCTTGACCTCCGCCAGGATCTCCAGCCCGCGTGTCAGCCCCGGCCCGCGGAACGAGCGGTGCGACGTCCGGTTCGCCTTGTCGTACGAGGCCTTGAAGATCAGCGGCACGCCGGCCTTCTTCGACCAGCGCGCCAGCCGCCCCGCCAGGTCCAGGCACATCGCCCGGCTCTCGATCACGCACGGCCCCGCGATGAGAACCAGCGGCGCGCGCCCGCCCACCGGCACGTTCCCGACTCGGATGGTTTTAATGGTGGACATAAGAAGGGTTCAGGGTTCGGGGTTCAGGGGGAAACGGAGTCAACGCCCAACAACCAACATCCAACTTCCAACGTCCAATGGAAGCCGTTCCACGCCTTGGAAGTTGGGTGTCGGACGTTGGGCGTTGGACGTTGAAAACAATTATGGTACACGCGCTTTTCACGGATGGTGTCTCAAATCGGGGCGCTACCATTCACAATTCACCATTCACGATTCACTCTCTTCCTTCAACCTCTCCTCCGCCTTGGCCACGTCCTCCGGCAGATCCACGCCCAGACCGGGCCGGGCGGCCTCGATGACCTTGATCCGGTAGCCGAGGTGCAGCGCGCGGAGCTGCTCCAGTTTCTCCATTTTCTCCAGCCGGCACGGCGGCTCCGCGACCAGCCGTTCCAGCGCCGCCTGGCGGTAGGCGTAAATCCCTATGTGCTGCCAGTATACGGGCCCCGCGCCCCGGGCGTCCGCCGCGTCCCGGATGTGCGGGATGCGCGACCGCGAGAAGTACAGCGCCGCACCGTCCGCCGCACAGACGACCTTGACGATCGCGGGCTGGTCCACCTCCGGCCCGTCCTCCATCCGGCACGCCGGCGTGGCCATGTCCCACTTCGGCTCCGACGCCATGACCTCCGCGAGCCGGTCGATCACGCCCGGGTCGGCCAGCGGCTCGTCGCCCTGGATGTTGATCACGATGTCCGCTCCGCGCCCGCGCGCGGCCGCGGCAACCCGGTCCGTGCCCGAAGGCAACGCGGGATCGGTCATCACCACCTCGACGCCGAGCGGGCGGACCGCCGCCGCGATGCGCTCGTCGTCGGTGGCGACCAGGACCGCGTCCAGCCGCTTCGCGAGCTGCACGCGCTCGACCACGCGCTGGACCAGCGGCTTGCCCGCGATCAGCGCCAGGCTCTTGCCGGGGAAACGGACCGAGGCGTACCGGGAAGGGATGATGCCGAGAATAAGGGTCATAGGGTTCAGGATTCAGGGTTCAGTTGGGCCGCCGGTCCCAGGGGCCGGATGGAAACAGCCATGAGACCTCAACGTCCAACAACCAACATCCAACTTCCAACGTCCGATGGAAGCCGCTCCGGACCTTGGAATCTGGACGTTGGGCGTTGGGCGTTGGGCGTTGAAAACAAACATGTTACATGCGCTTTTCACGTATGGTGTCCCGGACAAGAAAAACCACTCACTATTCACCATTCCCTCTTCACTTCCCCATATGCGCCAGCAGTTCCTCCGGCGTGCACGTGGCGGTGCCCAGCTTGCCGACGACGACGCCGGCGGCATAGTTCGCCAACTCGGCGGCCTCGATCGGGGTCGCCCCCGCGGCCAGGGCCAGGACGCAGGTCGCGATCACGGTGTCGCCGGCGCCGCTGACGTCGAATACCTCGCGGGCCCGGGTCGGCACGTGATGCAACTCGCCCGCCCGGCCGCGCAGCAGCATGCCCTGCGGGCCCAGCGTCACGAGGATCTGCGCGGCCCGCCATTTCTCCAGCAGCCGCTCGCTCACGTCCAGCAGGGCCTGGTCCTCAAGCGGATGGGCCTGCGGGCGGGTCTCCGGCGCGCCCGCCAGGTGGAAGGCCTCGCGCCGGTTGGGCGTGGCGAGCGTGATGCCGCGCACGTCGAGCTCCTGGCTCTCCTTCGGATCCATACCCACGGGGATGCCCGATTCGCGCGCGACCTTGAGCGCGACGTCCACGACCGCCTGGCGGACCACCCCCTTGCCGTAGTCCTCGATGATGATCCCCGTCGCCCGCCGCGCCTCGCGCTCAATCAGCCCGCAAAATGTTTTTGCCGTCGGCTCGCCAACGGTCACGTGGTCGTCCCAGTCCACGCGGACGACCTGCTGGCGCTCGGCGATGATCCGGGTCTTGACGGTGGTCCGCAAGCCCTCGAGTTCCAGCAGGCCCTCGAGCCCGACGCCCCCGCCGGCAAGCACCGCCTTGAGGTCCGCCCCCGCGGCATCCTTCCCCAGCATGCCGCCGATCACGGTCTTTCCGCCGAGCGACTGGATGTTCCATGCGGTGTTGCTCGCGCCGCCCGGCATGCTCTTCTCGCGGGTCACCGAGACCACGGGCACCGGCGCCTCGGGGGAGATGCGGTGAACGGACCCGTAGATATACCGGTCCAGCATCAGGTCGCCGATCACCAGGATGCGCTGCCGCGGGAAGGCCGCCAGCAGATCCCGCGCGCGTTCAGGACGGAGGCTCATCGTCCACCTCGAGTTCATCTTCCCCTATGTCGCCGGTCACGACCCGGTCGGGCTCGATCTCGACTTTGCTCAACCAGAGCGAGACGCTGGCCACGGGCACCTTCGCGGCGAGCTTCGTGCAGAACCGGTCCTTGTCGTCGGAGACCCACATCCACAGCTTGCCCTTGCGCACGAACAAGCCGTTGAAGGCCGCCTCCGGCTCCAGCTTGACGCTCTGCCGCCGGCCCATCTCCGGCAGCTTGAGGTTCTCCCGGCGGCGGACGTTGACGTACAGGTCGTAGAGCTTCTCGTCGGCCATCACCCGCGCGTGGACCGTGTCGCCGATCTTCAGCGGGCGCGAGCGCATGAAGTACATGAACGAGATGACGTCCCGCGTGTCGGGCTCGATGTCGAAGGTCTTTCTCTTGTCGGTCATGTTCGACCGCCAGCGCGCCACGCCGCGCGCGTGGTCGAACTCCGTGGTCTCATCCGCGCGGTAGCGCCCCTCCTTCAGCCGCTTGGTGAACCGGAGCGGCAGGAAGGTCACCGGGTCGATGATCGCCTCCAGGAAGTCATCCACGGGATAGAGCTTCTCGAGAATCCGGTTGGTGCGCGTGCGGAACCGGATGGCCAGCAGCGTGCGCCCGTCCTCCTCGACCCAGCCCGTGGTGGCCGTCGTGATCCCGACCTTAAACACGCCCCAGTAGATGCGGTAGGTCAGCTTCTCGCCGACGGGGAACCAGAGCTCGGGCAGGGGCTCCGCCGCGCGGGCCCACCCCGCGGCCGCGAGCGCCAGGAACCCCGCCGCTGTAAGCGCTTTCTTCATGCTTCAGGAACCGCTTGGACCGCTGTGGGCCGCCCGGCGTTGAAGCCGCCGCTCGTAGGCCTCCCGCGCGATCCGCACATCCTCCAGGAACGGACCCAGTTCGTCCATGTGCAGCGCCTGCGGCCCGTCCACGAGCGCGCGGTCCGGGTCGGGATGAAAATCCACCAGCACCATGTTCGCGCCCGCCACCACGCCCTGCGCGGTGACATGGAACACCTCCAGCAGGCCGTCCGGCGCGCGGCCGCGCCCGCCGACCGAGTGGGACGGGTCGATGCACACCGGCAGGCGCGTCAGGCGCTGGACCACCGGGACGTGCGCGAAGTCCACCAGGTTCCGGTGCGGGTCGCCCATGTGCGTCTTCACGCCGCGCAGGCAGAAGACGATCCGCTGGTTGCCCTCGCTGGCCAGGTACTCGGCCGCGTTGAGCGATTCCTCCAGCGTGATGCCGAACCCGCGCTTGAACAGGATCGGGAACTCCTGCTGCCGGCCCGCGTGCTTGAGCAGTTCGAAGTTCTGCACGTTGCGCGTGCCGATCTGCAGCATCACGCCCGTCGGCCGGCCCGCCGCGTCGAGCGCCGCGCGGATCTGGTCGATGTGATCCTCGTGCGTGATCTCCATCGCGATCACGCGAATGCCGTAGCGGCCCGCCAGCTCGAACACGTACGGCAGGCAGTGCGCGCCGTGGCCCTGGAACGAGTAGGGATTCGTCCGCGGCTTGTACGCCCCCATGCGCGTGCAGACCTGGCCGTGGTCCCGCAGCGCCTTCATCATCCGCTCGACGTTCTCGCGGTGGTCCACCGCGCAGAGCCCGGCAAAGACGTGCAAGGTGTCCTGCCCGAACCGCACCCCGTTATACTCGAACGAAGTCGCCCGGTGGTCGTCCTTGTGGCGGCCGATCACCCGGTAGGACTGCGAGACCCGGACCACGCTCTCGACGCACGGCAGGTTGCGCATGTCCTCCATCGAGAGCAGCTTCGTGTCGCCGATCAGGTAAATTTCCGTCAGCGTCTGCTGCGCGCCCCTGACGTGGTGCACCCGCGTCTGCACGTTCGGCAGCAGGGCCAGGGCCTCGGACAGGTGGCGGTACTCCGGCCCCTCCAGGTCCACGTTGGGCTGCAGGATCAGGATCATGATTTCATTCCGCGGCTATTCAAAAATCGATGGACTTTAGCACGTTTCCCGCCGGCTGTCATGCCCGCCCGCAAAGGTGCGGCCTCCATTTTCAACCTGGAGGGCGAGCGTCCCGCGAGCCGGGCGCCAGCAAACGCAGCAGCAGCAACTCCAGTTGCAGCGCGTCGGGAACCGCCGAGCTGACCATCGCCTCGTGGGTCTTCACCAGGATCGCATGGCCGGTTCGCAGCTGGGCCAGGCTGAAACGCTGGGCCTGCTCCGCCAGCTTCATGCCGCGGAACCAGTGCCCCTCGCGCGGGTCCTTGCCCAGGGCCTTGAGCGCGGCGTCGATCTCCGGGCCCTCCCGCCACGCGAGCTTCCGGCCGTACCCCTCGCCCGTGGGCCGCGCCCAGCCGCGGTCCAGCGCCTCGCGAAAAACGATCAGCTCCCGGAACCGGGACTCCAGCGCGTGCAGCAGCCCGATGGGGTTCTCCCCCTGGAAAACGAGCTGGCGCAGGATCTTCAGCGCGCCCGGCAGGTCGCGCGCCCCCACGGCGTCGGCCAGGTCCCACGCCATGGACTCGCGCGAGAGCGACACGATCGCCTGCACGTCCTCCGGGCGCGCGTCCTTGCGGTCGCCGAGATACACCGCCAGCTTCTCCGCCTCCTGGACGATCTGCCGCGTGTCCATCCCGACGCGATCCAGGAAGATATCCAGCGCCCGGCCGACGGGTTTCACTCCGTGTTGCCGAAGCGCCTCCACGACCTGGCCCCGGGCATAGTCCGCCTGCAGCCAGGGCTTGTCCGGCTTCGAGCATTCCTCCACCGTGCCCGCGGCCTCGCAGGCCTTGAAGAACGCCGAGCCGCGGAACACCTTCAGCGCGCTGACCACCAGCGTCTGCCCCGCGGGCAGCCCGGCCTTGAGCTGCCCCGTGAGTTCCTCCACCGCCCGCTTCACGTCCTCGGCGACGTCCTTGGCGAACAGCGTCGCGTCCCGCAGCCATACGGTCTTCCGCCCGCCGAGAAAACCCACCGTGCGCAGGCCCTCCAGGCACCGCCGCACCGCGAGGACGCCGTCGGCCGCGTTCTCGACGGCGGCGTCGATGACCTCCAGCCCGAACGCCGCCTCGGCCGGCGGGCACAACGAGTCCACCAGTTCCCGGGCGCGTGTGCGCACGCGGTACTCGTCCTCGCCGTACACGAGGTAGACCGCCTTGCGCTCCGCGCCGCCGCCGGCCGGTTTCGCCGTTTTCTTTGTTTTTTCCGCGCCCGCCTTCATTGCGTCTTCCCGGTCACACGATCCCGCGCTTCCTTTTCCGCGTCTTCCCTTTCGACGTCGGACAGGCCCATTTGCTTCAGGTAATCCTGCCACGAAACGCCCGCGAGCGCCACGGATTCCGCGAACTCGCCCAGCCGCCCGTCGCCCGCGCGCCGCGCGACGGCGGCCACCATTTCCTCCGCCTGCCGGTAAAACGCCGGCCCCATCGCGTCGTAGGTCCGGACCGCTTGGACCGCGTCCGGCGATTGCAGTTGGGCCGCCGCGTAATACGGCTTCGCGCGGTTCAGCGGCGTCCGCCCCGCCCGCGCCACCCGCGCGGCCGCGGCCCAGCCCAGGTGGGAAGCCATCCCCTCGTCCAGCCAGAGCGGGATGCGGTCGCCGAACCGCCGCCACAGTTTGAGATGCACCAGCTCGTGCGGCAGGCGGCCCCGGTCCGCCTCGGTATCCGGCTCGCGCAGGAGGAAAATCTCGTCGCCGGCCTGGATCGCCAGGCTGTCCCTCCGCCGGTCCGCGCCGCGCAGCACGCGGTCCCAGAGGGCCCGGTCGCCGACGACGAAGATCCGCGCCGGGCGCGGCGCGGGATCGGGGCCCAGGCTCTCCCCGATGGCCTCCCACGCCAGTTCCGCCTCCGCCCGGACATCCGCCACCTCCCACGGCGAGCGGCCGTAGACGTGGAACGAGTCCTTCTCCGACCGGACCCAGCCCGGCCCGCCGGCCTTCCAGAGCTGCCGGGCCAGCGGGGAAAACGAGCCCGTGCCCGCGGGCGCGGAGGACGCGGCGTGCAGGCTCCCGCCCGCGGCCAGCACCCAAGCCATGAATACGAGGGCCTTTTTCATTTCGACTCGTCCAGCAGCACCGCCCGCACGCTGCCCACGGGCACCCGCACCTGCATCTGCGCCACCGTGTGCGGGGGCTCGGCCGTGATCCAGACCGCGCCGGGCACCTTGCGCACGAAGAGCCCCTCCTGCTCGCTGGTGATGCGCAGCCGGTACGCCCGGACCCGCGCGCCGCGCAGGGCAAGGTGCTCCTCCCTCTCCACGCGGATCACCAGGTTATGCGTCCGGTCGTCGGCGGCGATCGTCGCGCGGTCCTCGCGCCCGGGCCGCAGGTCGAGTTCCCGCATGCCGCGCATCAGGGAAAAGAAATCGTGCGCGCCCGGCGCGACGGCATACTCCGTGTTCGTGCCGCGGACGTGGTCGACCCAGGCCGCCACGCCGCGTTCGCGGTCGAACCGCAGTTCGTCGTCGCAGCGGAACCAGCCCTCGGACGTTTTCTTCACCAGCTTCACGGGCAGCCCGGTTTCCGGCTCGATGAAGCTGTCGATGCAGTCCTCGACGGGATAGATTTTTTCCACCCAGCGATTGCTCTTCGCGGTAAAGCGGAAGCGGAGCAGCGGCCGCCCCTCCTCCTCGACGAGCCGCGTCGTCACCTCGGCGGTGCCGACCCGGATCAGGCCCCAGACCAGTTCGTAGCGCAGTGTTTCCTCCATCGCGGCGAAGGCGCGCGCGGAAAAAAGAAGCAGGGCCCCCAGGCCGATCAGGCGGTGAATGCGGCAACGCATACCGGGGACGTTATGGGCAGGCGCGCGGGAGTTCAACACAAACCGGTACCCCGGCGAGCTTGCCTCGCCGGTGAACAAGGCGGGGGGACGCCGCGTCCCGCGCGGCAGCCCCCGCCTTCCGCTCCTGCCGGACAAGCCGGCAGGGGGCGCGATACTAGAACCGGAAGTTCAGCCGGATCGCCGGCAGGCCGCCGGGGTCAGGCGCGAATCCGGCCGCGCCGCCGATTCCGCCCGCCGCCGCTTCCAGCCGGTCGCGGTTGTAGCGGTGCGCGCCGTCGATGCCGCCGTAGATGCTGCCGGAGTACCAGGTGAACTCGAAGAAGGTGATGACCGCGAAGGCGCCCCACTGGTCCTTGTCCGCCGTGTCGACCATGCCGAACAGGAACAGGCCGTTGAGCAGGATCGAGCGGACGCCGCTGGCCCATTCGCCTGCGTAGAAATAGCCGAAGCCGGGAACGATCCCGAGCAGGCCGCCGACCCGCGGACTCTTGTCCCGGCCGCGGGTGTATGCCTCCAGCGCGGCGCGGGCGGCGGCCTGGGGAACGGGCGCGCGGTCCAGCGCGGCGGCCGCGCCGGCCGGATCCTTCTGCCGCAGCCGGCCGACGGCGAGCCGGCGGCTGGCGAACGTCTTCTCGTCGTCCCCGCCCCCGCCGCGCAGGACGCTCTCGAAATAGAAATCGCCTTCCGCCCACTTCCGCGCCGACTGGGCGTTCTCGCCGCGCAGGAGCAGCGCGGGCGTCCCCAGGGCGGGCTGCGCGTCCTCGGCGCGATTGAGCATCCGGTCCGCGAGTTCGTATTCGCCCGCGCTCCAGTATGCGTAGGCCGAGGCCCAGTACCAGCCGCCCCGGGCCTCGCCGGACGGCGCGTCGCCCGCGAGCCGGCGGTACTCCAGGGCCGCGCCGGCGTGGTCGCCCTCCGCGGCGAGTTCCAACGCCAGACCCGGGGAGCCCTGCGCCGCGGCGCCGAACGGCGCCAGCCACGCCAGGACCGCGAAGATGTTCCAAGTCCGCGAGACCATCATTCACCTCCCCCGGCATGGAACCAGAAATCGTGATTGGAGACCGGGTCGGCGAAACGCGGCGCGCCGCCTTCCGGAAGCGGGTTCCGGCCGGCGGCGACGACGGACGGCTCGCGGACCAGCCGGTCGGCGATCAGGGGCAGCCCGAGCAGGCCGTGCGCGCGGCTGGCGGCAAGGAAGTAGGCCGAGCAGCTCGGTTCCAGCGAGCAGCGGGCGGCGATGGCCGGCGAAATCTGCGAGCGGTAGAAAGAGACGATCCAGCGGCCGGGCTTCGAGAGCCACGCCTCCCGGCGGGCGGCGGCTTCCGGCGCGGCGCATTCCGCCCGGAGCTCGCGGCTCCAGAGCGGCCGGCAGGTTTCCAATGTTTGGACGAGGGCGGGGTCGTTTTTTCCAAGGTTTGGAAAAGCCCGGAGCAGCTCGTGCAGCGAGCAGCCGCTCCGCAGGGACAGCGGCTGGGCGCGCGTTTCCAGGAAGGCCTGCCGCAGCCCGGTGAAGGCGGCCGCGGGATCGCCCGCGGCCCAGTTCAGCCGGCCCAGTTCGTACGCGGCGGCGGCGCGAATCTCCGGATCGCGGGCGGCCGTCAAGGCGGCCAGCGATTGCCCGTCGGTTCCGCCGAGGCGCAGCCGGGCGACGGCGAGCTGGAGCGCGGCTGTTTCGTTTCCCGGATCGGCCAGGAGGACGCGCCGGCTTTCGCGCGCGCACTCGGTCCAGCGGCCCTCCTCGAAAAGCTCCCGCGCGAGCTCGCCGTCCGCCGCGCCCAGCCGCGCCGCGAGAAAAAAAAGGAGGATCCCGGGTCGTCCACCCGGAATCCTCCTCGTACGCATGACGGTACGGCCGGTCTTAGTAGTAGGTCGCGCCGTACTGCTTGGCGTAATCGGCGCTGGTCACGCCGTTGGCGCCGTCGATGCCGTTCCAGATCGCCACCACGATGCTGACGATCGGCACCAGCATGATCCATTCGCGCCAGTGGATTTCCTTGCCATCGTTGTACGCCGCGCCGGCCCGGATGCCGAAGCAACAGCCCGCGATGAAGCCCATGAAGCCGCCGCGGCCCGCGCCCTTATCCGCCGCCTGCACCGGGGCCATCCCCGCCAGAACAAACGCCGCAATCAACATTCCGACGATCATCTTCTTCATGCTTTCTCCTTTCCGATAGGTTCTACTCTACGTTTACAAATCCCGCGCGCAAGCTTTTTTGCGGGCGGCGTGCGAGCCGCCCGTTATTCATAGATTTTCCCGAAATCGTCCACAAACTCGACGCCCTTGAAAAAGGGCGCGGCGACAAAGAGGCCCGGCGCGATCGGCCCGTTGACAATCAGGTTGCCGATGCGCACCGTCTCGCGGGTCTCCACGCCGCCCGCCCACAGCGTGCCCCGGTGCAGGCACGGGATCCAGGCGCCGGCCGCGGCCTCCTGGAACGCGCTGTACTCGTACTGGGCGGTCCGGTTGTTCATCTCCGGGGAATCGAAGAACTCGATCCGGGCGAGGCGGCCCTCGGGATCGGCGGAAAGAACCACGAACAGCCGGCCGACCTCGTATCCGCGGCGAACCGGGAACTCCCCGGCGGCGGGCAGTTCCGCTTCAGCGGCATCACCGATTTTCATCAGGTGATCCATCGCCGTGCCGGGGACTTTGCGGAGCTGGATCGTCATCTCCTCGTTGAGTTGCGAAACCGGCCGGGAGAATCCTTTCGGGTCGCCCTCGATGTAGCTGAAGAACGTCTGCCCGTCGGAAACGATGCGGCGCTTGACGGGCGTAACGTTCTCTACGTGAAGGCGGTCCGGGCGCTGGTAGTAGACCCGGCTCAAGGCGCGGCTGGAATTGCCGCCGGCCGTTTCCGTGTCCCGGCGCACCTCGCAGCTGACGCTGTGTACGGCGTCGTACGCGGCCAGCACCCGCTGGGCCAGTGTCTGCGCCCCCGCGTCCTGCCACAGGGCCGCGAGCAGGCAGGCCCATAAAATGCGTCTCACGCCCTCTCCCGGTTCAGTCGTTTCGCAACGCCGGAGACATGTATCAGCGCGAGCTTCCGGAGGCAATCCCATAGAGGATGGCGCCCGATTCGGAGAAAATAAATCCAGAAAAATATATTTGACGCCCCCCATATGTTGTGATAGCGATTAAAAATAGTCCCACAGGTTGTTTTATTGTCAGCCTGTGGGGAGGCAAACCAACCAGGAGGAAGTGCATGAAGAAGTTGATCGTGGTCGCGATGATGTGCGCCATGGCCGCGCCGGCAATGGCCCAGTTTGCAGGGCTTCCGTACGCGGACAGCGCCGCGGCGCCCGAGGCGGGCCTGATTCGCGTATCGGGTGGCGCGGTCGTGGGCGACGACGCCAACGGATACGGCGGGCGGGTCACGTTCGGCGTGATGGAAGGCCTGGCGCTGTTTGCCGACCTGGGCATGATCGATCCGGACGAAGGCGACGCCGGGTTGGCGTACCAGGGCGGCGGCAAATACACCCTGCCCCTGGACCTGCCCGTGGACGTGGCCCTTCGCGGAACCATCGGCATGGCCAGCTACGAGGTAACCGATGACGTCGACGCCGACTGGCTGTTCGTCAACGTCGGGGCCCTCGTCAGCAAGACCATCGAGCAGTTCACGCCCTACGGGTTCCTCGGGATGAACTACTCCGATGTCGAGGTCGACTGGGAAGGCGTCGGCGACGCGAGCGAAGACGAGACGGATGTCGCCATCGCCGGCGGCGTGCTGTTCGACCTGAACGAGCAGCTCTCGCTCTACGGTGAAATCATTCACATCGACGACCTGTTCTTCGGCCTCGGCGGCCGGTTCCAGTTCTAATCCTGCATCCGCAGGATACGCGAAACGGCCCGTCCCCTCGCGGGGCGGGCCGTTTTCTTTTCCGGCGGCAGAGCGCCGGAACTACAGGGCGGAATCGCTTCAGGCCGGAGGCGCGGATTCCCCCACCGGGCTGATGACCACGCGCTTGCGGCCGTCCTCCGCGGTGGGTTCCGAAAACGTTTCCAAGCCGGGCGTCTCGGCGGCCAGGTGGTGGACCAGCCTCCGCTCGTGGGCGGACATGGCCGGCAGCTTGACGGGGCGGCCGGTCTGCTTGACCTCCTCGATCGCGGCCATGGCCTCGCGCAGGACCTGTTCCTTGCGGCGCTCGCGGTAGTCGCCGACGTCCACGACGAACCGCACGTCGCGGCCGGCCTTGCGCAGGAGCATGCGGCCGAGGATGAACTGGAGGGCGTCCAAGACCTGCCCCTTCCGCCCGATCAACTGGGCCGCGTCAGCGCACTCGACGCGCAGGAGCACCTCCTGCTCCTCCGGCGCCGACGCCTCAACCTTCGCCTCGAATCCGGTCAGCCGGAGCAACTCGCCCAGCGTCTGCCGGGCCTCGTCCTGTACCTGCGAGACTGCGTCCTGGTCGCTCATGGCTTCCTCCTCGCCTACCGCGCCGCCGCGGCCGCCTCCCGGGCCTTCTTGCGCCGCTGCGCCGCCAGCTGCTGCGCGATCATCAGGCACTGGTTTGTCGTCCAGTACAGGGACAGGCCCGAGGCGAAATTGTAGAACAGCACCAGCATCATGATCGGCATGAACATCATCATCTTCTGCTGGTTCGGGTCGCCGCCGGAGGGCGTCAGCTTCTGCTGCCAGGCCATGGTCGCCGCCATGAGGATCGGCAGCAGGTTCAGCGACAACCCGAACGGCAGTTTGCCCGCCAGCAGGTTCTCCGGCTGGCTCAAGTCGCGGATCCACAGGAAGCTCGCAAATCGCAGCTCGATGGCGCTGCGCAGGACGACGAAGAGGGCGATGAACACCGGGATCTGGATAAGCATCGGCAGGCAGCCGCCCAGCGGGTTGACCTTGTGCTCCTTGTAGAGCGCCATGATCGCCTGCTGCTGCTTCTGCGGGCTGTCCTTGTACTGCTGGCGCGCGGCGGTGACCAGCGGCTGGATCTCCTGCATCTTCCGCATGCTCTCCGTGCTCTTGCGCGTAATCGGCCAGAACACGACGCGGATGAGGACCGTCAGCAGGATGACCGCGATGCCGTAGTTATGCGGCCACAGGACCCGGTGGATCCCGTTCATGACCTGCAGCAGGATCTTGCCGATGGCCGCCCAGAACCCGAACTCCATCACGTCGACCATGTGCTGCCCGTGGCGGCTCAAGACGTCGAACTTCTTCGGCCCGATGTAGTACTGGACCGTCCGGGTGAAGGCGTCGCCCGGCGCCAGCACGGTGCCAGCAAACTGGACCGATACGGCCATGTCGGCGAGAACCGCCCCGCGGGGCTTGGCGGCCGGGTCCTGCCGCTCGGCCTCGGACACCTCGCGGCGGGCGAGGACCACGGCCTTTTCCGCCCCGCCCTCGGGCACGAGGACCTGGGCAAAGTACTTGTTCTTGGCGGCGACCCATTCCATGGCCGTATCCAGCGGCCACTCGATCCGCTCGGGGAGGCCGGGCAGGTTTTTCTCCTTGCGCACCTCGTCGAACCAGCCCGGCACTTTCCCGCCCCAGTGCTGGACGCCCTCGCCACCCGGGGACAGGGTGTCCACGCCCTGGTTCGCCACGCCCCTCATCGCGGACTCGCCCGGCAGGTTGGGCATCGGGCCCGTCTGCAGGGAGTGGTCCGGGACTGCCAGGGCCGCCGACCCGCGGTTCGCGAACCGGTCGGTCACCTTGAGGAGGTAGCCATCCGCCAGTTGGAGCGTCCGTTGAAGCTGGAGGCCCGAGGCCGCCGTGTGCTCCAGGACCACTTCGTTTCCGGTCTGGGAGGCCACCGTGAAATTCACCGCCTCGGACAGGCCCGCCAGGCCGCCGTAGGCCAGCGCGCGCCGCGCGGAGAAGTCCAGGACCACCGGCGGGCTGCCCGCCTCGGCGGTCAGGGGATACTGCTTGAGCTCGGCGGACGCCACGCCCGCGCCGCGCGAGGAGAGCACCAGCCGGACCCGCTCGTCCTCCAGCGTCGCCGTGCTTTCCGGGCCGGCGTCCTCCGGCTCCGGGGCCGCCTCGATGGCCGGGGCGGGCGTTTCCGCGGCGGGCGCCGGCGCTTCGGCCGGGGCCAGGGCCGGCGGTTCCGCGGCCGTATCGGCCGGGGGCGCCTCCTCGACGGCCGCCGGCGGCGGCGCGGGGAAGAAGTATTTCCTGATGACGTGCCGGTCGAATGACGGCCAGGCCAGCCAGAGGGCGAAGAGGGCGACGAGGATCAGGATGTCGTTTCTTTTCATCGATCAACTCCGGGACAACGAAGGGCATGCGGCACGGGGACGGGATCGAACCCGCCGCGATGGAAGGGGTGGCATTTCAGCAGGCGGCGCGCGCCGAGCAGCGAACCGCGCCAGAACCCGTGCCGCTGGAGCGCCTCGATGCAATACACCGAGCAGGAAGGCTCGAACCGGCAGCAGGGGCCCAGCCAGGGCGAAATCAGCGCCCGGTACAAACGAATCAAAGCGATCAGCACATACTTCATGAATTGGCCAGTCCGGATTTTAACGCAAAGGCGCGAAGGCGCAAAGAACAGCCCGATGGTCCTCTTCCCTTCGCGTTTCTTTGCGTCTTTGCGTCTTTGCGTTTACTTCTCCCGCGGACTACAGGGTCTTCTCCTTCATCAGGCCGGCCCGGCGGGCCAGGGCCAGCAGTTCCGCCGACAAATCCGCCCAGGAGGCCTCCAGCACCGGGCGGCGGCCGACCAGGACCACGTCCCACGCGCCCCCGAAAAGGTGCCGGTTCCGCCGGTACACTTCCCGCAGGCGCCGGCGCGCGCGGTTGCGCTCGACGGCCTCGCCGACTTTGCGGCCGGTGACCACGCCCAGGCGCAGGGCCGCGCCCTCCCCCGACCGCAGCCAGAGCACCATGCAGCGCCCGAACTGGCGCCGGCCCTGGTCGTACGCCTCGCGGAACAGCGCCGAGCGGATCAACCGCCGCTCGCGGCCCAGGACCGCGCCCGGAGCCCGCCGGCTGCCCGCGGCTTCGGTCATGATTCCCCCGGCAGGCGGCGTCAGACCACGAGCCGCTTGCGTCCAACCTGGCGGCGGCGGGCCAGCACCTTGCGCCCGTTCTTCGTGGCCATCCGGCTCCGAAATCCGTGCGTCCGTTTCCGCTTTACCTTGGAGGGCTGATACGTTCGTTTCATGGCCGTTTTTCCGTGTTTTTTTCGCTGCGACCCTGCCCTTGTAGCAGCTTCCGCCGCCAAGTCAACCTAGAAGGGGGGCCCCGTGAAGGGGCGCTCGGGGCTATTTCTTAGTCATGCGTCGCTTGCGACGCCCGCGAGCGCCGGCAAGCGGCGCCCCTACAATGAGCGAGGCATTAGCTAGACCCGGGGTGGCGGCGGATGATAGACTCGCCGGCGATTCCCAACCTGAAGGAGACAGCCATGGGCAGCACGGGCGGAAAATGGAGTTCGGCGGAGAAGATGAGTCATTTCCGGAACCTGGCCCTCGTGGCGTTGAGGGACGGGAAACTGGCCGGCGCGGAACGGGACCTGCTCAATTACCTCGCCCGCAAGTGGGGCCTGTCGGACGCCCAGGTCGAGGAGGTCCTCGCCCACCCCGACCGCGTCAAGCTGTCCATCCCCAGGGACGAGCCCTCGCGGTTCCAGCAGCTCTACGACCTGGTGGACATGATGATCATCGACGGCGTGCTGGGCGCGCAGGAAAAAGCCCTGTGCGTCTCCTTCGCCATGGCCCTCGGGATGGACAGCGGGCTGATCCCGGTCATCGTCGAGGAAATCGTGGCCGGGGATCAGCTGCTCCGCTCCGAGGAGCAGATCCAGGCCGCGGTCCGCGTCCGGATGGCCAAGGCGAAGAAGTCCGGCTGAAGTCTAGCCCTGGCTGCAAAACGGGGGCGTGACAAAGGCTGGCACACGGCCTCGCAATCGCGATCACAAGGCCACAATCGTCAGGTATCTCTTGCCGGACCACTTGACCTCGCCATCCCGCACCGCGGCAACCTGCCAGGCATAGAGGCCCGGCCCGCCCGTGAAGATGTAGGACAAGTCCGTGCCGACGTCGTGTTCCTGTCCGCCCACCTTGACCCGGTACGATTTCGCCCGCTTCGAGGGGAACCAGGCGAGCGGGATCGTGGCCATGCCTCCGTTCGCGCCCACGACGATCCCGTCGGCCGGGGCCATCAATACAGGCGCCATCAGCGCGGGTTCGACCGGGATCGGCGCGGGCTCTTCCTCGCCCTCCGCGACCGCCGCGGCGTCCGCAGGCTCCTCATCCACCTCTTCGTCCCCGGCCGGGACCTCTACTTCAATCACCTGCCCGACCTCGTTGGTCACGACAATCACCAGGGGGTTCGCGCTGTCGTCATCATCCTCGCATCCCGTCGTGAACCCGACACCCGCAAGAACCAGCCCGGCCAGGCACCCTGCAAGTAGGCGCGTTTTCATGATTTCTTCCTCCAAGCATCCTGTCGCTTGGAAGTGCGGCATTCTTCCCGCCCCCGCGCCAGCTTGAAACTTCAATGCCCGCTTGGTCATTCCGTGGGGCCCGTAGCCCCGGCTCGCCCTCGAGCCGGGGCCGTCCAGCCGGATTCATGCGGCTTGAGGCGCTCGCCTCGAGGCGAGGCGGCGCTACGGGCGGGCGGATACGGCGCGCTTCATCCCTGAACGATCCGGCCGCCGCCGGTTGCGGTCAATTCACGATCGTGAACTTCCGGCTGGGCGACCACTTGATCTCCGAGCCGCGGATGGCCGCGACCTGCCAGGTGTAGGTTCCCACCGCGGTCGCGTAGACATACTCCGTCTGCGCCCCCACGTTGTAGAACTGGCCCTGGATATTGACGCGGTAGGATTCCGCGCCCTCCACGGCATTCCACTTGAGCGAAATCCACGTGCCGCCGATGCCGGAGGAATTCGAGTAGCCGTCCGGAGGGAAGGCCAGGGTCGGCGCGGTCAGCACGGTTTCAACGGCGTAGCCTTCCTCGTAAACATCAACCCCATCGTCCTCCGCCGCGTCGCTGTCGGCGGGAGCCTGGCCTTCGGAGGACGGTTGTCCGCCCGAGTCGGATCCCGTCCCGGAACCGGACGTCGAAGCGGTGTCTTCGTCATCCTCGCAACCCGTCACCAGGCCCGAAACGCACGCCACCAATGCCACCGACAGGAACACCGCCAGCCGTCTATTCATTCTTGCCTCCTGTTCCCGGGCAGTTCCGCGCGCCGCCCGGATAGTCGCATTCTCCTCTTCTGCGGCCCCGAGCACAAGCTTGTTACCGGTTGGTAACGGCGATGCGGAAAAACTCTTGTCCCGCGAGCGGCGCGGCGGCTTGCCACAGGGCCTGGTTGGTCCCGTACGCGAAGGTCCCGGCCGCCTCGGCAAAGGCGCCCGTAACCGTGGCGGCCGATTGCACGACGAAGGGTTCGCGGTTGCTCGCGTTGGGCGGGCTGGTCCAGCGGAGGCTCGCCGCCGGGTCCCAGCCGGCGGAATCCAGGCGGGTCCCGGCCAGGACGAGCGTGTTATAGGCGTTGAGCCGCCCCCAGCCGTGATACACGTCAAAGCCCGCCACGTCCTCCGCCGGCTTGCCGACCTGGTCGTCCGCCCCGGCGGTCAGCAGCGTGTGCGCCTGCCCGTGCGTCAATCCGGGATACAGCCCCCGGAGCAGCGCCGCCACGCCGGCGACCTGCGGCGCGGCGAAGGAGGTGCCCCACCAGCCGGTCAGCAGCGTCCCCGACCGCGACACGAGCGCCATGTTGTTGCCGGGCGCGACGAGATCGGTCGCGGAGCCGTAGTTGCTGAACGAGGCGCGCGCGTCGTTTGTGTCCGTCGCCCCGACCGTGATGCACGCCTCCATCCGGCCGGGGAACCGGATGCTACCGCCGCCGTCGTTGTGCGTGATGGTCACGAAGACGACGCCCTGCGCGATGGCGTTCATGATCGCGTTGCTCAAGGTCGTGTCGCTCGTGGAGCCGCCGGCCGAGAGGTTGATCACGTCCGCGCCGTTCGTCAGCGCCCACGCGATGCCGTCCGCCCACCATGAATAGAGCCCGGTGTTCCCGCTGTTGAGGACCTTCACCGGCATGATCCGGCAGTTCCAGTCCACGCCGGCGATCAGGCTGCCGTTGTTCGCGTTCGCGCCGAGTACGCTCGCGACCGCGGTGCCGTGGTCGTTGTCGTCCGCGGGATTGCTGTCGCTATACGCGAAGTCGTAGCCGTTGACATGGCGTCCGGCGAACTCCGCGAGGTTCGTGTTCAGCCCCGTGTCCAGGACGGCCGCGATCACGCCGGTCGAGCCCTGCGAGAGATCCCAGGCCTGCGTGGACCGGATATCCGCCGGCAGGTCGTTGCTGGTGTAGACCGTGTTCAGGTGGTGCCACTGGCTGCCGAAATCCGGATCGGTCGGCACGGTGGCCCCGCCGGTCCCGATGCCGTCGGGTTCCGCGTACTCCACGGCCGGGTTGGCCCGCAGTGCCGCCACGAGCGCTTCCGCGGTCATGCCGCGCGGTACGCTTGCGTACACGTGGCGGTCCAGGCTGATCTCCGCGGCGCCGCCGCCGCGGGCCTCGCGGAGCCAGCGCCCGTAGCCCGTGTCCACCAGCGCGGCACCGGCGGGCAGACCGAGCGCGGTTTCCGCGTCGCGGGGGTTCACGTCCGTCACCCGCCCGAACCGCGCCGCCACCCGGTCGGGTCGGAATCGGACGATGACGTGATCCCGCGCAAAAGGCTGACCGGGATCCGGCGGCGCGAAGGGCCACTCGCCCCGGGCGCCGACCGCCAGCCCGACCAGAAGAAAAAGGGCAACGCGATGTCCCGCCATGCCGGATTCTTATACCCTGGGCGCGCGTTCGAGTGAACAGCCGCGCCCTTCCGCGGCAGCCCACTGTTCGACCGCCGCCATCCCCTCTTCCCACTCGGCGGGTGTGACGGCCTGCAGGAAGGCGATCATCATCGGGCGCGGAACGCCCATCCCCTTGGCAAACCGCGGGATCCAGCGGCGGAACAGCGACACGCCGAACCGCTCGCCGTAGAGTGAAAGGTGGTCCGCGTACAGCCGGCGCATCATCGCGATTCGCTCCGCGAAGGCGGGCGTCGGCAGCGGCGGCTCGCCGGCCAGATCGCGCGCGACGTCGCGCAGGAACCACGGCTCGGAAAACGTGTGCCGCCCGATCATGAGCGCCGACGCGCCGGTCCGGTCGAGCATCTCCCGGGCGGCGGCCAGCGTGAAGACGTCGCCGTTGGCGATCACCGGCACGCGCACGGCCTCGGCCACCTGCCGGATGCCGTCGAGGTCCACTGTTCCCGAAAACCGCTGCGCGCGGGTGCGCCCGTGCACCGTCAGCGCGGCCGCGCCCGCGGCCTCCAGGCCGCGGGCGAGGTCCACGGCGGCATCCGGCGCGTTCCAGCCGAGCCGGATCTTCACCGTGACGGGGATCTTCACCGACTCCACGACCCGGCGCGCGATCTCGACGGCAAGGTCCGGCGTCTTCATGAGCGCGGCGCCCGCGCCCCGGCTGCAGATCTTTTTCTGCGGGCAGCCCATGTTGATATCCACCAGTTCCGCACCGCGCGCCTCGAACCATTGCGCCGCCTCGGCGAGGAGGCCGGGGTTCGTGCCGTAGATCTGCCAGCCGAGCGGGCGGTCGTCCGGCGCGGTGGCGACCAGGGCCGACACCTTCCGGCTACGGCCGCGCAGGATGCTGTCCGGGTTGACCATCTCGCTGAAGGCCAGCCCGACGCCGCCGAACGACCGGACCAGCCGCCGGAACGGCAGGTCGGTGTAGCCCGCCATCGGCGCCAGGACCGCGCGCGTGGCCAATGGCAGCCCGCCGAGGGACCATGTGTTTGTCGCGGCGTGGGGCATGGGGGGAGGGTTCAGGGTTCAGGGTTCAGGGTTCAGAAGCGGATTTTCCAATGCTTGGAAACTTTTTGCCTATTTTTTCCAATGTTTGGAAAAATTGCGCTCTTTTTTTCCAATGTTTGGAAAAACCTTTTCCCGGCCTCCTCCGCGTCCTCTGTGTTCTCCGTGGTTCAATCTTAAAAAAAGCCAAGTCGGTTCTTGCGCCGGGGCCGGGCTTCGTGGTAGTGGTACACCGTTTTTTTGTCCTGAAATCTTCAATTCCGAAGACTTTCACGCGCAGCCAGGAAACGGAGAAGTGTAAAGATGCCCAAGAACATAACGATCATCGACGGGAATGAAGCGGCGGCCTACGTCGCGCACAAGACGAACGAAGTCTGCGCCATCTACCCCATCACGCCCTCCTCGAACATGGGCGAGTGGGCCGACCAGTGGTCCAGCGAGGGCCGTACGAACATCTGGGGCACGGTGCCGCTCGTGGCCGAACTGCAGAGCGAGGGCGGCGCCAGCGGCGCGGTGCACGGCGCCCTGCAGACCGGCGCGCTGACGACGACCTTCACGGCGTCGCAGGGCCTGCTGCTGATGATCCCGAACATGTACAAGATCGCCGGCGAGCTGACCTCGACCGTCTTCCACGTCTCCGCCCGCTCGCTCGCCTGCCAGGGGCTCTCGATCTTCGGCGACCACTCGGACGTGATGGCCACCCGCCAGACCGGCTTCGCCCTGCTCGCCAGCGCCTCGGTGCAGGAGGTCATGGACATGGCCCTGATCGCGCAGGCCGCGACGCTGGAGTCCCGCGTGCCGTTCATCCACTTCTTCGACGGCTTCCGCACCTCGCACGAGGTGAACAAGGTTGAGCTGCTCGACGACGACCAGATCAAGGCCATGATGAGCGACGAGCTGATCATCGCCCACCGCGCGCGCGCCCTGAACCCGGAGCGGCCGGTCATGCGCGGCACGGCGCAGAACCCGGACGTCTACTTCCAGGGCCGCGAGACGGTCAACCCGTTCTACGCCGCCGCGCCGGGCCTCGTGCAGAAGGCGATGGACCGGTTCGCGAAGGTCGCCGGGCGAGCCTACCACCTCTTCGATTACGTCGGCGCCCCGGACGCCGAACGCGTGCTTGTGCTGATGGGCTCCGGCGCCGAGACGGCGATGGACACGGTCTCGTTCCTGCGGAAGAAGGGCGAGAAGGTCGGCGTCGTGCGCGTGCGGCTGTACCGCCCGTTCTCGGCCGAGCACCTGCTGGCCGCGCTGCCGAAGAGCACGAAGGCGATCGCCGTGCTCGACCGCACGAAGGAGCCGGGCTCCGCGGGCGAGCCGCTGTACCAGGACGTGATCACGGCGCTGGCCGAGGCCCTCGGCGCAGGCTCGCTGGCCGCCATGCCGAAGGTCGTCGGCGGGCGCTACGGGCTGTCGTCCAAGGAGTTCACCCCGGGCATGGTCAAGGCCGTGCTGGACGAGCTGGCGAAGCCCCAGCCGAAAAATCACTTCACCGTCGGCATCACGGACGACGTGGCGAAGACCAGCCTGGACTACGACGCGGCGTTCAGCACGGAGTCGGACAAGACCGTGCGCGCGATGTTCTTCGGCCTCGGCGCGGACGGGACGGTCGGCGCGAACAAGAACTCGATCAAGATCATCGGCGAAGAGACGGACATGGACGCGCAGGGCTACTTCGTCTACGACTCGAAGAAGGCCGGCTCCCGGACGGTGTCGCACCTGCGGTTCGGCTCCGAGCCGATCCACGCGCCCTACCTGATCTCGGCCGCGAACTTCATCGCGTGCCACCAGGCGATCTTCCTCGAGCAGGTGGACATGCTCCGGTACGCCGTCTCCGGCGCGACGTTCCTGCTGAACAGCCCGCACGGGAAGGACGAGGTCTGGGGCACGCTGCCGCGCAAGGTGCAGCAGCAGATCATCGACAAGAAGCTGAAGTTCTACGTGATCGACGGCTACAAGGTGGCCAAGGACACGGGCATGGGCAGCCGCGTGAACACGATCATGCAGACCTGTTTCTTCGCCATCTCCGGCGTCCTGCCGCGCGAGGAGGCGATCGCGAAGATCAAGGAGTCCATCAAGAAGACCTACGGCAAGAAGGGCGAGGAGATCGTCCGCAAGAACTACGAGGCCGTGGACCAGACGCTGGCCAACCTGTTCGAGATCCCGGTCCCGGCGCAGGCGACGAGCGCGCACGACATGCCGCCCGTGGTCGCGGCCGAGGCGCCGGAGTTCGTCCGGCACGTGACGGCGGAGATCATGGCGGGCCGCGGCGACGACCTGCCCGTGAGCGCGATGCCCGCGGACGGCACGTGGCCGACCGGCACGACGAAATGGGAGAAGCGCAACATCTCGCTCACCGTGCCCTCGTGGGAGCCGGACCTGTGCATCCAGTGCGGCAACTGCAGCCTGGTCTGCCCGCACGCCTGCGTCCGCTCGAAGCTCTATGACCCGGGCCTGCTGGCGAAGGCGCCCGCCTCGTTCAAGAGCGTCGAGTGGAAGAGCAAGGAGCAGCCGGGCCGCCGCTACACCGTGCAGGTGTCCGTCGAGGATTGCACGGGCTGCGGGCTGTGCGTCGAAGTCTGCCCGAAGAAGGACAAGACCAATCCCGCCAAGCGCGCGATCAACATGACCGAGAAGGAGCCGATCCTCGAGGCCGAGCGCGCCAACTGGGCCTTCTTCGACGCCCTGCCGGACGCCGACCGCGGCGCGCTGGAACTGGGCAGCATCAAGGACTTCCAGTTCACCCTGCCGCTGTTCGAGTTCTCCGGCGCCTGCACGGGCTGCGGCGAAACGCCGTACGTGACGATCCTCTCCCGCCTGTTCGGCGAGCGCGCGCTGATCGCCAACGCGACCGGCTGCTCCTCGATCTACGGCGGCAACCTGCCGACCACGCCCTGGACGGTCAACAAGGAGGGGCGCGGGCCGGTGTGGTCCAACTCGCTCTTCGAGGACAACGCGGAGTTCGGGTTCGGGTTCCGGCTGACGCTCGACAAGCACCGCGAGTTCGCCCTGGAGCTGCTCGGGAAGCTGGCGGGCGACGTCGGCGCCGACCTGGCGGGCGCGATCGCGGCCGCGACGCAGCACAACGAGCAGGAGATCGGCGCGCAGCGCGAGCGGGTGGCGAGCCTGAAGAAGAAGCTCGCGGGCGTGAAGAAGCCCGAAGCCGCGCACCTGCTCGCCATCGCCGACGCGCTGGTCCAGCGCAGCGTCTGGGTGCTCGGCGGCGACGGCTGGGCCTACGACATCGGGTACGGCGGGCTGGACCACGTCCTCGCCAGCGGCCGGAACGTCAACGCGCTGGTGCTCGACACGGAGGTTTACTCCAACACGGGCGGCCAGTGCTCCAAGTCCACCCCGCGCGGCGCGGTGGCGAAGTTCGCCGCCGGCGGCAAGCCCGCGGCGAAGAAGGACCTGGCGATGATGGCGATCAGCTACGGCAACGTGTACGTCGCGCGCGTCGCGCTCGGCGCGAACCCGCGGCAGGCGCTGAAGGCCTTCATCGAGGCCGAGGCCTACGAAGGGCCGTCGCTGATCCTGGCCTACAGCCACTGCATCGCGCACGGCATCGACATGATCAACGGCCTCAAGCAGCAGAAGCTCGCCGTCGACTGCGGGCACTGGCCGCTGTACCGGTTCAACCCGGACCTCGCCGCGAAGGGCCAGAACCCGTTCTGCCTGGACTCGAAGAAGCCGACCGTCCCGCTGAAGGACTACGCCTACAACGAGATCCGGTACAAGATGCTCACCCGCAGCAAGCCCGAGGAGGCCAAGCGGCTGATCGAGCTGGGCCAGGAGGACGTCCACGAGCGCTGGCGCATCATCGAGCGGATGGCCGCCGCGCCGGCCGAGGCCCCCGTGGAGCAACTGTAAGAAGGAAAGGAACACGCCATGGACTTGAGCACCACCTACATGGGCATGAGCCTGAAGAACCCGCTCGTGCCGTCCGCCGCGCCCGTTTCGGAGAGCGTGGACAAGATCCGGCAGATGGAGGACGCCGGCGCCGCCGCCGTGGTCATGTTCTCCATCTTCGAGGAGCAGGTCCGGCAGGAGGAGCAGCAGATCGACGACCGGCTCGCCGCCGGGACCGAGAGCTTCGCCGAATCGCTCTCGTACTTCCCCGCGGGCGGCGACTACCACGTCGGGCCGGACGCCTACCTGGAGTTGATCCGCAAGGCCGCCGACGCGACGGACATCCCGATCATCGGCAGCCTGAACGGCGTGACGCACGAGGGCTGGATTTCGTACGCGCGGAGGATCCAGGAGGCGGGGGCGAAGGGGCTGGAGCTGAACGTGTACTACATCCCGACGGACCCGAAGCTCACGGGGGCCGCCGTCGAGCAGGAGTACCTGGACATCCTGAAGGCGGTCAAATCCGCCGTCACGATCCCGGTCGCGCTGAAGATCGGGCCGTATTTCAGCTCGCTGGCCAACATGGCCCACCAGTTCGACCAGGCCGGCGCGGACGCGCTGGTGCTCTTCAACCGGTTCTACCAGCCGGACCTGGACCTGGAGAACATGACCGTGGCCTCGACGCTGAACTTGAGCACGCCGGAGGACATCCGGCTGCCCCTGCGCTGGATCGCGATCCTGCACGGGCGAATCAAGGCCTCGCTGGCGGCGACCACGGGCGTGCACGGCGCGCGCGAGGCGGTCAAGTACCTGCTCGCCGGCGCGGACGTGGTGATGACGACCGCCGCGCTGCTGAAGAAAGGGCTCCGCCACCTGACCACGCTGGTCGAAGACCTGGACAACTGGCTGGAGGAAAACGAGTACGAGTCCGTCCGGCAGATGAAGGGCCTCTTGAGCCAGAAGACCGTCGCCGACCCGTCGGCCTTCGAGCGCGCGAACTACATCAAGATTCTGGAGAAGTACAAGAGCGAATACCGGATGACCTGATCCGGCCACCAAAGGAGAAACCCATGAAAGCGACGATCGACAAGGACCTCTGCACCGGCTGCGAGCTGTGCGTGACCACCGCCCCGGACGTCTTCGAGATGGGCGACGACAACATCGCCAAGGCCAAGGGCGACAGCGTGCCCGCCGGCTCCGAGGACGCCGCCCAGGAAGCGGCCGCCAACTGCCCGGTCGAGTGCATCAAGGTCGAGTGAGCCGCCACGGCGCGGCTCCGTGAAGGCGGGGGGCTTTATCGCCCCTCGCCTTTTTTTTCGCACCTTGGGCTGAACAGCAGGCTCGTAGCGCCTGCGGTACCGCGGGCGGCCGTTGAAAGTCCAGCGGGGGCCACGACCGCGACGCTCCCGGAAAAGCGCCAAAGTGAGAACGGCTGTCCTTGTCTTAGCCCCCCCGGTGGCGGCGCCCAGCCCCGCGCGGGTAAAGCGCTTTACAGGTTTCCGGCAAGGGGGTAATCATACGCTAACGTCGCCGCGAGTGGACGCGAATCAACATTTCGGGGAGTTCAATATCATGCGCAAAAACAAGTCCGGCCTTTTCCTGTCGCTTTCGCTGCTGCTCGCGCTCGGAGCGGTATGTTCCGCCGTGCCCTTTCACGTGACCTACCTGTGGCACATGCACCAGCCGATCTATTATCCCTACAAGAGCGTCAACGACACCACCGAATTCAATTTCAGCGTGCCGGGCGTGTGGGACGGCGACCGGTACAACGCGTACCGGAACTGGCCGAAGGACGCGGTGCAGCAGGGCGCGGACCGGGGCATGGCCCACGCCGGCGCGCAGGTGAGCTACTCCGGCTCGCTCGCGGAGAACAACAACAACCTCTGGGGCTACAACTCGTGGGTCGGCAATTACCGCTGGGCGCGCAACGGCCTGAAGACCTCGCTCAACAATCCACGCCTCGACCTGGTCGGCATTCCTTTTCACCACAGCCTGATGCCGCTGACGAGCAAGGAAGCCATGGTCATGCAGATCCGCCTGCACAAGGAGCAGTACAAGGATGTGTGGGACACCGGCGGGCAGTACTCGAAGGGCTTCTGGCCGCCGGAGTGCGCGTTCGCGGAGTGGATCATCCCCGCGCTCGTCGAGGAGGGGATGGAGTGGGTGATCGTGGACAACGGCCACCTCTTCCGCACCGTGCCGGACTTCCCGTGGAACGACGGCAGTTCCTGCCGCCCGAACAAGGCGGACGTGAACAATCCCGGCTCCACGGCCCTGAACAGCGAGTGGGTCCAGCTCCAGAACATCTGGGCCCCGACCCAGGTCCTCGCCCCGTGGGCCTACCAGCCGCACTATGTGCAACATGTCGATCCCTGGACCGGCGCGCGGAAGAAGATCATCGCCGTGCCCGCGGGCCGCTACGAGGGCAACGAGAACGGGCGCGGCGGGTACGGGGCCTTCAAGCCGGAGAACGTCTGGGGCTCGCACGTGGCCAAGAACAACAACGCGGCCAAGCCCATGCTGATCCTGTGCCACAGCGACGGCGACAACTACGGCATGAAGAACTCCGACGCGTGGAACGGCCAGCACGGCAACTTCCTCTCCATGTGCCAGGCCAACGCCGATTTCGATCACACCTCCGTGCAGGATTACCTCTCGCTCTACCCGCCGGACACGAACGACATCATCCACGTCGAGCCCGGGAGCTGGGTCGGTATCGACGGCGGCACGCCGTACTTCGAGAAATGGCTCTCCTACGAGGACCGCAGCGGCGAGATGCCGGACATGTACTCGTGGTCCGTCCTCGTCGCCGGGATCAACCGGGTCCTGACGGCGGAGGCCCTGGAAAGCGGCTACACGATGAACGACGTCGAGTGGGGCATCGGCAGCGACACCGCCAAGGCCTGGCACTACTACCTGAACGCCGAGACTTCCTGCTACTGGTACTGGGACTACGACCGGAACAACCCTTGGGACGGCAACGCCACGCGCGCGGTCAACATGGCCATTACCGAGGCCAACAAGGTTATCGCCCGGCATCCCGGATCCGACACCGTCGGGCCGAGCATCTTCCCGCCGCAGCGCCTGCCCTACAATCCCGGCGGCAAGATGTGGAACGAGTCCTCCAACGCCTCGTCCGATTTCGACGTGTGGACGTTCGTGGACGACGTCAGCAGCTTGTCTTCGGTCAAGCTCTGCTGGCGCGTGGACCTCGACGGGGTCAACCCGGTGAACGAGATCGACAACGAGGTGTACGCCCACAACGCGGCGAAGGTCACCGCGTGGAGCAACGCGACGATGACCGCCTCCTGGTGGCCGTCGGTCAAGGGCCCGAACGTGCCCGACCCGGCCAACCGCGCGCAGCGCTACCTGGGGACCATCGCCGGCCAGCACGACGCGATGATCGATTATTTCGTCGAGGCCGTGGACACCAAGGGCAACACCAACCGCAGCGACATCTTCCACGTCTGGGTCGGCGAGAGCACGGGCGGCGGCACGGGGCCGTACGTCGAGTTCGATCCCGCCTCGCCCGACGGCTGCAACCCGGTGACGATCAAGTACAAGAAGTCCGGCAGCCCGCTCGGCGCGGGGCAGGTGTATATCCACGTCGGCCATGACGACTGGCAGGACACGATCACGCCCGACCCGGCGATGACCAGCTCGGGCGACTACTGGACCTACATCTACACCACGCCGACCAACACGGAGCTCATCAACGCCTGCTTTAACAACGGCTCGGGCGTCTGGGACAACAACGGCGGGCAGAACTGGAGCGTGGCGGTTTCCAACTGCGGCACCAACGGCGGCGGCTCGGGCACCAACGTGTCCACGGCGGCCTTCGATCCGCCCGCCCCGAACGGCTGCGTGGACGTGACCATCACGTACACGCCCAACGACGGGCCCCTGAAGACCGCGCAGCCGGTGTACATCCACGTCGGGCACAACGACTGGCAGGATGTGATCGACCCGGACCCGGCCATGACCTCGCTGGGCGGCGGCGTCTGGGAATACACGTATTCCGCGCCGGTCGGCACCTACGAGATCAACTGCGTGTTCAACAACGGCTCGGGCACGTGGGACAACAACAACGAACTGGACTGGAAGGTGACGGTGGCCGGGTGCGACGACATCACGGGCCTGGTCATCACCACCCCGGCGACGAACGTGACGGTCGGCGCGGACACGACCAACGCCACCGTGTCCGGCCTCGCGGAGGAGGCGATCACGGGCTGGCTGCGCTGGAGCAACAGCCTGACCGGCGGCAGCGGGACCTGCGCCGCCGGTTCGTCCTGGTCCGCCGCCGGCATCCCGCTGGCCCAGGGTGCCAACGTCATCGTCGTCGCCGGCACGAACCAGCCGGTGTCGGGTACGACCACGACGGCCGTCGACAGCGCCTCGGCGACGGCCTACAACACGGGCTGGACGAACAACCAGAACGCCGGGACCGGCTTCGCGGCGTGGTCCATGTACACCAGCACGAGCGACGTCAACCAGGCCGGCGCGTTCGTCTGCAGCAACGCCCCGCAGTGCAACATCGGGACCAAGGCCTGGGGCCTGTACGCGAACAACGGGCAGCTCTCCGAGGCCAAACGCTCGTTCAACTCGGCCCTGACCACGGCGGACGTATTTTCCGTGAAGTTCGAGAACGGCTACATTGACTCCGGGCGCGGCGCGGGCGTCGCGCTGCAGAACGCCGGCGGCGAGACGCTGTGGCAGTTCTTCTTCAACGGCGGCGACACGAACTACAGCATCACCGGCAATACCACGGATATCGGCTGGACGGGCGCCGGGCTGGAGATCAGCTTCCGGCTCACGGCGACGAACGCCTATTCCGTGCAGATCCTGCCCTACGGCAGTTCGACGCGCACGATCACAGGCAGCATCGAGAACCTGGCGGACAAGACCCTCGCGCGCTTCCGCGTCTGGAACTACAGCGCCGGCAGCGGCAGCGACTACGACGTGTTCTTCAACGACCTGCGGGTCACCCGGCCCGGCGCGGCTTCCGCGGGGACCTGGTACGCCGACACGGTCACCGTCACCCGCCTCTCCGGCTTCGTGGATACCGACGCCGACGGCATGGACGACGCCTGGGAGCAGGCGCACTTCGGCAACCTGACCGCCGCACACGGGTCTTCAGACTGGGACCAGGACGGCGCGCCCGACGGCGACGAGTTCCTCGCCGGCACGGGCCCGAAGGACACCGGCAGCGTGCTGCGGGCCAGCCAGTTGACGACGGACGGCCACTCGGGCGGCTACCTCGTGCGCTGGCAGAGCGTGACGGGCCGGTACTACACCGTCATGTTCACCACCAACCTGATGAACGAGTTCGCGCCGCTGCTGCCCGCCACCAACCTGCCCGGCCTCCCGCCGGTCAACGTGTGGACGGATGTCATCCCCGGCGTCGAGCAGCGGTTCTACCGCATCCGGACGGGCCGCGAATAAGCGAACCAGGATTTTTCCGCCGGCGGAGCCAGAATCCGCGCGTAAGGATTGCGGTCACTCGAGCAATCACTGCGCCCGGCGCTGTCTTTGCGGCTCGCGTGGACGCTCGCCCTCCATAACGCTATCTATACGATGCAGATAGATTTCTCGCCTGGAGCGACGGCCAAGGAGAACCTGCGCGGCATTGCATAGGGTCGAAGATCCTGACGCGCGGAACGACAGTCATTGACTATTTGCTGCTGTAGCTCCGGCGCTCTGTCGCCGGAGAAAGCGGGGCCGGAGGACGGTCACCGCCCGACCGGTTCGTCCGCGTCCGAGGGCGGCGCGGGTTTCGGGGCCGGCTTTTTTGTCCTGGACCGGCTCTGGGTTTTCGCGGCGGGCGGTGTATCCGGCTCCAGGGCCGGGAGCGGCGCCGGTGCGTTCGTGACCGCCACCGGGGCCGCGGGAGCGGCCGCGGAGGGCGAGTGGAACGGCGTGGGAAGGGTCCGGACCTTTTCCAGCAGCGACTTGGGCCTCGCCCCTTCGTCCTGCAACTCCTCGCGGTAATAGACCCGCACGGCAAAGCCGTAGTAACGGAGCCGCTTGCCCGTGGCCTTCTCGTCCTCCGCCCTCCTGCCGGCTGGGAGCATGTACGTGGCGGTGACCGTGTAGGGCGCGCCGGATGCGCCCTCGCTGACGACCGGCAACGGGCTGCGCGGGACCGTCGCCGAGGTCGGCACGATTTCCCGGGAGGTCAGTTCCTCGTCGAAGAACGTGACGGCGATGCGGATGTCGTCGGGATCGAGCTGGCGCTCGCTGGCCACGGAGCGGACGGCGACGCGAAGCAGGCGCATTTCCTCGTACCCTTCGGAGGTGGGCAGCTTTTCCTGCTCCATCGAAGCGATCCGGATGCGGCGCGGCAGCCGGCGCTCCGGGACGGCCGATTCCGCGCGCCGGGACGGCGTCGCGGGCGGAGGCACGGCGGCGGCGGCCCGGGCCAGCCGGATGCGTTCGGCGGCGGCCTGCTCGTACAGCGGCGTGCCGATGCTTTTCTGGAGGACGATGGCCCACTGCTCGCCGGCCTTGTTCAGCAGGCCGCGCTGCTCGTAGAGCCGCGACCGCTCGATGTACGCCGGCAGGAAATCCGGAGCCATGATCTGGATGCGCTCCAGCATCTGGTCGGCCTCGAGAAAATTGACCTTCTGAATTTCCGCCGCCGCCTCGCCGAGCATGGCCTTGGCGCGCTGAATCAGCGGGTCTTCCGGCGGCGCCGGTTCGGGAATCAGCTCCGGAGCGGGCGTCGGTTCTATCGCCGGAACCGCTTCCGGCACGGGCTCGACGGCCGCCGGGGGCTCGATAACGGGTGGAGGCTCTTCCGGCGGGAGGACGGGAGGCGCCACGGGCGCGGCGGCCTCGGCCACCTGCCGGCGCAGGTCCTCCACGTCGGCCCGAAGCCGGGTGAGTTCGTTGCTGACGGGGCCGGGCTCCGGGGCCGCCACGGGTTCCTCGGCGATGGCCCGGGCCTCGGCGAGCAGAACGTCGCCGGTGGCCGCGGGACGCGGGCCCGTGAAGCGGTCCTTGATCGTGATCGTCTTCTCCACCACGGACAGCAGCTCCATGCCCCGCATGGACAGCGCAACCAGAAGCAGCAGTTGGCCGATCAGCACGGCGGCCACGGCGACCGCGGTCCAGCCCTGCAGCCAGCCGACCCTGCGGCGGGAGGGCCCGGCCTGCGCCGTGGCGACGCGGAACTGCAGGCGCGTCCGTCCAATTTCAAGGAGGGCGCCATCCTGCAGCCGGGCCTCCCGCACGGTCTGCTGGTGGACCTGGAAGCCGTTGAGCGAGCCCAGGTCGCGGATGGTGAGGCCGTCCGGCCGCTCCTCGATCACGGCGTGCTTCCGGGAAATCTCGTCGTCGGGCAGGCGCAGGTGGCACTCCGCGTCGCGGCCGATCACGAGGTTCGGTTCGCGCACGGTCACCCGCTTGCCCTTCCAGGGCCCGGAAAGAATGTGCAAGGCGTACATGGCGCTGGCCCCGTCCTGGGGGCGTCCGGCAGTCTCGCCGAGAGCCCGGGAAGCGTCAATCCGTTTGTGCCGCCCCGTCCGCCTGGCTCTGCATTGTAACAAACAACTTCACGGCCGTGAAGCGGTTTACAATCATTGGAAAAGCAAGCGGGGGCTGCCGTCCGTCAACCGCCCAACTGATTCACCCGCCGGACAAGCTGGCGGGGGTCGGGAAACGGGGGCGTTACTCCGCGGGCGCGTCGTCAGAGCGGCCGAAGAGGTGCTTGAGGTCCTCGATGATCAGGTAGAGCGCGGGGACGAGGGCGAGGGTGATGGCCGTGGAGAAGAGGATGCCGAAGCCCAGGGATAGCGCCATGGGGATCATGAACCGCGCCTGAAGCGAGCGCTCGAAGATCATCGGGGCCAGGCCGAGGAACGTGGTCAGCGAGGTCAGGATCACGGGCCGGAACCGGCGGATCGGGGCCAGGTGGATCGCCTCGCGGACGGGATGCCCCTGCCGCCGGTACTCGTTGGCGGTGTCGATCAGGATCAGGCTGTCGTTGATGACGACGCCGGAGAGCGCGACGATGCCCATGACGCTGACGAGGCTCAAGGTGTAGCCCATGAGGATATGCCCGACGATGGCGCCGACGATGCCGAAGGGGATGGCCACGAGGATGATCAGGGCCTGGATGTAGCTCTTGAACGGGATGGCCAGCATGGCGAAAAGCACGAAGAACGCGACGCCAAAACCGGTCCACAACCCGGACATCGATTCGCGCATATCCCGCTGCTCGCCTTCCAGCGAGTACTGCAGCAGGGGGTAGTCCCGTTGAAGGTCGGCCAGGACACCGGCCTTGAGGCCGGCGAGCACCTTCTGGGTGTCGGCGACGCGCTCCTGGATGTCGGCCGTGACGTCCAGCACGCGGTACCCGTCGCTGCGTTGGATGGTCTCGTAGGAGCGGCCGCGGAGGACGTCGGCGGCCTCGCCGAGCGGGATCTCGCCGCCCGCCGGCGTCCGGAGCACGAGGGTCTCGACGTTGTATTCCGACCGCCGCTCGGACTCGGGGAAGCGGACGAAGACCTTGACCTCGTCGCGCCCGCGCTGCTGGCGCCGGACCTCGACGCCGTAAAAGGCGGCGCGGACCTGGCGGGCGAGCTCGGCGGCGGTCAGGCCAAGGCTGCGGGCCGCCGGCTTGAGCTTGAAGTCGAGCTGCATCTTGCCCCGCGAGATGCCGTCGTCGATTTCCACGACCCCGGCGAAGCCCGCCAGCGCGTCGGCCACCCGGCGGGCGGCGCGCTCGGCGATGGCCGGGTCGGGGTGGACGAGTTGCACGTCGATCGGCCGCGAGCTGGAGGGCCCGATGGTGAACCGGAAGGTGAGCGACTGGACTCCGGGCACGGCGCCCACGCGCTGGCGCCACAGGTCGGTGAACCGCGCCGCGCCGAAGGGGCCGAAACCCTGGTCGCCGTACCCGATCTGCGCCATGACGCCCCGGACGATCTCCGGGCCGCCGTTTTCGGCGACGATCTCGTCCCCCGCGGCCAGGAGCCGGTCCAGGAGCGCCCGGCTTTCCTCGATCGGCGTGCCCACGGGCAGCACGGCGCTGGCGCGGACGATGTCGCTCTCGACGCGCGGCATGAACGTGAAGCCCATCCGTCCGCTCCGGATCCAGCCGACGGTCAGGATCAGCACGGCCAGCCCGATGGCCACGGTGATGTAGCGGTGCCGCGTCGTCATCCGCAGGAACGGCTCGTAGCGCCGCTGGACCCAGCCCTCGAGCCACGGCCCGAGATGCTCCTGCGGATACTCGATGATCCGCCACAGCCAGCCGCGCACCTCGGGCTTCTGCTTGCCGAGGTGCGCGGGCAGGATGAAGAGGGCCTCCACGAGCGAAATGCTGAACACGGAGATGATAATGATCGGGATGTTCCGCCAGATCAGGCCCATCGTCCCGGGCACGAACAGCAGCGGCACAAAGGAAACGATGTTGGTCAGGACGGAGAACACCACCGGCATGGCGATCATCCGAGCCCCGCGGGCGGCGGCCCTCATGAACGGCAGGCCCTTCTGGCGCATGTAGTAGATGCTCTCGCCCACGACGATGGCGTCGTCCACCACGATGCCGACGGCGATGATGAAGGCGAAGAGCGAGATCATGTTGATGGACACGTCGAAGGCGGGCAGCAGCAGGAGGGCCCCCAGGAACGAGGTCGGGATGCCCATCATCACCCAGAACGCCAGCCGGACCTCGAGGAAGAAGCCGAGCAGGATCATCACCAGCGCCAGGCCCAGCGCCGCGTTTTTCAGCAGCAGGTGAAGGCGGTCGCGGTAGAGTTCGGACCGGTCGCTCCACGTGTCCACGAAGACGCCCTCGGGCAGTTGGCCGCGCAGCCGTTCGACCGCGGCGTGGACGGCGGCCGAGATGTCGAGGGGATTCTCCTGGCCGACGCGGTACACGATCAGCTCGATCGCCGGCCGGCCGTTGTACACCATCCACTGGTCCGTCTCGGCGAACCCGTCGCGGATCTCCGCCACGTCGCGGACCCGCACCGTCGTCCCGGAGGCGGTGCTGACGAGGGGCAGGTCGGCGTACTGGGCGCCGTAGTCGCGTCGCTCCATGGTCCGCAGCAGGACCTCGCCCGCGGGCGTCTTGACGCCCCCGCCGGCGACCTCGACCGTCGCCCGCGCGAGCTCGTCGGCGATGCGCGCGAGGGTGAGGTTGTGCTCCCGCAGCCGGGCCTGGGGGGCCTCGATGCTGATCTCCAGCGGCCGCGCCCCGACGCGCTCGACCAGCGTGATGTCCGGGTCCTGCAGCAGCATGTCGCGGGCGAGATCGGCCACCTGGCGCAGGACGTGCTCGTCGTGGTCGCCGGAGACCACCAGCGAGATGACCTGCCGGCGCGAGGAGGCCAGGCTGACGATCGGCCGCTCGGCGTCCTCCGGGAGCGTGGTCAGGCGGTCCACGGCGTTCTTGATGTCCTGGAGGGCGCGGCCGCGGTCCGTGCCGAGCAGCAGTTCCGCCGTGACGGTCCCATAGCCCTCCGCCGCGCGCGAGGTGACGCGCTTCATCCCGTCGAGGCCGCGGATGGCCTCCTCGACGGCCAGCAGGATGCCCTGCTCGATCTCCGTCGGCGCGGCGCCCGGGTAGGCCACGGAAATGTTGACGATATCCAGTTCGAACTCGGGAAATACCTCCTGCCGGATCTGCGGCAGGATCATCAGCCCGCCGATAAGCAGGATCAGCATCAGCAGGTTGGCCGCCACCGGGTTGGAGGCCATCCAGGCGATCGGGCCGCGGTCTTTCTCCTGATCGTTCATGGCGTAGCGGGCTCGCCGGGGCTCGCCCCTTCGGGCTTTTCTTCAGGCTTTTCGGCCGGCTCCCCCTCGACCCGCAACTTCATCCCCGGCATGGGAAGGGCGAGCGGGCTGACGACGATGCGGTCGCCGGGCTGCAGGCCGCGCACGAAGCTCTCCGTCTCCTGCGTCCACACCACCTCGACCGGGCGAACCTCCAGGCGGTCCTCGGCGTTCATGACCCAGACCTGCGCGCCGTCCCGGATCGCGGCGCGCGGCAGCCGGTACACGTCTTCCACCGGCCGGCCCTCGATCTCCGCCCTGACATAGGATCCGATCAGGAGCGGCGGGCCGGCGTCCTCGTCGAAGGGGCGCTCCACCTGCACCAGGAGCCGGGCCATGCGGCCGGCCGGGTCGAGGTCGGGCAGCAGTCGGATGACCTGCCCGTTGCGGGCCGCGGGCGACCCGGTCCCGAGATCCTGCGAAACGCGGGCCGCCGCGCCGCCGCGACCGAGGTCGTCGGGCATCGGGATCCAGCGCAGCCATTCCACCGGCACGGAGGCGCGTACGCGGGCGCGCTCGACGCCGACCAGCGTGGCCACGCGGCCCGCCGCCGGCACGAACTGCCCGACGTCCGTGTACTCCTCCACGACGACGGCGGTAAACGGCGCGCGCACCGCCGTGCGGTCCAGGTTCAGCCGCGCCTTGCTCAAGGCGCTCTTCGCCGCCTCGAGCGCCGATTCCGCGGCCTTCAGGTGCGGCTCGCGCAGGGCCAGCGCGCGGGCCTCGTCGTCCACCTTCACGTCCAGGTCCAGCCGCCGCCATTCCTCCTCGGCAATCTTCTTGCGGCCGCGCTCGACCTTCAGGTCGAAGACGGCCTTGTCCAGCGCGGCCTTCTGCTGGTCGAGCGCGTACTCGTAGTCCGCCGCCTCCAGCTTCACGAGGGTCTCGCCGGCCCGGACGCGCCCGCCGGGCACGAGGCGCGGGTGCTGGGCAACCACCCGGCCGGCGACCTCCGCCTGCAGTTCCACGCGCTCGGCCGGCTCCACCGTCCCCATGGCGGCCACGCGGATCGTCTCGGTGGCGGGCCGGGCTTCCAGGATCGAAACCAGCGCCACCATCTCCGGGGGCGTCCGGTGCTCCGCTGTAGGCCGGGTCTTGACCATCCATACCGCGCCGCCCCCGGCGGCCAGCAGCAGGAGCAGCGGCCACACGATGTGCCGACGGACGTGTTCACCGGTGACGTTGTTCATGACCCCCCCCATAAAAATTCGAATGTCGAATGTCGAAATCCGAAACAAATTCGAAAGAAGGAATGTTCAAATGGAGAATCGAAAAGGCCGTGTTCCCTGTTTTGGACATTAGGAAATTCATTATTGTTTCGAATTTCGATATTCGGATTTCGGATTTTGCAGTTCCCGCGTCCAATCTCCCCCGAGCGCCCGGTGGAGCTGCAGCCGGTACGAGAGCCACTGGCGATGCGCCGCGATCGCGCCGCGCTCGAGGATCTGGGTCGTTTGCAGCGCGGTCAGGACGGGCAGGTAGTCGCTCAAGCCGGCCCGGTAGCGCGCCCGCGCCTCGGTGAGGGTCTGGCGCGCGAGATCGAGCTGCTCGCGCTGCCGATCCAGCAGTTCGCGCTGGCGGTCCTCCTGCACCAGGGCGTCCTCGACCTCGCGCAGCGCCTTCAGCAGCGTCTGCCCGTAGGCGTTCAGGGCTTCCTCCGCCGCGGCGCGGGTGCGCCGCGCCTCGGAGGCGCGCCGGCCGCCGTCCAGGATCGGGCCCGTCAGTCCGGCGGCGAGATTCCAGATCCAATCGTCGAACAGATCCTCCAGTTCGGCATTCTGGTAGCCCGCGCCGCCGGTGAGGCGCAGGGTGGGCAACCGGTTCGCGACGGCGGCGTGGACGCGCTCGTCCGCGGCGCGCAGGCGCGCGGCGGCCGCTCGCACGTCGGGCCGGTTCTGCAGCAGGTCGGCCGGCAGGCCGGCGCCGGGCCGGGCGGGGGCGTCGGGAAGCCGGTCGGCAATCTCCGCGTCCAGCCGGCCCGGCGCCTTCCCGGTCAACACGGCCAGGGCGTTTTTCAGCACGGCGAGCCGCGCCTCGACGGGCGGGATCTGCGCGCGCACGGAAGCCTCCTGCTGGCGCTGCTGGTACACGTCCAGCGCGGAGGCTTGTCCTTGCTGGAAGCGCAGTTCCGTCAGCTCGCGGTACGAGCGGCTGACCTCGAGCTGGTCGTTCAGCAGCCGGAGCTGCGCCTGCTGTTCGATCGCGGCGAACCAGGTCTCCGCGAGCTCCGCGGCGACGGAGAGCGCGGCGGTCTCCAGGTCGCCGCGGCTGGCCTGCCAATCGTACCGGGCCGCCTTCGCGCCGGCCGATACGCGGCCCCAGAGGTCCACCTCGTACGAGGCCGCCACGCCGAGCGCGAAGGTGTCCGCCGTCGCCGCGACCGGCGCGCCGGTGACCGTGGAGATGGTTTTCGCGCGCCGCGCGGAGGCGTCGAGGTTCAGGCCGGGCCACCGGTCGGCCCCGGCCTGGATGGCCAGTTCGCGGGCCTGGTCCAGCCGGGCCCAGGCCTTGCGGATATCGAAGTTCGAGGCCAGCGCCTGCTCGACGAGCGCGTCGAGCGCGGGCGAGTCGAACGAGGTCCACCAGCGGTTGGTCGAGACGGCCCTGCCGCCGTCGCTGGAAAATTCGCCGGGCAGGTCCACCGGCGCCGCGCGCTCCCGGTCCGGCCGGACCAGGGCGCACGAACTCGCGAGGAGAATCACCCCGCCTAACAGGCCGGACTGGCGTGCCCATGGCAACATAGGGCGTTACTATACACCAGAATCCCATCGGGAAAAGCGGGATTCCCAGGCGAGCGGCGACCCGTTTCTTCTTGCATTCATTCCGCGCGGCGGAGAATGATGCCTGTACAGAGGAGGCGTTCTTGGATCGTGGCAGGCGTCATCCTTCGATGAGGTGGTGGGCTGTCGGCGCCCTGGTCTGCCTTCCGGCCCTGGCGGCGGAGGCCGGCACGTTGCGCGTCGGGGGCGGCGCGCTGGCCGTGGACTCGATGCTGCGGGCGGACGAGGTGCGGGTGGAGGCGGACGCCGTGCTGCGCGGCACCGGCACGGTCGCGGCGGCCGCGTCGATCGAGGGCACGGTCGGGCCGGGCGCCGCGGCCGCCGACAGCGTCGGGACCCTGACCTTCACGGACACGCTCGCGTTCCACGCCGGGAGCGTCTTCGCGTGTTACGCGGCCACGCACACCTCGCTCGACCGGCTCGTCGCCGCCGGCGCGGTCGGCGGCACGGGCCAGGTGCACATGACCAAGGCCGCCGCGGCGGTCCCACTGGACCAGGTCATCGTGGACGGCGGGCCCGGCAGCGCCTACGACGCTTTCGCCCTCGGCGGCGCCTCGGCCGACGACTGGGCACTGGCCGCGGTCGGCGACGACCTGCAGGTCACCGACCTCGTCGGCGACTCGGACAGCGACGGCTTGCCGGACTGGTGGGAATTCGACCACTTCCTCGACCGGGTTCTCGCGGCGGCCGGGGACGACGACGATACCGACACGATGTCCAACCGCGAGGAGTACGTGGCGGACACCGACCCGAACGACGACGAATCCGTTTTCACCGTGTCGGGAGAACGGGAAGGCGCGGAGGCGTTCCGGCTGACTTGGGACGCCGCCGCACGCCGGGAGTACACGATCGAGCGGCGCGAGAGCCTGACCAACGGCTCGTTCACCGTGATCGCCTCGGGCCTCGGGCCCGTGCTCCCGCAGAACGTGTACACGGACGAGGTCAGCTCGGTGACCACCTATTTCTACCGGGTGGGCGTGGATCTGCCCTGACCGGATGAGGAGAAGCGCCATGAACAGAACCTGCATCTTGCGCGTCGGCGGGGGGCTCCTGCTTGCCGCGCTCGCTCCGGCCGGCGCCGGCGACATCGCCGCCGAGCTGGACACGACTGACGGCACGACCGGCTTCGTCGTGTACGACGCGAACACCGCGGCCCTCTTCCGCGTGAAATCGGACGGCGCCGTGCAGGCGAGCGGCTCGGTCTCCGCCGTGTCGTTCTCCGGCGGCGGCGCGGGGCTGACGGGCATCAGCGGCGGCTCCCTCGTGGCCGGCACGGTCTCCAACGTGCACCTCGCGACGGGCGCGGTCGGCAGCGCCCAGATCGCGGACGGGGCCCTGCAATCCAACCATTTCAGTGCGGGCAGCGTGAAAAGCACCGCCATCGCCATCGGCGCCGTCGGCAGCGCGCAGATTGCGAACGGTTCGATCACCGCGCTGGACCTGGCCAAGGCCTACCAGTCGGGGGTGCAGTCGCTGGACGTGCTCATCCGGAGCAACAGCTACGATTTCGCCGCCTTCACGACCAACCTCTCGGTGGCGTTCCTCGCGGCCTTCGACGCGGCGCCGATCGTGACCCTGGCGATCGAGTCGGGCGCGGACTACGACTGGTCGCCCAATCTCCACCTCCGCGAGGCGACAACCAACAGCTTCACCGCCCGGATCAGCGTGCAGTCCCTCTCCGAGCAGGTCGTGACGAACGGGGACTACGCGGCGCAGTACTGCTCCATGGCGATCGTCAACGGGAATCCCGCGATGGCCTACCGGGGCGGCGACATTTCGGAATTGGACCTGTTCTACGTCCGCGCCTCCAATGCCAACGGGACCGCCTGGGGGGAGCCCATCCGGCTCTACACGAACGGGTACGCCAGCTACTGCTCGCTCGCCATGGTGGACGGCTCGCCGGCGATCGGATTCTACAACTCCTCGTCCGACGACCTCCTGTATATCCGGGCCTCGGACACGAACGGCGCCGCGTGGGGCACGGCCGCGGAGGTCCTGACCAACGGGAACATCGGCCAGCACGTCTCCCTGGCGGTGATCAACGGGAACCCCGCGATGAGCAGCTACTACTCGACCAGCAACGACCTGGTCTACGTGCGGGCCACGGACAGCCAGGGAACGGCCTGGGGCGCGCCGGTGACGGTCGCCACGAGCATGCACACCTACGGCACCAGCCTGCTCACGGTCAACGGCAATCCGGCCATCTCCTTCGCCTCGTTCGATAGCGACCTCATGTTCGTTCGCGGAAACGACGTGTCGGGCGCCACCTGGCAGACCCCCGTCCTCGTGGATACGAACGGCGGGTGGTATTCCTCGATGGCGATCGTCCGGACCAATCCGGCGATCGCCTATCACTTCGTCACCGCCGGCGCCCTCCTCTACGCGCGGGCCACCGATGTGAACGGCACCGCCTGGGGCACGCCCGTCTGGGTGGACACCAACGGCACCGCGGGGGTGTATCCCTCGCTGGCCGTGATCAGCAGCAATCCCGCGGTCGCGTACTGGGCGGCGGGCGCCGACGTGCTGAAGTTCGTGCGGGCGGCCAACAACACGGGGTCATCCTGGTCGGCGGATCCCGTGACGGTCTTCTCGGAGGAGGGCGTGGACGGCGTCGCAGGGCTCCTCGAAATCGGCGGCTCGGCCGCTATCGGCTTCGCCAGTGACACCTACCTGCAGTTCATCCGTTCCGGCAGCGTGCCGCCGCGCACGCGCCTCAACTGGGTCGCCGTCGAGCCCTAGACCCTCCGGCCTCGACATGAAGCTCATCCTCGCCACGCGCAACCGGCACAAGCTGGAGGAAATCCGTACGCTCTTCAACCTGCCCGGCCTGGAGCTGTCCAGCGCGCTGGACCGCCCGGAGATCCCGGACGTCGAGGAGGACGGGACGACCTTCGAGGCGAACGCGATCAAGAAGGCCGCGACCCTCGCGCGCGCGACGGGGTGCTGGGCGTTGGCGGATGACTCGGGGCTGGAGGTGGACGCGCTCGGCGGCGCACCCGGCGTGTACTCCGCCCGCTACGCCGGCGAACCGGTCAGCTATCCCGCCAACAACGCGAAGCTGCTGAAGGCGCTGGAGGGCGTGACGAACCGCCGCGCGCGGTTCCGTTGCGTGGTCGCGTTGTCCAGCCCGTCCGGAAAAGCCCGCACGGTGGACGGGCGTTGCGAGGGGCGGATCATCCACGAGATCCGCGGGACGCAAGGCTTCGGCTACGATCCGCTGTTCGTGCCCGAGGGCTTCGAGAAGACTTTCGCGGAGATGGAAGCCGACGCCAAGCACGCGGTTTCGCACCGCGGCCGCGCGCTGCAAAAGGCCCGGGCGGCGTGGCACGATTTCCTGAAATCCGAGCCGTCAGACTGGCCCGAGGAGAACCGCGGATTACGCGGATAGCGCGGATCGGATTGTGAATCCGTGTCATCCGTGCAATCCGTGGTTTCTTTCAGGGATTGATCCGCAGCAGCACCTTGAGCGCCCGGCCGGAGCCGGCGAGCTCGAAGGCATGCAGCGCTTCTTCGATCGGCCGCTGCGCGGTGACCAGGCGCTCGAGCGGCATGTCCGGAAACCGCTGCATCAGCGCGAGCCCGTCGTCGAACCGCCCGCAGCGCGAGCCGAGGATCGTCTGCTCGTGGATGACGGCCGGCGCGAGGTTGAGCGCCTTCCCGGACGCGAGGGTGGATTTCAGCACGATGGTCCCGCGCGGCCGGCACAGCGCCATCGCCTGCTCCAGCCCCCCCGCGGAACCGGTGGCCTCGACCACGAGGTCAGCGCCGGGCGCGACCTCGTCGGCGCGTGGCGTCGTGCGCAGCCCGCGCCACGCGGCGGCCGCGAGTTTTTCGGGATGATGGCCGGCCAGCGTAACGTCCCGCGCGGCGGTGGCCAGGACCCACGCGCACAGCAGGCCCAGCCGTCCGTCGCCGAGCACGATCACCCGCTCGTCGTTTTTCAGCGGGTATTGCTCCAGGATCTCGCACGCGGCGGACAGCAATTCGACCAGGACGGCCTTCTCATCCGGCAGGGCCGGCGGGACGTCCCGCAGGTTCTCCACGGGCAGCACGCAGTAGTCGGCCATGCAGCCGTCCAGGCCGGCGATGCCGAGCGTGACGCGGTTTGGGCAGTGGCGGCCGAGATCCCGCGCGCACCAGTCGCACCGGCCGCACGCCGCGTTGATCTCGCCGACCACGCGGCGGCCGATCCACGCGGGATCGTCACACCGATCCACGACGCCGACGAACTCGTGACCGAGCACGCCGCGGAAGCCCATGTAGCCCTTCGCGATTTCCAGGTCGGTCCGGCAGATGCCGGCGAGCGTCACGCGGATGCGCGCCCAGCCGGCGCGCGGCCCGGGCACGGGATGATCCTGGACGAGGCGGAGGCTTCCGTCGAAAAGGAGCGCGCGCATGGGATCCGCGCGGCCGCCGTCACATGACCAGCGCGGCGGCCTCCTCCAGTTTCTCGCACATCGGCAGGATGGTGGAGAAGCCGGCGAGGTCGAAGATTTCCTTCACGGGGCCGACGGCGCCGGAGATGACAAGCCGGCCCTGGAGGGGCTTGACCTTCTTGGCGAGGCTCAACAGCGCGCGCAGGCCCGCGCTGGCCATGAAATCCACGCCGGCCAGGTCGACCACCAGGTGGGTCTCTCCGCGGCCGAGCCCCTTCTGGCAGTGCGCCTCGAGCAGCGCCGCGCCCGCCGCGTCCACGCGGCCGGCCACTTCGATCACCCACGCCTTGCCCATCCGGCTGTCCTGAAATTGCACGTTGTCCTCCCGTCCGGTTTTTCCCATCCCTACCAGATTACCGCGCCGTCGGCAATCCCGCCGCGGTTCAGCCAGCCCGCCGGATACGGATCCGAACGATGTTCTTCCCGCCCTCCCGCCGCCAGGTCATGCCGTCCGTCAGCTTGCGCGTAAGGTGGATGCCCAGCCCGCCGACAGTCCGGTCCTCCACCCGTCGCGAGGTGTCGGGCTCCGCCAGGGCCGTCGGATCGAACGGGTGCCCGTCGTCCTCGAGGGTCAGCGCCAGTTCCTTCTCTCCGGACTCGACGCGGATGTCGATCCGGTGTTCGGCCGCGTCGTCGTAGCCGTACTTGATGATGTTGGTGAGCATCTCCTCCAGCGCCAGGGAGGCGGCGTAGCGCCTGCCCGCCGGCACGCGGCGCGCGTCGAGGAAGGCGGACATTTCGGCCTCGGCCCGCTCGAGTTCGTCGAGCCGGTTCGCGACATGGATGCGGAGTTCGTCGGGCATGGCCGCGTTCCCGGCCTAGCCCTCGCAGGCCCGCCGGGCCTCGTCCGCCGACCCGAACACCGGCACGATGCTGGCGAAGCCGGCGATCTCGATGATTTCCTTCACCTGCGGCTGCAGGCCGCCGAGGGCGATACGCCCCCCCGCGCCCTTGATCTTCTTGGTGAGCGAGAGCAGGACGCGCAAGCCGGCGCTGCTGATGTAATCCAGCGCCGTGCCGTCCAGGGCCAGGCCGCGCGCCCCGGCCGCGACCAGGTCGGCCAACTGCTTTTCGGCCGCCGCCGAGGTCGCGGCGTCCAGTCTTCCCTCCAGCCGGACCAGGGCGAGGTCGCCCTGGCGCGTGGACGTGATGTTCATGGTTTCTTCTCCGGGTTCGAGCGCAGGGCCTCTCGGGCCCTGGCTTCGTCGTGAAAGAGGGGGGCCAGGTCTTCGTCTTCGCCTGTGATGTGGAGGGGCATGCGTCGCCTCACAGCATCATCGGCAGGCTCAAGGCGAACTCGATCTCGCGGATCGAGCGGGCGAGGGCCTGGCCGATGAGGTCCAGGCGCGAGAGCTGCGCGATCCGGGCGTGCGCGCGGGGTAACTCGTCGTCCGAAAGAACCCGCGGGATCAGCCGGCAGGCGTTCAGCAGGCTGATCAGCACGATGTCCCTCACCTCGGGGAGGTCCGTGCCGAGCAAAGCCTGCCGCAGCCGGGCGCGGACCTCGATGAACTCGCGGTCGTGTAGCCGGGGATAGCGCCGGTCGGGAAAGACCCAGAGGAAGCGGTGCTTCTCCTCGCGCAGGACCCCCTTGCGGACCATCCCGGCCAGCGAGAGGCGGAGGATCTCGTGGGCATAGTGGCCCGCCAGCCGGTTCAACCAGCAGGTGAGGGACCGCTCCGCCCGCCCCTCGTGAAGAACCTGAAGGACGGTGTCGAGGATGGGCTCGCCGGTCGGCGCGGCGTCCACCACGTGCATCTGCTTCGCGTCCGCGTCCACGCGGTTGAGCAGCGACAGCTCCATCAGCACCGCGCCCGCCATGGCGGTGTGCAGGGCCTGGTGGGGCAGCTCCGTGATCACGCCCTCCTTCTCGTCGAGCGCGAGCAGCACGATTTCTTCCGCGAAGGTCAGCATGATTCCATTTCCATGCTAGTCCACCCGCGCGCCGCGGGCAATACGAATCCCTCCAGCATCGCACTACGGCACGCCGGCCGCGGAAGCGATGCATGGCCGTTCCGGGCGAAGCAGCCTGCCCGCTTCAGGCGGGAGCCATCCACGGCGTTTTGGAGATCTCGGAGATCCCTCGCTTCGCTCGGGATGACAGCACCCCGTTGGACCGGGTCCATCATGCGAAGTGCCGAATCCCTCCGTTCGGATCGGGATGCGCGAGCGCGGGATGAACGGCGGGACGGGGGCGGGCTCACAGGCCGCGCCGATCCATCAGGTGAACGGCGGTGGTCATGTTGGGGGCGTTGAGCTTCTGGAGGATGTGGCCGCGGTGGGTTTCGACGGTCTTGACGCTGATCTTCAGGGCCTCCGACGTTTCCTGCGTGGTCATGCCGTGGGCCGCGCACCGCAGGATCTCGATTTCCCGCGCAGACAGGGGGCACTTGTCCCCCAGGGCTCCGGTCACGCCCGCCCCGATGTAGCGGCCGCCGGCATGCACCTTCCGAATGGCCTCCACCAGCTCTTCGAACGCGGCGTCCTTGAGGACGAAGCCCTGCACGTCCGGCCGGGAGGCGGCGATGACGTAGGGGGGCTCGTTGTGCATGGTCAGCAGGATGATGCGCGGGGCGGGCGCGCCGTCCTCTTTCAGGCGGTCGGCGACGGCGAAGGCATTGCCATCGGGCATGTCGATATCCAGCAACAGGACGTCGGGATGCTCGCGCCGCGCGGCCTCAAGGGCCTCGGCGCCGGTCGCGACGGCCGCGGCGACCGTCAGGTCCGGCTGCTCCTCCAGCAGCCGGCGCAGGCCGTCGAGGAAGAGCCGATGGTCGTCGGCCATGACAACGCGGATCAGCGCGGGGGAATCCATAGGGTCACCTCCAGCCCGCCTTCCTTCCGGGGCATGATGCGACAGCGTCCGCCCAGGGTCTCGGCCCGTTCGCGCAGGCTGATCCAGCCGATGCCGGGCGGCGTGGTCCCGGGATCGCAGCCCTTGCCGTCGTCGCGCACGGCGAGGCGGGCGCCGTCCTCGCCGACGGCCAGGGACACCTCCACGTGATGCGCCTCGGCGTGCTTGGCCACGTTGTAGAGCAACTCCTGGCCCATCCGGTACAACAAGGCGGCGTGCGGGCCGGTGAGGCCGGGGGCGTCGGGCAGGTCCAGGCGCAGCGTCCAGCCGTTGACCTCGGCGAGGCGGCCGGCCAGCGCGCGCAGCGCGGCGGGCAGGCCCAGGTGATCCACGGCGACGGGGTGCATTTCGCGGGAGAGCGTGCGCGCCTGGTCAATGGCCGCGGCGAGCTGCTCGACCACGCGGCGGCCCTCGGCCGTCAGGGCGTGCTTGCGGAGGAAGATCTGCAAGTCGAGCTTGACGGCGGCGAGGGTCGGGGCCAGCTCGTTGTGCAGGGCGGAGGCCGTGCGCTTGCAGGCGTCCTCCTGGACGACCAGCAGTTGGCGGGAGAGCGTGCGCAGGCGTTCGTTCGCGTGGTGGAAGCGGACCGCCAGCGCGCAGGCGAGCGAGGCGGCGAGCGAGGCGAAGCCTGCGTGGAGAAACAGGCCGAACGGGACGGCGGTCAGCATGCGCGAGGGCAGCCCTTGCTCCAGCAGGGCGAAAAGCCCGAACAGCGCCAGGCCGACGGCCACCGCCAGCGGCGCGGCGGATAGCCGCCACGCGCGCAGGCGCCAGGCCTGTTGGAGCAGCAGGATGCCGAGGGCCAGCAGGATGAACCACCACCAGAGTTCCGCCACGCGCACGACGCGCAGGGTTCCGCCCAGCAGGCAGGCCAGGCTCAAGACGGCGCAACACGCGGCCAGGAGCTTGTGCGCGCGGGCGCGGCGTACGCCTTGCACCAGCCGCGCGCCGAACAGCAGGAGCGGCAGGGGCAGCAGGAGAAACAAGCTGATGCAGAGCCGTTGCGTGTGCGGCGTCGCCAGGCCGGCGTCGTACCACAGCAGGCTTTCCAGCAGGAAGGTCATCGCCAGCAGGCCGACGAGCGCGCCGAAGTATAAGTACTCGGATTGCCGGACGCCATAGACCAGCAGCACCAGCCAGAAGGCCAGCGCGACCGAAAGCATGCCGAGGAAAAACGCCTCCAGCTGCTTGCGCCGCGCCGCGCGCCTTTCGGTGGCGGCCCGCAGGGCGCCGAGATCGCCGAACACCGCCGGCACGTTGAGGAAGCCGCCCCGGTCCAGGCTGCTCTGCACGCGGATGGCCAGCACGTTTCCGCCCGACCGAAGCAACCCGCCGGGCAGCGCGTAGACCCGCGTCTTGTACAGCGCGTCCACGAACCGGTCCGCGATCACCCCTTCGCCGCCGATGAAGACCCCGTTGAGGAAGACCTCGTCCGCCGTCTGGATCCGCCCGAGCACAACCCCCCAGCCCCCTTCCGGCCGGGCGGCGGGAAGCGTGAAATGCAGGCGGTACCAGCCGCGGCAGGGATAGCGCCGCAGCGTCAGGGGTTCCGGGCCGTCGCTCCGCCGCCAATCGCTCTCGTCGAGGTCCGGCGCGGCCCAGGCGGGGTCGTCGCCGACGCGGGAGAGCCAGACCTGGCCGGCCTCCTGCGCCGCCGTCGCCAGCCCTGCCGCGGCGAGAAAGACCGCGGCCAGGATGAGCCCCCTCGTATTCATCTCCCCCATCATAGCAGGCCCGGCAAGCTTCCCGGCATCGGGGTTTTCCCCGATGGACTGGCGAACGTTTTTTTCGATAGTACCGGTCATAAAGGGGAGCCTCTCATGCACGCAACGCTTCGGGTGGTATCGAAAACCACGGGTTTGCCGAACTCGCCCTGGCGTGCGCCGCGCGCGGCGCTCATCATGGGAACGCCCTTTTCCGGGAGCACATCGCAGACACCGATCCGACCAACACCAACGCCGTCCCGTCGAGGCGCCACCGGGGGGGGCGTCGAGCGGCCCGCTCAATGAATACAGGAAGGTTGCCATGAAAAATGCCCGCGTTTTTACTTGTCTGGGCCTGGTCTATTCCGTGGCTCTCGTGGCCGCGTTTCCGGCCGACCCTAACTTCTACACCGTGCAGCACGGTTCGTGGCACGACACGGCCACGTGGACCAACCCGACGCATTTGTCGGGCTCTCCCGGCGCGGGCGCTCATGCCCACGTCAGCCACTCCATTCTGGTGACGGGAAACGTCACCGTCGCGGCCTGCTCCGTGGACGGCGGCGCGCTGACGATTGATACGGGTGCGATGATGAGGGCCCTGGAAGGAACCGGGACCTGGCAGAACGCCCGGTTCGGCGGCGGCGGGTCGTTTCTCAACCAGGGACACCTTATCGTCACGAGCATGGCGCCGAGCGAAATCAGCGGCCGTTTCATGAACCAGGGCGAGGTGACCTTCGTCCAGACGCCGTCGTGCCGACTGGACGGCCTGTTCCACAACGCCACGCAGGGCGTAACGACCGTCGGCGCGTCCCCGACCAACCTGTTCACCATGCAGGGGACGGGCTCGTTCCACAACGCCGGGACGTTCTCCGTGCACCAGGGCACCACGTCCGCCTGGCCCCAGGCCTCGTTTCACAACTGGGGTGGCTCCGTCTATGCCCATTCGGCCGGGGTGGTCTGCGTGGAGAGCAGCTTCGGCACGAATTACGGCGGAAACTACCAACTCGACACCGACGCCCTCTACCACATGAGGACCGGCACCAACTGGTTCGGCGGCACGACGACGGTCCAGGGCGCCGGCGCGATGGTCCTGCAGAGCGGCCAGGCCGTGTTCTTCGGCTCCACCAGCGCGGTCCTGAACGCGCAGGGCGGCGGCTTCCACTGGCTCGGCGGGGGCGTGTCATCGACGCAAGCGCTTGTGAATTACGGGTCCATGCTGATCGGCGGGCCGGGGGCGTGGACCCAGGCGTTGCAAGGGGTTCTGTACAACTCGGGCGAGGTCACCGTCCGCGGCGAAACCGCCAGCGCCCTCCGCGTGTCGGGCGTCATTTCAAACCTGCCCTCTGGCCGCATAACCATGGCAGGCACCAATCCCGCCATCATCGGGCAAGGCTTCGCCAACCTCTATAACCGGGGCTCCGTCACGTTCGCGGGCATGGGCACCAGCTCCGTGCATGTCTCGTTTTATCAGTACGGCGGCACCAGCGTCTTCCGGAGCGGAAAGACCTCGCTTCCCGTCGGGCAGCTGTACGATGGCCTGGTCCTGATGGACGGAGGCACCTGGGGCGGCAATCTGTCCTTCCTTGTGTCCGGGGGTCAACTCGCCGGCACGGGCGCCATCACGAGGGCGCTGTATCATTCGGGCGGCCTCGTCTCCCCGGGACAGTCCGCCGGCCGGCTGGAAATCCAGGACAACTACACGCAAGTGGGCACGAACCCCGCCTTGCGAATGGAGTTGGCCGGCGCCGAGCCGGGCGCGTCCTACGACCAGTTGTGGATCAGCCTCACCGGCCGGATCAGTGGCGCGTTGACGGTCGAGTTGCTCGGCGGCTACGAGCCCCCGCCCGGCGCGCGCTTCGACCTGGTGCGCGCCTTCCCGCTGGAGGGCCTCTTTGCCGCCACCAACCTGCCGGCCCTGCCCGGCGACCGGTTCTGGCTCCTGCGCTATCTCTCCGACGCCGCGCAACTGCGCGTGGCGACGCCCGGGGATACCGACGGGGACGGCCTGGCGGACGATTGGGAGCTTCGCTTTTTCGACGACCTGGACGGCAGCGACGGAGGGGACGACAATTTCGACGACGATCCGTTTGTGGACTCGGAGGAGTACGTCGCCGACACCGACCCCAAGGACAGCAACGATGTCTTCCGGGTCATCGGCATCGAATCCGGCCCGCCGGTCGTCGTGCATTTCGAGCCCGGCTCGACGGGGCGCGTGTACTCGTTCCAGTTCACGGACGAGCTCGCCGGGGGCGCCTGGAATCCGGTGCCCGGCGCGCCCCCGCGCCCCGGCGCCGGGGGGCCGGACGAAATGACCGACACCAACGGCGCCCCGGCCAGGTACCACAGAGTGGTAGTCGAGTTACCCTGAATCGCACAGGACCCCTGACGCGCCGCCTCGCGGGACGCCAGGCGCGGTTACGGCCGGGTAATGGAGAGCCGGAAGAACGAGGCGGCCGGGCCGGATTCGGGCCGGAACTCGAGCCGGATGCCGGCCCCCGTGGACACGGAAGAACAGGCCTGCCAGTCGAACGGCGGCGTGTTCGTGGCCTGCTGCACGGTGTACAGCCGCCCCGTGACGCCGGCCCACGACAGCGCCAGGTCGCCGGTCCAGACGAGACACGGGTAGTCCGAGTCCGACAGGGGGTCGGTGCCCGCGATCCATTCATCGCCGTTGATCGAGCCGTCGTCGTCCACGTCCGGCCCGTTGTCCACGAGCGGATCGAGCGTCGGGGCGTAAAACTCGTAGCCGTCCGGCAGGCCGTCGCCGTCCGTGTCCGGATTCCCCGGCAGCGTGCCGATGGACTCTTCCTCCGGGTCCAGCAGGCCGTCCGCGTCCGCGTCGGGGTGCTCCAGCCGCAGCGTGGGGTCGCCGAGGATCTGGAACCCGACGACGTTCCGCAGGAGGCCGGTCTTGTCGGTCAGGTAGGTCAGCCAGCCGCGCCCGGGGAGCGTGTCCACGTACCAATCGAACTCCTCGCGGAACACGCGGCCGACCGTCTGCGTCGCGCCGAAGATCTTCCGCGTCGCGCTCTGCTGCACCTCGGCGGAGACCATCTTCTGGCCGGACAGCAGCGTCGCGACGTCGGGCGTCACCACGGCCGTCGAGCCGAGGTAGACCGCGGCGACGCCCGCGGTCAGCGCCGCCGCGCCGAGGTCGTACGAGGCGCACGACATGGAGAGGACGATGGCCGCGTGGACGTTGGTCGGGAAGCCCGCGCCGTTGCGGCGCAGGGCGAAGTCGTAGGTCGAGCCGCCGTGCGAGACGTTGCAGAGGAAGGCGCAGGCGTCGTTGGATTGCCAGAGCCCGCGCACGATGTTCTGGCCCTCCGTGTACCCGGCGCTCAAGCTGTCACCCTCCACGGCGTAGTCGATCCCCGTCCGGTCGGCATAGTTCGAGGCGACGTGCGCGACGGTGACGAACGTGCGGTCCGGGCAGTTGGACCCGAGCTGCCCGGCCAGGTCGCGCACGACGTACTCCCAGCTGTCGGCCAGCGTCAGGTTGGTGTCGATCCGTCCCGCGGTCAGGAGGGCCTGGCTCTTCCGTGCGCCGGTCTCCCGCTCGAACGCGACCGAGGCGTCGAGAAGTCTCCGCACGGTTTCGACGCCGGCCGTGGCCGCAACGGGGAGGCGGCCGACGACCAGCTTGTTGCTCAAGGCGGCGAAGAACGCGTCGTACTGGGCGGAGGTGATGTCCCCCGAGGTTCCGTACTCGGCGTTGGTGCCGTTGCCGTTGGCGTCGAACTCGACGTCCGGGATGGAATAATAGATGTCCGAGAAGTAGGGCGCGTCGCCGGCGGCCACCCGGAAGAGGGGCGCGGGCAGGGCCTGGAAGTTGCCGACGAACAGGACGTAGCCGGGCTGCTGGGTCGCGGCCAGCGAGGTGTAGAACGAAAGCAGCGTGGAGCGCAGCGCGGCCGGACTGCTGGTCTGCCCAGCGGTGGCGTCCCAGAGGTTGGTCAGGCGGACGTCGTAGCCCAGCCGCTGCTTGAACGCCGCGAAATTCGTCACGCCCGCGTGCCAGCCGCCCGGGTGAACCAACAGCAGCGGCGGCTCGGCGCGGGCGGACTCGCCGAGCCCGCCCCAGGCCAGCAGCGCCAGCGCCACCCGGTATGTCTCAAAACGCATGAGCCCCCGTCCGCGAACCAGTATACCGCGAACGGCCGGAAAAATTCAGCGCGGCACGCCGGTTTGACCGGCGGCTGAAATGTTGCTATGAAACTCTTAGGAGGGCCGCCGTTATGATGGGGAGGTGTACAGGCGGAATCTGGGTCGCGCTGGTGGGGTTGTTGGCCGCCGGCCGGGCGGTCGGCCAGACGCTTTACACCAACGACGGCGTGCTGAATGCCCGGCAGGAGGCGCAGCGTTGGTGGATTAACCGCGCGCGGTTCGATCCGGAGAAGGAGGCGGACCGGCTGGGACTGGTCAATTCCACGGCGGGCGGGCATCCGGATTACGATTGCTGCGAGGACACCTCGGCGAACAACGATTTCGGCACGACGCCGGCGGAGTGGGCTCCCTGGAAGGCCTCGAAGCCGCCCCTGGCGCCCCACCGGCTGCTTCGGCTCACCGCCACCAACCACGCCCGAGACATGGCCGAGACCGGGATATTCCAGCACAACAGCCCGTCCGCCAACTACTACCCTCTCAACTCGACGCCCGGCCAGCGCCTCACGGCGCAGGGCTACACGTGGAGCGCCTACGGGGAATGCATCGGCGGGAACTACGCCTCGGGCCGCGCGTTCCACGAGGGGATATTCCGCGACAGCATCATCGAGGACCGGGGGCACCGCCGGATCATCCTGGGCGCCGACTACCGGGAACTCGGCGTCGGCAACGCCTATCGGCCGGCCAGCGGCTGGACCTACGATGTCCAGGACTATGGCGCCCGGTCCAGCGGGCATTTCTTCACCGACACGATCTTCTTCGACGCCAACGCCAACGGGATCTACGACGAGGGCGAGGGCGTGTCGAACATCGTCGTCACGCTCTTCGACGGCGCCACGCGGTACGGCACGGGAGACCTTTCGACCGCCAGCGGCAATTTCGCCGTCCCCATAGACGCGTTGACGGACGGCCGAAGCATCACCGTGAAATTGAGCAACACGAACGGCTCGCCGAACGCGCGGGTCACGCTCCCCTTCGGGTACAACACGACGGGCGATATCTGGCTGCCCCGGGGCGCCACGAACACCATCGGGGTGTTCACCCAGCCCGTCGGCCGCGTCAACGTCGGGTTCCGCAATCTCGAGCCGCATATCCTGGCCACGCGCGAGGCCCGCTCCAACAACAACGTCCACGTCAGTTTCAGCGCCTTCGCCCGCGTGACCTACGTCATCGAGTCCGCGGACGCCGGGCTCAAGGGGACGTGGCGGCCCTTCTTCACCAACACGGCCGCCACGAGCACGGTCGCCTTCGTGGATTCCGGCCAGTGCGGCCGCGGCCTGCCGACCACGAAGACCAACCGCTTCTACCGCGCCCGCATGGTCCGGGATTGACCCACCCGCGCGCCTGCGTAATGATACCAAATCCAGATGAAGGCGGGTGGATTTCGGGCTCGCAGGAGCTCGCTCCTCCATGGTTCCTGCAACTGGAGGGCGGAACTCTGCGACGCTGTTCGTACCGCCTCTCATCCGTACGTGGTATGACTTCATCCGGGGAACCTGCTAATCAATATCCATGAACAAAAAAGCCAGAAGCATGCATCTCGAACCGGCGTCCATGAATCCGCCGCGCGGACTCGCGGAGCTGCTCCGCGACCTGGGCGACGGGGAGAACGGGTACATGGGAACGCCCGTGCCCTCGGGGAAGCTGACCTTGGAGGAATATCTCCGGGGCTGCGTCGAAGGTACGGATCCGGCGAAGGTGCGCCCCGGCCTGGTGCCGCAGACGGTGTTCTGGGTGATCGACGCGGACGGCGCCGCCGTGGGCATGGTGCGGATGCGTCATCACCTGAATGAGAAACTCCGGGTGCATGGTGGGCATATCGGGCTCTATGTCCGCCGCGACCGGCGCGGCCGCGGGTACGCGAGGGCGGCGCTCCGTCTGGCATTGGCCGAGCTGACCCGGCTGGGCGAACCGCAGGCCCTGCTGACGGTGGCGACGGACAACACGCCGTCCATCCGCGTGATCGAAAGCTGCGGCGGCCGGTTCGACGGCACAGGGACGGATCCCGAATCGGGAAGGACGCTTCGGCGGTACTGGATCGACTTGGCGCCGGCTCGGCGCAACGGACCCTGAAGGGAAGGAGGAGGCGTATGAAGAAGATATGGTTCCTGGCGGCGCTTGCGATGGCGGCCTGCGGGGCGGTCGCGGAAGACACGGCCTCCTTGCCGGACCAGGTAGTGCTCCTGGACGTGCAGGGGCTATGGGGCGGCGTGGACCTCTGGATCGCGAAGGACGGAAAGGCGACCTGCCGCGCCGTCGGCCCGCCGGCGGCGGGCGAGCAGGGCCTTCAGGAAACGCGGTACGCGTTTGCCCTCACGGCCGAGCAGCAGGCGGAACTGAAGGTGCTTCTCGGCCGGCATTCGTTTTTCGCGATCGAGATTACGGGCCGCGCCGGCGTCCCGGACGAATCGCGGCCGCTGATCTTTGTTCTCGCGGGGGACCGGAAGCGGGCCGTGGCCAAGTGGGGCAACGACCGGCATCCGGATTTCGACCCCCTCTACCGCTTCCTGCTGGGCCTCGCCGCCGCCGGCCGGGCCGGCGAGCCCGTGAGCCGGGGCGCCTACGATCGCGCCTGGCAGCCGGGGGGATTCCCGTCCAACGACTCCCTCCGGGCCCTGGTCGAACCCGGTCGCGACGAATGAGCCGGCTTCTTTTCGTCGGCAGCTCTATTTTCGAGGCGTGGGCCGGCGTCGCCGGGGTGGCGCCGGGGCACGTGGTGATCAACCGGGCGGTGGGCGGAACGACCACGCGGGACTGGGTGGCGCGGCTGCCCGCGGTCCTCGAGTCCGAGGCGCCCGGGGCCGTAGGTCTCTACGCCGGGAGCAACGATCTGAACAACAACGTGCCCGCCGGCGTGATCCTGGAAAACCTGTCGCGCTGCCGTGCTCTGGTCGGCGCATTGCCGCTGGCCTACTTCGGCATCATTAAAGCCCCGCAGAAGGAGGGCCGCTGGGAATTGATCGACGAACTGAATTGCCGGGCCGCGGTGCTCCTGCGCGGCACGGACCTGTACGCCGATCCCAATGATATTTACTTCCGCGACGGGCGCCCGGTGGGCGCCTATTTCCTGGAAGACGGCTTGCACCTGACCCCGGAAGCGTATGCCCGGATGACGGATTGGGCGCGGCCCCTGGTCCTGCGTTGGCTCGGGGCGGCGTGAGGCCGTGCGCCTGCATCATCCTCCCCTCCTCCGGAGGGGCCGGGGGTGGGTTCCCGGACCGCGTCAACGCGCCTCTCGGGTCTTGAATGTATAGCTCACCGGCTCCAGCGGCACGCCGGCGGCGCTCTGGAAGTTCTTGTGCGAGAAGCTGTTCAGCCCGAGCCGGTAGCCGTGGTTCGGCTTCAGTTCGACCGGCAGCACGCAGGTCCGCTGCTCGGCGGTCCAATACGGGCCTTTGCCCTCGACGCCATCCGGATACTCCGGCCCGCCGCCGGTCCAGGAGAAGCCTCCGCCCATCGGGACGCTGAAGGTCACGCGAAGCTCCGTCAGGCCGGGGTCCACGTCCGTCGCACCATTTGCCGGGCTCATTTCCAGAACGGTCGGCACTTGCGTCTTGGCCTTCAGTTCCTCGCTCGCGCCCTGCGTGGTGAAATAGATCGCGGCGGGCGGAGTGGGCATTCCGGCCCGGCTCCGGAAATTCCGGTGGCTCTTGGAATTAATCCCGACTCGGTAGTAGCGCCCGGCCTCCAAATTCACGGGCAACACGCACGTCCGGGCGTCGCGCCAGCGCGGGCCGCCGGTGACTTCCGGGTAATCGGGCCCGCCGCCCGTCCAGGAGAACCCGCCCGCCATGTCCTGGTCGAACGTGACCGTGATCTCGCTCGTCGCCGGGTCCACCTCGGCCGCGCCGACGGCCGGCGTCGTGCCGATGATCCGCGGCGGCTCATTTCCCGCCGGAACGGCCGGCGCAGAAGGATCAATTCGCAAGGAGTTATTTCCCACCGGCGTGAGCACGAGGCCGGCGGCGGACAGGTAGGCCTCGATCAGGCGCCGGGCCTCTTGCTTCGGCACCCGACCGTTGGACTTCAGCGTGCAGGTGAGTTTCGCGTCCACCTGGGGAGACAGGATGACGGATCGGCCGGTCAGCTCGGCATAGAAATCCGCGACCATTCGAAGCGGTGCATCCGTGAACCGGATACTCACCATTTGCTCCGGCGCCGGGATCAACTCCCCGCCTTGTCCGGCGACGGGCCCCGCGGCCCATCGCTCGGCCGCCCAGCCGATGTTTTCAAACTGCTCCAATTGCTTCTTCAGTAGGGCGTGCTCTTCCGCGTCAAGGATCGCTGCCGCCCGCTGCACGAAAGCCGATTGCCATCCTTCCCAATGCTGCCGGGCCGCCTCGTCGGACATCGGCTCCGGCAACGGCTGCTCCTTGTCCAGGGCGGCCATCAGGTCGCGCAGGGCCGTCTCTTTTTGTTCGGATAGCTGCTTCTGATTGTCCGCGAGGTCGGTCTTCAGGTTCCGCAGGATGAACCCATGCGCGGCGTCCACCTCGTCCCGCTCGGCGGGGCGGGGCAGTTGTTCCATGATCGGCCCCAGCAGCGCAAAGTCCTGTTCCTCGAGGTAAGACTTGGCATCGGCCAGAAAACATTCACGCCACCGCGTCGAGGTCAGCGGCTCGTTGTCCCCGCCCGATTTTCCGGACAACTTGTACACGTCGTCGCTAGTCGTCCACATCAGCTTCATGAGGTTCCATTCCGTGGGCGGGGCAAGGGTCCGGCCTTTCTCCGCCAGGGCGGCCTTGAACGCGCGCAGGATGCCACGGTAGGCGACGCCGTCCTCGTACAGGATGAACAGCTTTGCGCTTCCCGGCTGCAGGAGGCGGCGGATCATGTCGTCACGCTCTTTCCGCAGGTCCCGGATGGCCTGTTCGATCTGGGCCCGCTGTTCCTCCGTGGCGCCGGGAAGCCTCTGTCTGCGGCGCTCCTCGCCCTGCCGGAGGAAGTAATTCCAGGTCGTCTCTTCCAGGGCCTGTCGGGTCTCGGTGGCGGCCTTCGGATGGTCCAGCCTCTCGCCATGGATCTCCTCGAACTGCTGCTTGTGCCACCGGCGCCAGATGGCCGTGACGTTGGGATCCCGGGCCGCGTCCGCGCCGCGCTTCTCTTCCGGCGATTGCGCCTTGGCCTCGTCAAGCCGTACCCGGGCCTCGGCCAGGATGCGTTTCGCCTCCGCGTTGCCGGGCTCGAGGTCCAGCCAGTTTTGCGCGTGACGGGCGGCGAGGTCGTAGTAGCCCAATTCATACTGGGTGGACGCGAGGCCCGCTAGCGCGGCGGTCGCGCCGGGCTCGGCGGCGACGGCCAACTCCCAGTACCGTATGGCCTCGTGCTGCTTCCGCTCGCTCTTCGCGATCCAGCCGAGGCCGTTCAGGGCGCCGGCGTTCTTAGGGTCGAGGGCCACGCAGCGCTCGAAGGCCTCCCTGGCGTTCTGCGCCTGGCCCATGTTCTGGCGGGCCCACCCCAGCCCGTTCCACGCATCCGCCAGTTTCGGATCGGCTTCCGCGGCCTGCAGGAAGAGTTTCTCCGCCTCCTCGAACTTCTGCTCGCGCCAGACTCGCCAGGCCCGGGCGGAAAGATCCTGGGCGGCGCCGGAAGCGAGCCTCGACGCGGAAGGCGGATGGAGGCGCGTTCTCGCATGTCGGCGGACCATGCTGTACGCGAGGTGGCCGAATAGCCCGGCGACGGCAACGGCGATCAGCACGACCACGACGCTCTCAACGTACATGAAGAGCGTCGGCTTGGCCGGCGGCGGTTCCGAAGCAAACTCGGCCTTGTGCTGCCGGAGGTGAATCAGGACCAGCACGCTCACGAGTGTCCCTACGGGAAAGATCAGCAGCCAGGGAATCGCGATGATGTGTAGCGCGCGGTAGAACCACGGGGCCCGGTATCGGCAGCCCCCCAGCGCCAGGATAAGCATGAACCACCCGGCCACGCCGCCGAGGAGAAATCCGAAGGCAAACGGCGCCGTGGCACTGCCGAGAGCCTGGGCCAGGGATACGGGCTGTTGCGTTTTGGCCCCCAGGTGACTGAAGGCGAGTTGGATGACGGTCCAGAGCAGGGACGCCGCGCAGAGGCCTTGCAGGAATGTGCCGGCCGCCGCCAGTACTTTCCCTATCGAGCGCTTACCGCTCAACTTCAGCACCATGACCGCCTCGCCCTCCGGGACGCCGTGCGGACCGAGGGGCTCCTCTTTCCGGGCCGCGCGGTCCAGGTCGCGGACCACGTCCTTCATCTCGGCGTACCGGTCGCGCAGCTCGCGCGCCATGCACCATTCCGCGATCCGCGCGAGCGCTCGAGACGCCTCCTGATTGACTTGAAGAACCGGCCGCGGCGGGCCGGCCAGGATCTTGTCCACGATCGCCTTCGGGTTGATCCCTTCGTACGGCTTGCTCCCGGTCAGCATTTCGTAGAGCACCGCGCCGAAGGCGTAGATGTCGCAGCGCGTGTCCTCGGCCTTGCCGGAGGCGGCCAGGGGCGACATGTAGGCGGCCGTCCCCTCGGGCGCGCTCTTGTCGGGATCGACCATCGCATCGTTGAACACGGTGCGCAGCAGGCCGAAGTCCGTCAGGTAGGCCCGCCCGTCCTGGTCCAGGAGCACGTTGGCGGGCTTGAGGTCGCGATGAATGATGCCGCGGGCGTGGGCGTACTGCAGGGCGTCCGCGATCTGCCGCGCGATGTCCAGCGCGCGATCCTCCGGCAGCGGCCGGCCGGGCTTGATCGCCTGGGCCAGGCTCCCGCCCTCGACGAACGGCATGACGTAATACGGGCCCTCCGGGCGATCCGAAACCTCGAGCACCTTCAGGATGTTCGGGTGCGACATGCGGTACATGTGCTGGGCTTCGGTGAGAAACCGGCGGACCACCCACTCCTCCTTCCGGTACCGGGGCCGGATCATCTTGATCGCGACCCGGCCCTCCGTGACGGGCTCCCGCGCCAGGAAGACCTGTCCCATGCCGCCCGTCGCCAGCGGCCGGAGAATCTCGAAGCGGCCCACCCCGCCCCGCGCGCCCGGCCGCGCCGGGGCGTTGAGCATGCCTTCCTGGATCATCGTCTGGGTCACGTCCGCGCCTCCTTCGGACATGGGCGCGGTGTTCAGCTCGGACTTCGGGTCGTGCGTGTTCATGACTTCTCCTCCCGGGCGGACTCGAGTTCACGGATGCCGGCGTCCAGCAGGCCGCGCATATCGTCCTCCAGCCATTCCTGGCCCCGGGCCCACTTCAGACCCCGCAACAGTTCGGCCGCCTCCAGGGACGTGATGCGCTTGTGACAATGGACCAGGGCGGCGGCGATGGACAGGTAGTAGAGCATCCGCGCAACATCCCGCGGCAGGACCGCCTCCCGGCTGCGCGCCGCGCGCTTGGCGAAATCCTTGACCGCCTCCAGCAGCGCCACCGGGGGGTGGGGATGCTGGAAGAGATCCCGGAAGCTCTTCACCAGGAGCCCCTGGGCGCCGGAGAGCAGCCGGACGCGCGCGGCGAACGCGGGGTCGAATCCCGCCAGGTCGAATTGGACCGGCGCCGTCAACTGGTGGCGGAACACGGCCCCGAGCTCTTCCGGCCGCCATTCCGTCATGGGGCCGTCCGGATCCAGCAGGTGGGCCAGCTTTCCGCCGTGGGCCTCGTGTACTTGCGCGGAAGAGTCATTCATGGTTTGCCTCGTGGTTGTCCCTCACCTTGTACTACGCGGTCCAGGGGCCGATCCTGCGCGGGAAACGGCATTTCGTATCCGGGACTGATTCGCGGGCCGGGGGCGGCCCGCCTCCATACCTATGGACGATGCGTTGGAGCCACCGCGCCCGCCAGCGCCCGTTTCAGTTCGGCGAGTTCGGCGGCCACCGCCGACTCGCTCGACACCGTCTCGCGCACCACGGCCTCCAGCGCCCGCTGGAAACTCCGCTTCGCCGTGATCAGCAGGTTGGAGGCGTGGAGGGGGGATTTCAGACCGAGTTCCGCGACCAGCTCCTCGTACGAGCGCGGGGCGTCGCCCGAGAAGATGGGGTTCAGCACCCGTTGCTCAAAGATGACCCAGATATCCTTCCGGTTTTTCCGGGCGCACTCCTGTTCCATGCGCGCCAGGGCGGCCCCGATGACCTGCCGCGCCCACAGCGCGTCGAAGTCCCTGTGGGCCGGGCGGGGATCCGGGATTTCCGCCGCGTGCTCATCGAGGTTGACCATGTGCGATGACGGCGGCCCGCGCTTTGCCGCCCGCTGCTTGCGTTGCTCGCTCCGGACGAAGTTCAGGAAACACTTCAGCAAAAACGACCGGAATCGGCCCCGCGCGCGGTCCGCGTGGTCCAAAAGACGCTCCCGCAAGATGCGGCGCGCCATGAATTCCTGGACCAGGTCCTCCGCCTGCTCCGGCGGCAGGCGCAGGCTCCGGACGAGATAGAGGCGCAGGACCGGCCCGTATGCCGCCAGCAACTCCTCCAAGGCCGCGAGCCCTTGCGTGTCGGAGTCGTTCCGGGCGTGAGCCACGAGGGTCCACCGGGTGGGTGGGAACCTGGACGGCTCTTCTTCCCGCGTCTCCTCCGCCATGCGGCCGCTCCCTGTTGCTGAACCAGCGCGCATTGTACCCCGCCCCTCCCTGCGAACACAAGAAACGCACGATTTTCGTGGAATGCCGGCGTGTCCCTTCCTTTCTTACTATGAAGGCCGTCGCCGCCGGCCTCGGAAGGGAGCGTGATTACCGAGAGAATAGAGAAAACGCGGAATATAGCCTCCTGAACGGGAGGCGCAAAATACAGGGCCGCAAGCGGGTCATCGCAAGGCGTGGCGGCTTGGCATCAGCTCTTCGCGCCGACCCGCCGCAGTAACGATGGCTTGTCATTCCGAGCGAAGCGAGGAATCTCCAGCGTTATTGCGGCCCCGAAGATGTCTCGCCCGGGATGACAGGACACCGGAACGGGCCATAATGCGAACAGCCGGCCCGGCTTGGGCATCCACCGCCACAGGCTGGCGGCTCCAGTTGTCCCGCGGCGGACGGGATATTTCCGCGCCGGGAACACAGGGCCCGGGGCGGGCGATTCCGGCAAGGCGCGGGGACGGCGTGATCCGCGGCCGCCGCCCGACCTGCATCCGGGCGACGCAAAAGCACCGATCCGAGCGGTGGAAGGAGCGCCCTGCAGGCGGACCGCGGGAGCGGCGCCGGGGTGCCCGACGACGCGGAGTCCTCTCTCGCCTTGCGGGGGCTTCACTGGCCTTGCTGGACCGGTTTCGGAGCCCGCCAGCGCCGGTGTCCCCACATGTAAGCATCGGGATGTGCCCGGATGGCGGCTTCAAGTTCCCGGTTCAGTTGCTCGAGAATGCGCCGCACATCTCCCTGCTTGTCACCGGTGGGCTCAAAGTGGAGCGGGCCCACGGCATGGAATTGAAACCGCATGGGGGCGGTTTCGATGCAGTACCCGAAACAGAGCGGGGTCTTCGTCACCAGGTGCAGCAGGGCGATGGCCGTGTGCGTAGAGGCCGGTTGGCCGAAGAAATCCACCATCATGCCGCGATCCCGGGCATGTTGATCGATCATGATGGCCAGGACCTTCCCGTCCTTGAGCGCGGAGACCAGCCGGCCCATGCTGACGTCGTGCTTGGGGGTGAGCTCGAAGCGATGGCGCGGTTTTCGGCGCTGCATCAGGCGATCGACGTACGGATTGTTCATGCGCCGCGTGATGCCTACAACCGGCTTGCGATGCGAGAGCAATTGCGCCGCAATCTCCCAGTGGCCGAGGTGCCCGCACGCCAGGATCAACCCCTGCGCCGGATCGTCCAGGATCCGCAGGAGCTCCGGCGAAGCCTGCCAGTCGATGCACTCCTGCCAGGGGCGATTCCGGAAATAGGCGTCCGACTTGATGGAGGCCACCACGAGCCGCGCGAAGTGCCGGAAGGAGGCGCGGGCGATCCGGGCCGCCTCCCGGCGATCGGCGGCGATGCCCGCCCGCAGGATGTTGTCGATGGCGGTCCGGCGGCGCGAGGCGTGCAAGCCATAGAAGAGGTCCGCGCCGGCGTTCGCGAGCCGGTCACAGAGCCCCAGGGGCAGGCGATCGATCAGGAAGAGCAGCGCCCGGACGAGCCCGTACTCGATCAGATGCCGGAGCCGCCTCACGCACTCTTTCGCCCCTCGATGAACGCCGCCAGGTCGCCCACCGTGGCCACCTTCACAAGGTCCTGGGGTTCGAACTCGATCCCGAATTCCTGCTGCAGATCGTACATCAGGTCCAGCATCGCCAGGGAGTCGATGCCCAGGGATTCGATCGTGCTCTGTTCGCCCACGCTGTTCCAGTCCACGGAGGCCTGGCTGGTCCGCGCCATGATGGCCCGCAGCTTGTCGAGGATTTCGTTTCGCGTCATGGCCCTTGCTCCTTGTACCCGCCCAGGATCACCACGGCATTGCTCCCGCCGAATCCGAAGCTGTTTTTCATGCAGGTCCGCAGCGGGAGTTCCAGCGATTCCCGGCCGACCAGCCGAAGATTGCACAACGGGTCGGGATGATCAAGGTTCAGGTTAGGGTGCAGGCGCCCGTCTTCGAGGCACAGAATGGCGGCCAGGGTTTCCACGATGCCCGCCGCGCCGAGCAGGTGCCCGAAGAAGGATTTGGACGAAACGACGGGGACGCGATCCGCCTCCGCGCCGAACACCGCGCGGATCGCGCCGGCCTCGCACTCGTCGTTGGCCTTGGTCGCCGTCCCGTGCGCGTTGATGAAGTCGATGTCCGCCGGCGTCATGCGGGCGGACCGCAGGGCGGCCGCCATGGCCGCCGCCTGGCCGTCCACGCTGGGCCGGGTAATATGCGTGCCGTCCGAGGATTCGCCGTACCCGTGGATTTCCGCGCGGATGCGCGCCCCGCGTTTGCGGGCTTCCTCGAGTGATTCCAGGACCACGGCGCCGGCGCCTTCCCCCAAAACGAACCCGTCGCGATCCGCGTCAAAGGGGCGGCAGGCCTTGTCGGCTTCCGCGGCGCGGGACATCACCCCGAGGTTGTCCCAGCCGGCGTACAGCGGCGCGGTAAACATCGAGTCGCTGCCGCCGCACAGCACGCGCCGGGCGTATCCGTGCAGGATCATCCGGTAGGCAATCCCGAGGGCCATGGTGGAGGAGGAGCAGGCCGCCACCACGACATAATTGCTGCCCTTGAGCCCGAAGCGGATGGAGACCTGCGAGCTGATCACGTTCAACATGCAGCGGGGCACGGTGGTGGGCCGCACGCCGCGCGGCCCCTGGGCGAAGTAGGCCAGCCACGAATCCGTGACGGCGTGGGACGGTCCCGAGCCGGTCCCGAACAGGACGGCGGTATCTTCTCCCGGAGAGCCGGGGCCGGCCGGAAGCAATCCCGCCTGCTCCAGCGCCTGGGCCGAGGCCAGCAGCGCCATGTCCATGGCCCGGTCGGACGGCTTCCAGCCGCGAGCGACCAGCGCCGCCGACAAGGCATCCGCCTCCACTTCGGCTCCGTTTTTCGACTTGAAGGGGGCGGGATCGAAGCCGGTGATTCTACGAATAGCTCCGCGGCCGGCGAACAACCGCTCACGCAGCGCCGGCTCGTTGAGCCCGAGGGGCGTGACCATGCCCAGCCCGGTTACCACCACCCGATGCGTTTCCGTCATGATGTCCTTTCAGGATCCCATCCAGAGCCCGCCGTCCACGTGCAACACCTGGCCCGTGACATAGGCCGCGCCGTCGGAAAGCAGGAAAAGGACAGCCTCGGCGACTTCCTCCGGTCGCCCAAACCGCTCCAAGGGGACGCCGACGCCGGCCTTCAATGATTCCGTCAGGGCCGCGGTCATATCGGTTTCCACCATGCCCGGCGACACGGCGTTGACCCGGATGCCGAACCGGCCCGCCTCCAGCGCGAGGCTTTTTGTCAGGCTGACCAGCCCCGCCTTGCTCGCGGCGTAGTCGGCGCCCATCCACCGGCCGGGGCCGTGCGCGGCCAGCGACGCGACGTTCACGATGCCGCCGCTCTTTTGCTGGCGCATGTGGATATACGCCTCCTGCGTGGCCAGCAGCGCCGCCTCGAGGTTGATGCGGAAGGTATGGCGCCAATCCTCCAGCGTCACCGCCCGAAACGCGCGCGCCTTGCCCATCCCGGCGCAGTTCACAAGCCCTTCCAGCCGGCCGGCGGCCTTCAGGAACTCCCGGACCACGGCGCGCGCGTTTCCGGGTTCGGTGAAGTCGCCTGCGCACGGGATGGCCCTGCCGCCCAGGGCCTGCAATTCCCGGCAGACGGCCAGTACGCGTTGCGGATCCCGCCCGTGAATGCCGGCTGTGGCCCCGCGCTGCAAGACCGCACGCGCGACAGCCAGGCCGATGCCGCGCGTCGACCCCGTCACCAGAATCGACCGGTTTTGGAAATCGCTCATGGTCTCGCCGCGAAGATAAAGATATCCCCCGGCAAGAGCAAGCAAGGGCTCCACAGGGCGTCCGGCAGCCTGCCGCGACCGAGCGGCTCGGTGTTACCAGGCCGCGTTGACGATCGGCAGGAGCTTCCAGGACTTCTTGCCGGCGGCGAAATTAAGGACGCCGATCTGGAGCCCGTCCAGCTCCGTGGTCCAATTCACCGCGCCCAGTTGGAAGCCTGTCAGGGACTCGGTGAAGTTGATCAGGCCGACCTGGCACCCCTCCACCGAGCCCGCCCGGTTGATCGCGCCCACCTGCCACCCGGCCAGGTCGTGGTCCACGAAGTTGACCAGGGCGAGTTGCTCACCCGAGCCGCTGCCGCGGACCAGGTTGACCGCGATCGCCGTCTGCGCGCCGCGGAAATCGCCCGCCACGTAGTTGACCAGCCCGTACTGGTAGCCGTCCAGCCGGCCTTCCACGGCGTTGAAGAGGCCGAGGTCCAGGCCGGTGACTTCGGCGTTGGACCCGTGGATCAGGTTCAGCCGCAGGCCGTGCACCGCCTGGTCCTGGCCGACCAGCTGGATGGGATGGATGATGGAAATGGATAGGGGCTTGGCGAGTGTTTTGGATGGAGGCAGTTCCGCCCATCCCGCCGTCACCAGCATTATGCCTGCCGAAATCGCCGCGAACCGCTTCATGGCTTGCCCTCCTGGTTGGCCGCTCTCATGGATTCCGGGTTGAAGTTTGGGCGAACCGGGCGATAATTTCAACAAGTTCCGCGCCGATCAACCGGAGAAGCAACATGACTGCGAAGGCCAAGGCCCCCCTGTCCCGCGACGAACTGCGAAAGATGGACGCCTACTGGCGCGCCGCGAATTACCTGTCCGTGGGCCAGATCTACCTCCTGGATAACCCGCTGCTGGAGAAGCCGCTGACGCTGAAGGACATCAAGCCGCGGCTGCTGGGGCACTGGGGCACGACGCCCGGCCTGAACTTCCTCTACGTGCACCTCAATCGCGCCATCCGGGCGCGCGACCTGGACATGATCTACATCATCGGCCCCGGCCACGGCGGGCCCGCGACCGTCGCCCAGGCCTGGCTGGAGGGGACGTACAGCGAGGTGTTCCCGAACATCACGCCGGACGCGGAGGGCCTCAAGAGGCTCTTTAAGCAGTTTTCCTTCCCCGGCGGCATCCCGAGCCACGTCGCGCCGGAAACCCCCGGCTCCATCCACGAGGGCGGCGAGCTCGGTTACGCGCTCTCCCACGCCTACGGCGCGGCGTTCGACAACCCGGACCTGGTCGTCGCCTGCATCGTCGGCGACGGCGAGGCGGAGACCGGCCCGCTGGCCGCCAGCTGGCACGCGAACAAATTCCTCAACCCGGCCCGCGACGGGGCCGTGCTGCCGATCCTGCACCTCAACGGCTACAAGATCGCCAACCCGACCGTCCTCGCGCGCATCGGCGGCGACGAACTCGCGAAGCTGTTCGAGGGCTACGGCTACAAGCCCCACTTCGTCGAGGGTTCCGATCCCGGGGCCATGCACCAGCTCATGGCCGCGACGCTGGACCGCGCGCTCGATGAAATCCGCTCCATCCAGGCCAAGGCCCGCCGCGGCGGCAATCCAGTGCGCCCGCAGTGGCCGATGATCGTGCTCCGGACGCCGAAGGGCTGGACCGGCCCGAAGTCCGTGGACGGCAAGCCCACCGAGGATTCCTGGCGCTCGCACCAGGTTCCGCTTTCCGGCCTGGCGAAATACCCGGCGCACGTGAAATTGCTGGAAAAGTGGCTGAAGAGCTACCGGCCGCGCGAGCTGTTCGACAAGGACGGCCGGCTGGCCCCCGAACTGGCCGCCCTCCCGCCGAAGGGCGCGCGCCGCATGAGCGCTAACCCGCACGCCAACGGCGGCCTGCTCTTGCGCGACCTCCGCATGCCCGATTTCCGCGACTACGCCGTCGCCGTCAAAAAGCCCGGCACGGCCGAGGCCGAGGCGACCCGCGTCATGGGCGTGTTTCTTCGCGATGTGATGAAACAGAACGCGGACAACTTCCGGATCTTCGGGCCCGACGAGACGGCGTCCAACCGGCTCGGGGCCGTCTTCGAGGCGACGGACAAGGCCTGGATGGCCGACGTGCTGGTCACCGACGAGCACCTCGCGCCCGCCGGCCGCGTGATGGAAATCTTGAGCGAGCATACCTGCCAGGGCTGGCTCGAGGGCTACCTGCTCACCGGCCGGCACGGCTTTTTCTCTTGCTACGAGGCGTTCATCCACATCGTGGACTCGATGTTCAACCAGCACGCGAAGTGGCTCAAGACCACGCGCGACATCCCGTGGCGCCGGCCGATCGCCTCGCTCAATTATCTACTCACCTCGCACGTCTGGCGGCAGGATCACAACGGCTTCAGCCATCAGGACCCCGGGTTCATCGACCACGTAATGAACAAGAAGGCCGAGATCATCCGCGTCTACCTCCCGCCGGACGCCAACACGCTGCTCTCCGTCACCGACCACTGCCTGCGCAGCCGGCACTACGTCAACGTCATCGTCGCCGGCAAGCAGCCCGCGCTGCAGTACCTCGACATGGACGCGGCGATCAAGCACTGCACCAAGGGCATCGGCATCTGGGAGTGGGCCAGCAACGACCGCGGCGCCGAGCCGGACGTCGTTCTCGCCTGCGCGGGCGACATCCCGACCCTCGAGACCCTCGCGGCCGTGGACATCCTGCGGAAGAACTTCCCGGACCTGAAGGTCCGCGTCGTCAACGTGGTGGACCTGATGAGCTTGCAACCGGACACCGAGCACCCGCACGGGCTCTCGGACAAGGACTTCGACAGCCTGTTCACCATGGACAAGCCCGTCATCTTCGCCTTCCACGGCTACCCGTGGCTGATCCACCGCCTCACCTACCGCCGGACCAACCACGAGAACTTCCACGTCCGCGGCTACAAGGAGGAGGGCACGACCACGACGCCCTTCGACATGGTCGTGATGAACGAGCTCGACCGGTTCAACCTCGTGGACGACGTCATTGACCGCGTACCGCGCCTGCGGAACACCGCCGCGCACGTGAAGCAGTGGCTCCACGACAAGCTCATCGAGCACAAGCAGTACATCCGCCGCCGCGGCGAGGATATGCCCGAGATCCGCGACTGGAAATGGCCGTATTAAGCGCGGTCGTGCTTCGCTTCCCCGCGCACTCCAAAGCGGCGTGGCGCTCGCCAAGCCTCGCTTCCCGCCGCACTCCGGAGTGCGGGGACAAGGAGCGGAGCGACGCGGCCCCGCTCCATTTTTCCGTGGAATCGAGCCGCCCGCCCTCCTTTCTTATGTTGTGAACACAACATCCTGCTGGCCCCACGCCCCGCCGCATCGCCTCTCCGAGCGCGGCCTCTATGTCGTCACGTCGGGAACCTACCTGAAGGCTCCGTTGCTTCACTCCCCCGTCCGCCTGACCCTGGTCCGAGACCTGCTCCTCGAATCGGCGGATCGGTGGGGTTGGAACCTCCAGGCGTGGGCCGTGTTGTGCAATCACTATCACTTCGTGGCCCTTTCGCCGGACGATCCCGGGACGCTGCGCTGGCTTATCGCTCGGGTTCACGAGTTGAGCGCGAAGCGGCTGAACCGCCTGGACGGCGCGCCCGGCCGCAAGGTGTGGCACAACTACTGGGACACGCGCATCCTGAACCAGGTCTCGCGCCTGGCCCGCCTGCGCTATGTCCATCAGAACCCGGTCCATCACGGCGTGGCCGACAACGCCGCGAATTACGCGTGGTGCTCGCAGGGCTGGCTCGAACGAACGGCCCGGCCGTCGTTTGTCAAAACACTGGAGACGTTCAAGACGGACAAGGTCAACATCCCGGACGACTTCTAGCGCGGTGGCGCTTCGCTTCCCCGCGCACTCCAAAGCGGCGCGCGGCGCCGCTCTAGAGCGCTTTTCGCCCGGCCGGAAATCGGATATACCTTCCGGCCGGAGGGCCCATGGCCGGTCGAGGCATAACCTGGGGCGCTGTGCTTTTCGGTATCACCTGCTCCGCCGCGCGGGCCGATGAGCCGCAATCCGTCCCCCGCGCGTCCGCGTGGATAACCGACCACCGCGTCATGGCTATGGCGCGGACGCGCGACACGATTTACCTTGGCGGCGATTTCAAGTACCTCGGCCCGTGGACGGGATACGGGTTCGTCTCCGGCACGGCCACGGGCGCCGTCCGGGCGCCCGCGTTGAACATCGACGACCAGGTGAACTGCGCCGTTTCGGACGGGCGCGGCGGCTGGTTCATCGGCGGGGCGTTCACCAGCGTCGGCGGCCTGGCCCGGCAGCGGCTGGCCCGTATCCGGCCCGACGGCTCGCCGGATCCGGATTGGGTGGCCAACGCCGACGCCGATGCGGAATGCATGGTCTTGAGCTACGACGGCAGCCGGCTGTACGTCGGCGGCCGCTTTACCCTCGTCAACGGCCAGATCCGCACCAACCTCGCGGCGCTGACCGCCCTGACCGGCGCGGTCGAGGCATGGACCCCCGTCTTTTTCTCGACCAACCTGCCGCAATACGTTGGCGCCCTGGCGCTTTCTCCGGACGACAAGACGCTGTACGTTGGCGGCAATTTCACTCACATCAACGGGATCTACCGCCCTGACCTGGCAGCGTTATCCACCGAGACAGCCGGAGTGACCGCCTGGGATCCGCCGCGACACATCTGGTATATCAACACGCTTTCCATCGCGCCCGATGGGAACACGATCTACCTGGGCGGAGTTTTCACCAACATGGGCGGACAGGCCCGGCGCAATCTCGCCGCGGTGACCCTGGCCGGCGACGCCACGGCGTGGAACCCGAATTCCGGCATGGCGAACATCAGCGTGGCCGAGATCCTGCCGGTCCCATCGGAATCCGCCGTATGCGTGGCCGGCACGTTTACCTCCCTGGGTGGGGCCGCGCGGGTCGGCCTCGCCAAGGTGGACAACGTGAACGGCAACGCCCTGACATGGGACGCAGGGGCGGACGGCGGGGTGACCAGTCTCGAGCGCTCGCCCGACGGCCAGACCTTCTACGTGGGCGGCGGGTTCTCCCGGATCGGCGGACAGGCGAGAACACGTCTGGCCGCCATCAACGCGATCAGCGGCGTGGCGACCTCCTGGTTTATTCATGGCAACGGCTCTTCCGAGGCCATCAAGTTCTCCACCGGCGGGGACCTGTTCATCGGGGGCAGCTTCAGCAGCGTCGGCGGAGTGCCCCGGCAATACCTGGCTGCCGTGGACGATGCCAGCGGGCGCGCGACCGAATGGAATCCCGGCGCCGACTACATGGTGGACCACGTCTTCCTGTCGCGCGACGGCCGCACGATCTACGTCGCCGGGCTGTTCACTAACGTCGGCGGCCAGGCCCGGTTCCGCGTGGCGGCGGTGGACGAGCGGGGCCAGGTGACTTCGTGGAACCCGAATCCGAACAGCGCCGTGATGGCCATCGAGCCCTCGCCCGACGGCCGGTTCCTCTACGTGGGCGGCGCGTTCACCAGCATCGGCGGCAGCAACTGCAGCTACCTCGCCGTCCTCGACGCCGACGGCCGGGCCCGCGGCTGGAGCGCGGGGGCCAACTTCCACGTCGAGGATCTCGCCTTCGCGCCGGACGGCCGGACGCTCTACGTCTCGGGCGCCTTCTGGGAACTCGGCGGGCAGCCGCGCTGGTGGATCGGGGCAGTGGACACCAATGGCGTCGCCACGGCGTGGAATCCCCAGCCCAGTTTCATGCTCGACGACATCGTCCTCTCGCCCGACGGAAGGACGCTCTTCATCAGCGGCGACTTCGACAACATCGCCGGCACGCCCCGGAACCACCTCGCCTCCGTGGACGCGACCAACGGCGCGGTGACGGCCTGGGATCCCAACGCCAACGAGCGGGTCTATGACCTGGCCCTTTCCGCCGACCGGCAAACGCTGTACGCCGTCGGCTCCTTCACCAATATCAGCGGGCAGGCCCGACACCACCTCGCCGCCTACGTGCTGGACGGGACGCTGCGGAGCTGGAATCCCGGGATAGACGAGACGACGGCCGCCATCGCGCCCGCGCCCAACGACCAGTCGCTGGCGGTCGGCGGATCTTTCAGCGAAGTGGCGGGCGTACCCCGGCGGGCGTTCGCGATCTTCGACTCCCTCGCGCCGACCGTCCGGCGCGCGGACTGGTCCGCGGGTTTCCGCGCCGTGCTGACCAACCTGTCCGTCGGGGCCACGGCCACGCTCGAGCGGGCGGCGTCGCCGATCCAGCCGTCCTGGACCTTCGTCACGAACGCCGTCGTCGGCAGCAACACGGCCGCGAGCCTTACGGACACCGGACCCACCAACCGCGCGGCGGTCTACCGCGTGCGGTTGTAGGCCCCGGAGTGCGGCGGGAAGCGAAGCGCCACGCCGCTATGAAAGCGCGGTCGCCTCGCAGACTCGTTGCCCGCGCACTCCAGAATGCCATTGTCCCGGCGGCCGGGAAGCTGTAAGAGAAGGCCGGGAGCGATCCGAATGGCCGCTGACAAAGAGAAGGTGCCGGGAGCCGAATCCGCGATCCTGACAATGCGCGGATTGAAAGTCATCCTCGATGCCGACCTCGCTCGGCTATACGGCGTGTCCACAAAGAGGCTCAACGAGCAAATCCGGCGCAATGCGCATAAATTTCCACCGGATTTCATGTTTCAGCTAACGCCAGAAGAGGTAAAGGTCATGCGGTCGCAAATTGCGACCGGCTCTCCTTATCATGTTGACAATAGAGAAGATGCAACGAACTGGTCGCAAATTGCGACCAGCACATCGCAACATGCTGATAATCAAGTAGATGGTTTCGCTGGACCACAAAAAGGAAGAAAATCCAGAAGGCACCGGGGACAAACCTACCGCTCCTTTGCCTTCACCGAACACGGCGCCATCATGGCGGCCACGGTTTTAAACAGCCCGCGGGCTGTCCAGATGAGCGTGTTCGTCGTGCGTGCCTTCGTCCAGATGCGCGAGCAGTTGCAGGGCCGCGTGGAGTGGGAGAAGCGCCTGGCGGAAATCGAAAGGACGCTCCTGGCGCACGACACCGCGTTGAGAGATCTCTATCAGAAAATCCGGCCCCTGCTCCTTCCGCCGCCGGAGGCGCCGAGAAAGCAGATCGGCTTCCAAGTCAAAGAACAGCGTGCCCGGTATTCCGTGAAGAAAGGACGCCCGCGATGATTCCCCGATACACCCGGCCCGAGATGGGCGCGATCTGGACGGACGAGAACCGGTTCAACATCTGGCTCGAGATCGAAATCCGGGCCTGCGAGGCAATGCACGAGCTGGGACAGATCCCCGCCGCCGACCTCAAGCGCATCCGCGCCCGCGCGAAGTTCAGCCCGCGCCGCATTGACGAGATCGAGCGGAAGGTCAACCACGACGTCATCGCCTTCCTCACGAACGTCGCCGAGAACGTCGGCCCGGCCGCCCGCTACATTCACAAGGGCCTGACCAGCTCCGACGTGCTCGACACCGCGTTGTCCGTCCAAATGGTCCGCGCGGCGGACCTGCTGATCGACGGCGTCAAAGCCGTCCGGCGCGCGGCGGCCGCGAAGGCGCGCCGCTACAAGCACACGCCGATGATCGGCCGCACGCACGGCATCCACGCCGAGCCGATCACCTTTGGCCTCAAGATGGCCCTGATGTACGACGAGTTCGGCCGGGCGCTCCGGCGCTTGGAGTCCGCGCGCGAGATCGTCCGTGTCGGAAAAATCTCCGGCGCCGTTGGCACGCACGCGCACCTCGACCCGTTCGTGGAAAAATATGTTTGCCGCAAACTGGGCCTGAAACCCGCCGCGCTCTCGACCCAGGTCCTCCAGCGCGACCGGCACGCGGACTATGTCTCCGCGCTGGCGCTGGTCGGTGCCTCGGTCGAGCGCTGGGCGCAGGAGTTCCGGCACCTTCAGCGCACCGAGGTCCGCGAGGTCGAGGAGTTCTTTGGCCGCGGGCAGAAGGGCTCGTCTGCCATGCCGCACAAGCGCAACCCAATCGTCGGCGAGCGGCTCTGCGGGCTTGCGCGGCTCCTGCGCGGCTACGCCGTGACCGCGATGGAGAACGTCGCGCTCTGGCACGAGCGCGACATCTCGCACTCCGGCGCGGAGCGGGTGATCCTGCCCGACGCGACGATCGCGTTGGATTACATGCTGGCGAAACTGGAAGGACTTGTGCGCGGCCTGCAGGTGTATCCGAAGCAGATGCTCCGCAACCTGGAGCTCACCGGCGGGCTGATCCATTCCCAGCAGCTGCTCCTCGCGCTGACGGAGAAAGGGCTCTCCCGCGAGGACGCCTACGGGCTGGTCCAGTATCACGCCATGGAAAGCTGGCGCACGGGCCAGTCGCTGAAAAAGCTGGTGCTGGCCGATCCCGATGTCCTCGCGGTGCTGTCCGCGAAGGAGATCGCGGCCGTCTTCGACCTCGCCCCGCATTTCCGCCGCGTGGATCGCGCGTTCCGGCTCGTGGGGCTGGGAAAATAAGTTTTCCAATGTTTGGAAAAAAGGGGGCATAATTTTTCCAATGTTTGGAAAATTGTCCGTGTTTTTTTCCAATCATTGGAAAATCGGTCTTGAACACCCGTGATTCCATCGAGCTGATGGCCCCCGCCGGCGGGCCGGAGGCGGGCTATGCCGCGCTGGCGTACGGCGCGGATGCGATCTACCTCGGCCTGCCGCAGTTCTCCGCGCGCGCGGAGGCGGTCAACTTCTCCCTGGACGACATCGACGCGATCACCGCCTACGCGCACTCCCTCGTGCCCCGCCGCCGCGTGTTCGCCGCGCTCAACACGCTGGTTCTGGAGCGCGATCTGGCCGGCGTAATCGAGGCGCTCGGCGCGCTCTCGGAAATCGGCGTGGACGCGCTGATCGTGCAGGATCTCGGCGTGTACCGGCTGGCGAAAAAGCATTTCCCGGAATTCCGGCTCCATGCCAGCACGCAGATGGCCGTGCACAACCGCGCGGGCGTGGAAAGGCTGCGGGAGCTGGGCTTCGCCCGCGCGACGCTGGCCCGCGAGCTGACGCTGGACGAGGTCCGCGACTGCGCGGCCGTGCCCGGGATCGAGACCGAGGTCTTCATCCACGGCACGCTCTGCTACGCCTATAGCGGGCTGTGCCTGATGTCGTCCCACGCGCTGGGCCGCAGCGGCAACCGCGGGCGGTGCGCCTACCTCTGCCGCGACCGGTTCGCCATCGCCGGGGAAAAACAGGGATCATTCCTTTTCAACATGAAGGATCTGGCCCTGCCGGACGCCATCGCGGCCCTGCGCGCCGCGGGCGTGGCCTCCTGCAAGATCGAAGGCCGCATGAAAGGCCCGCTCTACGTCGCCGCGACGGTCAACTTCTATCGCCGGCTGCTGGACGGGACGCTCGACGCGGCGGGCCGCGCGGAATGCGAGGCGGACATCCAGTCCATCTTCAGCCGGCCGTGGACCGAGCTGCACGTCGAAGACCGGCGCGGCGGAGACGTCGTGGATACGGAAACGGTGGGCCATCGCGGCACGCCGGCAGGAGCGGCAGAGGGCTTGCGGCATGACAAGGGCGGAACATCGTGGCTGCGGATTGCCGCGACGCGTCCGATCGAACGGCACGACGGCCTGCAGATCGACCTGCCCGGACAGGACCGACCGTTCGGGTTTCCCGTGGATGCGTTGCGGGTAAAAGGGCGTTCCGCATTTGAAGCGCCCGCGGGCGAGCTCGAGGTGGGCCTGCCGGCGGACCATCCGCCCATTCCGGCGGGCGCGACGGTTTACTGCTCCTCCTCGCAGGCCGTGAAAAGAAAGTACCGCTTCGAGATGCCGCGGCCCGGCGTATTCCGCGCGCGGCGGCCGGTTCGCGTGGAACTGGACCTGAAGCCCGACGCGTTGACAGCCCGCGCCGATGCCGGCGGGGACATCGCGGCGGAGGCCGTCCTGCCGGGCCTGTTCGAGCCGGCCAAGGATGTCGCGAAGACCGAACTCGCGGCGAAGCAGGCGTTCGAGAAGCTCGGCGACACCCGTTTCGAGCTGGCGTCCCTGGAACTGCGGAATCCGGCGGGCTTGTTTGTCCCGGTATCCCGGCTCAACGCATTACGCCGGGAGTTGATGAGCGCGCTGGAGGCCCGGCGCCAGGAATCGCACGCCCGGCGCGTGGAAGTTGTTCGATCATCGCTGGAGAAAGATGTTCCCGCGGACAAGGTGTCCGCCGCGGTGACGTGGAGCCTCAAGGTGGACGACCCGTCCGCCCTGGCCGCCTTCGACGACCCGGACTGGCAGGCCGCGGAAGAGGTCGTTGTCCCGGCGCTGTCCGCGTTTGAAGGTCTGGCCGGGAAAATCGGCCGCGAGCGCCTGCGCATCGCCCTGCCGCTGATCGTCCGGTCTTGGGAAGCGGCGGAAATGTGGAAACGCGTCGAGGCGCTCCGCGCGGCGGGTTGGTCAAAGTGGGAGGCGGCGGGGCTGGGGTCATGGGAGGGCGGGCCCGATCTCTCGACGGACTGGTCGGTGTATGTCATGAACACCTCGGCGGCCGCGCAGGTGCTGGACATGGGCGCGCGGCGGTTCCTGCTCTCGCCGGAGGATGGGCTGGAGAACATGCGCGAGTTGCTGGCGCGGTTCGGCGCGCGGGCGGGGGTGATCGTGTCCCAGGACACGCCGCTGTACATCGCCGAGAACTGCATCCAAGTCGCGCGGGACGGGCGCTGCCCGGGTCCGGCCGCGTGCGAGTTCCGGCAGATCGAGCTGCGATCCTCCCACAATGACCGGCTGCTGGCCGTGAACCGGAAATGCCGTATGATCGTGGTCAACCGCTCGCCGTTCTGCCTGGCCGACCGGCTGCCTGAACTCGAAGCCGCGGGCGCGCGGCATTTCAGGGCGGACTTCTCGTGGCGGCCGTATTCGCCGGAAGAGGTCCGCGATCTATGGCGGCAGGTGCGGGCCGGCCGCGCGCCGCGCGGAAGCCATCGGGGAAATTTCGAACGGGGGTTGGCGTGACGCTCGGGGTGCGGCGCCAAACGCAGCGCGGCGCCGCTACAGGAGCCGGAGCGGCGTCGCGGCCCCGACCTGGCGTCGGGGCCTTGCCGCCGGCACTCCAGGGCATTACGGCGGCCAGGCGCCCGCCGAGACGCGGTAGAACACGGGCCCGCTGACCGCGGGAGGATTCGTGTCGGCGATCGAGCGCGGCGCCCAGGGCATCGATTCCTCCGCGAGCGAGCCGGCGTTGCTCCAGGAGCCGCCGGCCAGCGTCAGCGAGCGTTCCAGCGCGTAGGTCCGCCCGCGCAGGGCGGTGAAGGCGACGGCGTAGTTCGTCGAGCCGGCCAGCCCGACCTCCGGCGGGTATTCTTCCTGGGCCAGCAGGTTTGGCTCGTCCCACAGGCTCAACAGGTACTGGTAGACCCGCGGCAGGCGCGAGGCCCACGCGGCCTCGTTGTGGGTCTGCCCGCAGCCGACGACCATGAGCAGGTCATCGTTGGGGACATACCCGTCCTGCATCAGCAGGTCATAGGCGCCCCACGTGTCCGGCCACAGGTCGACCTCGAGGTCCACGGTGCCGTCGTCCATGTACATGCGCACGCCCCGGGTGTCCTGCGCGTCCATCCAGGCCATGAAATTCGGCGCGACGAGGAACGCGGGGGAGAAGGCCCCGATCTTGCTGAAGACGTTGGTGGCGAGGCCGAGGTAGGCGCTGATCAGGCCGCCCATGGACGAGCCCGCCGTGAGCGTGTTGTCGAAGTCGTTCAGCGTCCGGAAATGAGTGTCCACCATGGGGCGGACATTGTGCACGAGAAAGTTGGCGTACTGGTCGCCCGTGCCCGGCTCGGGCCCATACTGGTCGCCGGGCGGGCAGTACTCCGAGTCGCGTTTGGGCGTGGTGTCCACCGCCACGATGATGCACTCACGCATGCGGCCCTGGCTGATCTCTTGGTCGGCGAGGATATCGGCGTCCCAGCAACCGTACGCGCCGCCGGGCTGGAACACGTTGGTGCCGTCGTGCATGTAGAGCGCCGGGTAATGCTTCCACGTGTTCTGGTCGTAGCCGCGCGGGAGGTAGATGCGGACGCCGCGCGAGGGGATCGTCGGCGCCCAGCTCGATGTCACGTTCGTGCCGATGATCCGGCTGGCCGATACGTTGGTCGGCGGCCGGTAGTTGAAGACGTGCCCGTCCTGCAGGAAAAACACGTCCAGCGTCGTGTAGTAGTTGCTGTCGCCGTAGCCGCCATAGGGCGCGTGGTCCCAGTACTGGACGCCGCCGGCGTGGCCGTATGGAACAAACTCGATCGGCTCACCTTCCACGCCGAAGCCCGAGGCTTGGTACAGATACTCTCCGCCGCTCCGACCGGCCCCGAGGCGCTCCATCGCCGCCCCGTACCAGTTCGTCCCGACGCGGTACACGAGCCCGGCGTTGGTCCAGCCGCTGTGGTAGAGGATGGTCTTGCCGGTGTACGGCGCGTCGGGCTGCTCGGCGACCTGCGCGGGCCAGTTCGTGCCGGCCATCCACTCGACGTTGTCGCCGTTGCAGTACTGTTCGGCCGAGTTGGTGCGGGCGATGAACTTGTACTCCAGGGCCGCGCCGGCCTGCACGGCGACCTGCCCGGTCCAGACGTTGCCGGCGGTCCAGTACAGCTTGACCGCGGCCTCCGGGCTCCACGCGCCGAGGTCGTCGTGGCTGCCGACGACGAACACGCTGCGCCCGAACCCGACGTCCCAGGCGTATCGGAAGGAGACGGGTTCCCGGACGGGGCTGGCGGCAAAAACGCCGGGGGCGGCCGCGCAGAGCAGCAGGGAGGCAAGGCGGTGTTTCATGGCGACTCCTCTTCGTGAAAAAGCAGCCGGGATGCTACCCCCGCGCTCCGCGAAACTCAACCGTCCAGTTGGCGCGGCGCGGGGAGGCGTCCCGAGCCGGTCTTCGGGCGCCGGCCTACGGGCCGGGGTTATAACGCACCACCAGCATCGTGATGTCGTCGGACTGTTCACGCGCGCCGCTGAAGGCCGCGACGTCGGCCACCACGCCATGGAGAATATCCGCCACGGATGACTCCGGCGGGAAAGAGGCCAGCCGGCGGTCCATGCGCTCCCCGCCGTACAGGCGCTCCGCCTCGTCGAACGCCTCGGTGATGCCGTCGGTGTAGAGGATGAGGGTGTCGCCGGGCTGCAGGCTCAAGGTATCGTGGGCAAAGGTCCGTCCGTCCAGGGCGCCGACGACCATGTTGGGCTTGGCCGGCACGGCGGCGACGGTCCCGTCGGCCGTACGGCGGCGCGGCGGGTTGTGGCCGCCGTTGGCGAAAACCACCTCGCCGGTGCGGACATCGAGGATGCCGATGAAGAGGGTCACGAACGTGCAGCTTTCGTTGCGGATGGCGAGATCGTCGTTGACATGCCGCAGGATATCGGCCGGATCGCGCCACTGCTTGGCGGCGGACCGCAGCAGGACGACCACGGCCGACATGAACAAGGCGGCGGGCATGCCCTTGCCCGAGACGTCGCCGACGGCGAAGAACAGGTGGTCGGCGTCGAGCGGGAAATAGTCGTACAAGTCGCCGCCGGCCTGCTTGGCGGTCTTCATGACGGCCTGGAGCTGGACGCGCCCGCCCAGCACCGCGGGGTCGAACGGGCCGGGCAGGAAGGTTTCCTGAATCTGGCCGGCGATGCGCAGTTCGCTTTCGGCGCGTTCCCGGGCCGACTGGGTCAGCTTGAGTTGTTCGATGTGCCCGGCCAGGTTCGACTGCATACGGTCGAAGTCGTAGGCCAGGATGGCGGTTTCCGCCCTGGTCCGGTTGCCGTCGGGGAAGAGGGCGGGATTCAGGCGGATGTCGTTGGAGAACTCGCCCTCGACCAGGCGGCGGGTGAAGTTCGAAAGCCGGTTCAGGGGCCGGGTGATGGAATAGCTCGCGGCGTAGCTGAAGAGGATGGCCATGAGGAAGCTGGCGGCGCCCATCAGGAAAAAGTTCAGGAAGGCGCGGCGCTTGAGCGCCTGCACCTCGTAGGCATGGATGTCGGCGCCGACGATGAAGCGGCGGCCGGACGAATCCCTGAAGCCCATCACGACCGAGCGCAGCAGGCCAAAATCCGGGTCGGGGGTCGTGGAGATGTTGACCTTCCAGTCCTTCTGGACCTCGTAGATGTTGGGGGCCGGATTCGTGTACTGCACCCAGTACGGCGTGCCGGTGTCAGCGGAGGCCACGAAGTAGTAGCGATTGCTCTCCTGGTGCAGGGCATAGAGGTAGGTGCCGCCGATGTTGTGCAGGAAAATGTCCAGCCGCCGCGTGTTGTTCCAGTGCTCCTCCCCGGCGATGCTGCCGGGATCCCGGACGCGCTCGAAGTAGTCCGCGGGCAGAAGCTGGGGCATCGTGGTCGCGGCGATGAGCAGGCGCTTGTCGATCCCGTCCTGGATGGCTTTCACGTTCTGTTTAAAGCCGTAGAGGGTGAAGAGGGTGGACGAGAACAGGGTGATGCCGAAGAAGGGGATGAAGATTTTGCGCCGGATGGGTTGCCGGCGATACCACGCCACCAGATTCACGGACGGTCTCCCCCGGGGCGCGGGCTGACGGCCCAGAAGACGACGGCGCAGACGCCCAGGGCGCCGGCAATGGCGAAGATGCCGAGGCCCAGGTTGAGGCTGGCGGCCAGGCCGAAGGCCATCGGGCCCATGGCCTCGCCGCCGGATTCGAAGAGGTTGTAGATGCCCATGGCCTTGTCTTCGCCGAAGCGGCGGACGCCCGGGAGCGAGGAGTAGTACGAAAGGCCCTGGTTGAAGAGCAGGCTTTCGGTCAGGCCGAAGAGGATGATGGTGGCATAGGCCGCGGCGAGGGTCCGGAGCGCGGCGAACAGCAGCAGGGCGGCGGTCATGACCAGCGCCCCGATGGGCATCGCGCGGCGCGCGCCGAACAGGTTCGTGGCCAGCCGGGTCAGGGCGGGGCCGAGATACACGCTGGCCGCGCCGAACATCATGAACGCCAGGCTGATTTCATTGATCGAGCAGCCCTGGGATTCGGCGAAGAGCGGGAAAAGGAATCCGAGAAACAGCCCGCAGGCCGTCACGGGCAGGAAGATGAAGAGGAAGAAGCTCCAGACGGCGCGGTCGAGGAGAAAAGCCCACGAGGAGGGCGCTCCCGCGGCCCGGTCGCCGGCCGGCCTGCGGCGGCGTTTCCGAACCAGGGCCAGGGCGGCGACGGCCGCCAGCACCAGCAGCGCGGCCTGGATGGCAAAGACCGGCCTCATCCCCACGCGCGCGGCGAGCATGCCCCCGGAAACCGAGCCGACGTTGATGCCGGCGACGACCCCGGCCGTCAGCGCGATGATGCCGGATTCCTTCCGGGCTTCGTCCTTTTCGATCAGGAAATAGGTGCGGAAGGCTATCATCAGGAGGCCCATGCCCATGCCGACGAGAACGCGGCCGGCGATCAGGCGGGCGAACGTGTCCGAGAGGGCGGTCACGACCATGCCGCCGGTGATGACGAGGCAGGCCAGCACGACATCCGTCTTGAGTCCCGCGCGGAGGCGGACATGGCCATAGAGCAGCGCGATCACGGCGCCGCAGAGGGTTTCGATCACCATGGGCAGGCCGATCACGACGTCGAACGGGATGCGGCCGAGGGCGGGGGCCAGCGACTTGCTGTAGAGCGGCAGGAACGAGGCGGAGAGAAAAACGCCGGTGAGGGCCAGGAACGACACGAACCGCAGGGCGCCTTCGTCGTAGCGCTGGCCGGCGGCGGCGTCGCGGCGGTCGGCGCGGTCCAACACGTGGGAGCTGAAGAAGCCGATTTCGAAGAAGATGAACAGCAGCACGAAGAGGACCATGGCCAGGTCCATCAGCGTGCTCTTGAAGAGGGCCCGGTTGGCCTCGCGCTGGGCGGACTGGTCCACGCCGACCTCGAGCAGGCCGACGGTGACGCCGTTGGAATTCACGAGCGGCACCACGCCGTTGAGCCAGACCCCGTAGATATCCACAATCTCGCCGACGTAGGGGGTGCCGGTCCGGGCCACCTCGGCATAGATGGATTTTCCGTACTGGTAATCGTAGGGATAGAAGATGCCGCGCAGGCCGTCGTGGTAGGCCAGGGCCGAGAGCTTGTCCCCGAAAACCTTGTAGACGCCGGAATAGGTGCTCGGATCGATGACGCCTTCACGGGTGATGGTCTGGCGGAGTTCCTTCAGCACGGCCTGGTAATCGGCGTTCATGTAATGCTTGACGTGCTGGATGCGGTCGACGGCGTCGGCATCCACCACGAGGCGGCCGACCTCCAGGTAGCCGCGCAGGTTGTTGCGGGCCTCCTCCGCGAGGCGGCGGCTCATGTTGTTGAAGATCATGTAGGTGGTGATGCCCACGGCGGTGCCGATCATCAGGACCACCAGGGCGATCTGCTTGGCCATGCGGCGGCCGTCGGAGGAGGCGTGGCGGATGGCCAGGAACACCAGCGCGCCCGCGCCAAGGGCGAAGAGCGCCAGCGGCAGCCAGATCGCAGCCCGCCGGATCCATAGCGCGGCGTTGCCCCGCGCGTGATCCGTGGTGGTGATGGCGGCGGGCGCGCGGGTATGGAAATGGACCACCTTGCCGTTGTTCGGCAGCACGAGGTCGTCCGGGGTGAGCTGGAAGCTCTTGCACTCGTAGAAGTCGTCCGCGTAGCCGAGGGCCGCGGCGACGTCGCGGTTGAAGATCGGTTCGGCCGCATTATCGCCCGTCAGGCGCATGATGGCGTCGCGGCCCAGATCAGAGAAGTACAGTTGGCCGTCCAGGTAATGCAGGTCGGACGGGATCGACACCACCTCGTCGGGCATGTCGCGGCCGTCGTAGCGCTGGACGGGCGCCCGGTCCGGCGTCGCGGTGTAGATTTCCGTGGCGGCGGTGGAGTAGGCCAGCTCGCGGCCGTCGGCGGAGATCGTGGCATAGATCACAATGGGTGCATCGCCGGGGTACGGCGTGACGGTTTCCCGCGCCGGGGCGGCCCCGGCGGAATCGACCAGCACGCTGTGGATGCCGTCCTCGCGGGCGAGGCAGAAGCGCAGGCCGTCCGGCGTCCACTGGAGAGACCGGATCAGGCCGATGTTGTCGGTGTACTGGTCGGGGGAGTGCTCGATCGAGTAGAGAACGGCCTCGGGACGGCCTTCGGCGGAGAACCGCACGACGGCCTCGCGGTTGACCGTCAAGGTGGCGGTATCGATGTACGTGCTGGCCACGTACAGGTTCCCGGCGGGGTCGAACGTGAGTTCGTTGGCGAAGAAGAAACCCTTCTGCGGGTCATTGATGGCCGCGATGAGCCAGGTCAGGGTCCCGTCGGGCGCGACGCGGGCAATGCGTTTGTTGGAGTCCAGCACCACGGCCAGGGTGCCGTCGGCGCCGCGCGCGGCCTTGGAAAGCTGCTCGAACGGGACGGTGCTGGAGAGCGAGAACGACTCGGGGATGCTGTCGCGCTGGGCGATCAGCAGGCCGCCGGACAGGCAGGTCAGGGCGATGAGAACCGGTAAAATGGGACGCCATCGAGCCATGGATTGTTCAAGGTTGGTCAGCGGCCAACGGGCCGATAGTACCAGAGCGTGTCCTCCCCGGGATAGTAGAAATCAGGGAAGCAGCCAACCTGTTTGAACCCCAGGTCCGCCAGCAGAGTGTGCATGGGCGCATAGGAAAGATCAGAGGAGGTTTCAAAGAGCAAGCCGCGCCCCCCGGAATCGGCCACGAAGCGCAGGGCCAGTTGCAGCAGCCGGCGTCCGAGACCCTGGCGTCGGTGGGCGGCATGGATCGCCAGGGCGCTGACTTCGTAGATTCCTGTCCGTTCGACGTTCATGCGGACGCCGATCACGGCATGGATCGTCCTGGTGTTGTCCCGCGCGAACCAATAGGCATCATCCGGGCGGCCGATGGAGGCGACAGGCCGGGTGCTGAATTCGTCGCGTTCGCCGGGAGTAAGGGGGGTGCCGAAAAGCCCGGGCTGGAGTAAAAAGGCCGAGACGGCTTCGCCTTCGTCGCGGCTGGCGACCCGCCGGACCTCGCATGGCCCTGCCGCCGAACTGGTTTGGTGCAAATCCACGGGGATGGGAATCTGGCACGAGGAGAGGATAAACTCAAGCCAAACAGCCGAATCTTGCCGGGGACTCGAGCGGGAAGAAAAGATGAGTTGCGGCATTGACAAGCGGCGGTGAAAAGACCGATATGGCTCGTGGTGGGCATGATCCACTTGTCCAAGGAGAATAAGCCGTGAAAAAAACGATAGCCCTGATGATGCTGGTGGCGGCGCTGGCGGCCCCGGTGTCCGCGCTGGCCGCGGACGGTTCGACATACGCGGATATCCTTTCCGCCTACGTGTATAACGGCCTGGTGTATAACGACGAAGCCGTCTTCCAGCCCGGACTGGACGTAGCCGGGCCGCTGGGCCTCGGCTTCAGCCTGTGGGCCAACATGGACCTGACGGACAATCCGGCCTCCACCGCGCCCAACACGGCCGGGGAGTGGAGCGAGCTTGACCTGGGCCTGAACTGGACCGCCCCATGGGAAGGGCCGCTCGGCCTGTCCGTGGGCACGATCTACTACGTCTATCCGCAGGCGAGCAGCGTCGTCGAATTGAACGAAGACGACACGGTGGCCTCGGTCTCCGAAAGCCCCGCCGATGGATCCTATCAGGTCTTTGCCCAAATCAAGGCCTCTAACGTGCCGCTTTCGCCGGCCGCCAAGTTCTGCCACGAACTGGACAACCAGGACGACTGGATCATCCTGTTTACGGTCGGCCACGGCTTCGGGCTGACGGATGCGATATCGCTCGACCTGGGGGCGGTCCTCGGAGTGGCGGGCGAGTACTACGTTGAAAGCAACTACGGGTCCGATGCGGGTTCGGCGCTGACGCACGCGCAGGCGGACGCCGTGTTGCGTTACGCGCTGAACGAGAAGGCCTCCGTGGGGCTCAAGGGCTCGTTCAGCTCCATCCTCGACGGCGACGTGCGCGACGACATGGACGAAAACGGCGTCTATCCCGACACGGACATCTTTTTCGGTGGCGTGACAGCGAGCTATTCATTTTAGGCGCGGAGATCGCGCGGCATGCCGCCCCCGGGCCTCGAATACGGCTTCCGATTGCGCCCGCTTGCGCTATCCTGATCCCGTGCTCGCGCTGATCAATACCAACCGGATGCGGCCGGCCATCGCGCCGATCGGGCTCGACTACGTCGCCGGCGCCGCGCGCGCCGCGGGGATCGAGACACACCTGCTCGATCTTGGCCTCGCGCCCGATCCCGATGCCGCGCTGGAGGTTTTTTTCCGCGCGCATCGCCCGGCGCTCGTTGGTCTCTCCCTGCGCAACGCGGACGATTCCTTCTGGCCCAGCGCCGCCTCCTTCGTGGAGCCGCTGCGGGACACAGTCCGTGCGCTGCGCCGGCTGACAGAAGCCCCCCTGGTCCTGGGCGGCGCGGGGTTTTCCATATTTCCGCGGGAGATCCTGGAGTTCACCGGCGCCGACTGCGGCATCCGCGGCGACGGGGAGGCCGCCTTGCCGGCGCTGTACCGGGCGCTGGAGCAGGGCGAAAGCCCGGGCGCCGTGCCCGGGCTCGTGACCGCGCACGGCCTGAATCCGCCCGCCTGGGGCGGCGATGGCCCCCTGCGCGTCCCGGCGGAGCGGGACACGGTGGACAACGCCGCCTACTTCCGGCTGGGCGGGCAGATCGGCCTCGAGACCAAGCGCGGCTGTCCGCTGGCGTGCGACTTCTGCGCCGACCCGATCGCCAAGGGCGCGCGCGCCCGATGCCGGCCGCCCGAGGACACGGCCGACGAGGCCGAGGCGCTGATCCGGCAGGGCGTGGACGTATTGCACCTGTGCGACGGCGAGTTCAACGTGCCCGTCGAGCACGCGCGGGCGGTCTGCGAGGAATGGATTCGCCGCGGGCTCGGCGAGCGGTTGCGCTGGTACGCCTACCTGGCCGTGGCGCCGTTCGACGCCGACCTGGCGCGCGCGATGCGGCAGGCCGGCTGCGTCGGCATCAACTTCACCGGGCCGGCCGCCACCCCCATCATGCTGCGCGCGTACGGCGTCCGGCACCGCGTCGAGGATCTCGCGGCGGCGGTGCGGGCCGCCCGCGCGGCCGGGATTACGACCATGGTGGACCTCATGCTGGGCGGGCCCGGCGAGATGCCCGCGACCGTCCGGCAAGCGATCGATTTCCTGCGCATCCTCAAGCCGGATTGCGTCGGGGCGGCCCTCGGTGTGCGGATGTATCCCGGCCTGCCGCTGACCCGCCGGATCGCGGCGGAGGGTCCGATGGAAACGAATCCGGCCATCCGTCGGAAGTATGACGGGCCGGTGAACCTGATGTGGCCGACGTTTTACATCGCCAATGCCTTGGGCCGCCGCCCGGCGGCGCTGGTCCGGGATATCATCGCGGGCGATCCGCGTTTCTTCGAGCCGCCTCCGGACGAGGATACGGCGACGAAAAGCTATAATTACAACGACAACGAGCCGCTGGTCCGCGCCCTCGCCGCCGGCGCGCGCGGGGCGTACTGGGATATCTTGAGGAAGCAGCGGGAAACGGGAATTCCGCGCGGCTCGCCGGAGGCTCGCCCTCCATGACGCAGTCGAAACCGATGGATTGGAGGGCGAGCGTCCCGCGAGCCGAACACGAATGAGCATGCCCTCCCTCCAGCGCTGGATCCGCCTCGCCGAGCAGGAGGTCGAGCGCACGCGGGCGCGCCTGCCGCGTTCGCTGCGCGAGCGCGCGGCGGAAATCCCGGTCACCTGCGTGCCGCGTCCCACGCGGGCCATGCAGCGCGACGGCGTGGACCCGGAACTGCTCGGCCTGTTCGTCGGCGAGGCCCTGCCAATGGCGGACACGCCGGGCGGCGACCTGCCCGCGCAGATCCTGCTCTTCATCGAGAACCTGGCCGACTACGCGGAGTATGACGAGGAGAGCTTCCGCGAGGAAACGCGCACGACCTACCTGCACGAGCTGGGCCATTACCTCGGCCTGGACGAGGGCGCACTCGCGGACCGCGACCTGGAGTAGGCGGCGCGGGCGGGCTAGCCCAGGGCGACGTCGAGGAGCATCATCACCGCGAAGCCGGCGATCGCGCCGAGCGTGGCGACGTCGGTCTTCTCCGAGCTTTGCGACTCGGGAATCAGTTCCTCGACCACGACGAAGATCATCGCGCCCGCGGCGAAGGCCAGCGCGTAGGGAAGGAGAGGGCGCATGACCAGCACCGCGGCGGCGCCGATTACGCCGGCGACGGGCTCCACGAGGCCGGAGGCCTGGCCGTACCAGAAGGCCTTCCACCGCGTGAGCTCGGCGCGGCGCAGGGGCACGGATACCGCCAGGCCCTCGGGGAAATTCTGAAGCCCGATGCCCACGGCCAGGGCGATCGCCCCGCCCAGGGTGGCGGACTCGATGCCCGACGCCACGGCGCCGAAGGCCACGCCGACGGCGAGCCCCTCCGGGATGTTGTGCAGCGTGATGGCCAGGATCAGCAGGATGCTGCGCTGCCAGTGTGTATGAATACCCTCGGCCTTGTCCGGCGACAGGTTCATGTGCAGGTGCGGCAGGATGCGGTCCACCCCGTACAGGAACAGCGCACCGGCCAGGAACCCGGCCAGCGGGGGCCACCACTTTACCATGCCCATCTCCTCGGCCAGGGCAATCGAGGGGGCCAGCAGCGACCAGAAACTGGCGGCAATCATGACGCCCGCCGCGAACCCGAGCATGGCGTCCAGCACGCGGCGGTTGATGGTCTTGAAAAAAAATACGCCGGCCGCGCCCAGCGCCGTCACGCCCCACGTGAAAAGCGTCGCGAGCAGCGCCTGGAGCACGGGATGCAGGTTGGCAAGCCAGTTCATATCGTCCCCTTATAAAATACGAATATACAGCCGAAGCGTGAAAAAACCAGCCGGCAGATTGCGCGGCGCGCCGGATGCTGCTACAACGGTTCCCGGTGAGCGAAACCTTCCAGGCCTCGGCGCCGGGCAGCCTGATGCTCATGGGCGAGCACGCCGTGGTCCACGGCCGGCGCGCCCTCGTGGCCGCCGTGGACCGGCGCATCCGGGTCCGGCTGACGCCCCGGGCTGACGGCCAGGTCCGGGTGACCTCCGCACTGGGCGAGGTGGAAATGCCGCTGGGCCGGCTCAAGACCCCGGCCCAGTTCCGCTTCGTCATGGCCGCGCTGCGGCGATACGAGGTCCGCGTGCCGACCGGGTTTGACCTGTCCATCGAGTCCGATTTTCCCCACAACGTCGGACTGGGATCCTCCGCCGCGGTCACGGTGGCCACCTGCGCCGCGCTGGAACGCTGGACGCGCTCGCGCAGGCCCCGGCTGTGGGATCTGTTCCTGGCCGGCCGGGAGATCATCCGGGAGGTCCAGGGTCTCGGGTCCGGGGCCGACGTTGTGGCCAGTGTGTTCGGCGGTATCCTGCTGTACCGGGCCACGCCCGCCCGGGTTCAGCGCCTGCCGCGGACGCTCCCGTTGGTCCTCCTCTACTCCGGCAGCAAGACGCCGACGCCCGAGGTGGTCCGTCGCGTCGAGCGCGCCCTGCGGGCGCAGCCGGAATTTTTCGGCGCGATCTTCGATCTCATGGACCAGACCAGCGCCGCCGGATTCCAAGCCGTGCGCGCGGGGGCATCGCGCAAGCTCGGCGAACTGCTGAACATCCAGCAGGGCCTCCTGGAGGCCCTCGGCGTCAGCAACGCGCGCATGGCCGAACTGGTGTACGCGCTACGCGCGGAACGCGGAATCCTGGGCTCGAAGATCTCGGGGTCCGGCCTGGGCGATTGCGTCGTCGGGCTGGGACGATCCGACCGCGCGGACTGGCCCGGGCAACGGATCGAGGCCGGCATCAGCCCGGCGGGGGTGACGTTTGACTAAAAAGGACATCGTGGAGCGAATCCTGGCCGGCCGGGGCGTGACCCCCGGCGCGGAGGGCCGTGCGTTCTCCCCGTCGAACATCGCCCTGGTGAAATACTGGGGCAAGCGCGACGAGGAGCTTAACCTGCCCGTGACCTCGAGCCTCTCCGTGTCGCTCGGGAAGCTGGGCTCGGAAGTGGCCGTTCGCCCGGCCGCCGCCGACGAGGCGATCCTGAACGGCGAGCCGCTGCCCGCGGATTCCTCTTTCGCGCGCCGCGTGTCGGCGTACATGGACCTGTTTCGTCCGGAAGCGGCGATGGGCTTCCGCCTGGACGCCCGCAACACGGTCCCCACGGCGGCGGGTTTCGCGTCTTCGGCCTCGGGCTTCGCGGCGCTGGTTCGCGCGCTGGACCAGTTGTTCGGATGGGACCTCGACGCGCGCGCGCTTTCGATCCTGGCGCGGCTGGGCAGCGGCAGCGCGTGCCGGTCGGTCTTCCACGGGTTCGTCGAGTGGCACGCGGGCGAGGCGGAGGACGGGATGGACAGCTATGCCCGGCCGCTGGCGGAGACCTGGCCGGACCTGCGGATGGGGCTGGTCGTGGTCTCCGGCGAGGAGAAGGCGATCGGCTCACGCGCCGGGATGAAGCGCACGGCGGAGACGTCGCCGCTGTACCCGGCGTGGCCGGCCAAGGTGGCCGAGGACCTGCTGGAGGTCCGGGCGGCGATCCGCGATCGGGATTTTCATCGGCTCGGCCGCGCGGCGGAATCCAACGCGCTGGCGATGCACGCGACGATGATCGCCGCGTGGCCGCCGGTGCTCTACTGGCTTCCGGAATCTGTGGCCGCCATGAAGAAGATCGCCGCGCTCCGGGAACAAGGTCTGGCCGTGTACTTCACCATGGACGCCGGGCCCAACCTGAAGCTGCTCTTCGAGCGACGGGACGAGGCCGCGGTCGCCGCCGCCTTCCCCGGCCTCCAGGTCGTCGCACCGTTCGGCGCCTGACCCCGGGGTTCCCGGGCGGGGACGGCTGGGCCACTTTTTTACTTTTTCTTCCCAATAGCTTGACACGCTCGAATCAGGTTTTCATGATGCGTCTTGGGAGGGCGGCATGCGGGAGAGGCGCTTCAGGTCCGTCTTGATCCTGGTCGCGGGAGTCATTTTGTGTCACGCGCGAGCGGGCCGCGCGCAGGGCGCGGTGTACGAGACGGTGGACGCCGGCTCGGGCATCTACGGGTTTTCCATGCCGCTTTTCCAACTGGGCGGGCCCTTGCCGATGTCCTTCCGCCTGTTCCACCGGGGCGACCAGATGCCCGCCCAGGGGCTGCGGCACGGGTTCCGCCATTCGTTCTCCTTCATGGTCGAGGAAACGCCCATGTCGCCGACGAACACCTTCGCCGACGTGACGCTCGACACGGGCGACAAGGTCCGCTTCGTGTCGGAAACCGGCGATAATCCCTGGCAGTTGCGCGACAACGCCCGGATCCGCTACGCCCTCACGGAGACGGGAACCGGGATCGAGGGCTGGTATTACCTCGCCGACCCGCACCGCGGCCTGGTGCTGGTCTTCCAGAAAACAGGGCCGATGGAGGACATGCCGTTCGGCCGCCCGGCCTGCATCATGGACCGGAACGGGAACCGGCTGGACGTCGCGCCGCTCTCGACCAACTTCCCGCAGTGCCTCGCGCCCGCGTCGGTCGTGGATCACCTGGGGCGGCAACTGGTCTTCGCGTACTCGAACAACGTGCTGCAATCGGTCTCCGACCAGGCCGGGCGCACCGCGCGGGTGCTCTATGAAACGAACGCCCCGGACTGCGGCGGCCTGACCGTCCTGCGGTCGATCGTGGACGCCGCGGGCGCGACGACCACGGTGCGCTACGCCTACTTTGGCCCCGGGGTCGCCATGGGCATCCCCGCGGTGAAGGCCGTCGAGCGCCCGTTGGGCCACGCGGTCTACACCCAGGCGTTCGCCGTGGTCACCAACGCCGGCAAGGCGTGGGTCCGGCTCACCGGCCGGACCGACGCCTACGGGAACACGATGACAATGGATTACGCGAAGAATACCAACCGGGTGACCCAGACCCAGCCGGACGGGAGCGTGACGATGTACGAGCATGCCTCGGCGTACGGCGGGCTGCTGGCCGTCACCGACCCGTGGTCGAACCGGACCGAGTTCACGCGCTCCGTCCATGCCCAGCCGGCCACCGTGCGGGACCGCTACGGACGGACCTCGGCCATGGCCTGGGGCGAGACCTCGGGCAAGCTCGAGGTGACCACGAACGCCCTCGGCCAGGTCATGCGGCTGGCCTGGAGCGCCCAGGCCCAGGTCTTCACCAATCCGCTTTGCGGCGAGGTGGTCACACAGACCTTCTACAACCTGGCCGGCGTGGTGTATCCCGACGGGACCTCGGAGACGAACGAGTACGACGGGCGCGGCAACCTGGTCCGGCGCACGGACCGCGCGGGCGCCGCCTGGCACTACGCCTGCAACGAGCGCGGCCAGATTACGTCCGTCACCAACCCCGCCGGCGGGGTCTCCACCTACGCCTATAACACGCAGGCGTACACCGTGAACTGGAGCGAGAACGGGCAGACCTTGTCGTACACCTACACCACCAACGGGACCCTCGCCTGGACCCGCGACGCCGACCTCGGGACCCTGCGTTACTATTACGACGAGGCGTTCCGGCCCGTCGCCACAACCAACGTGGACGGGGAGGGAACCGCTCTCGCGTACGACGCGGACGACCGGATCACCGGCGCGACCAATGCCCTGGGCCAGGGCATCGCATTCAACTACGACGCCAACGGCCGGCTCGCGCGCTCCGTGGACCCGCTCGGAGAAACCGCCGCGGCGGGCTACGACCTGATGGACCGGGTCGTCGCAACCACGAACCGGGAGGGCGAGACGACGCGGTTCCTCTACGACGTCATGGGCCGTGTCCGCGGGGTGGTGCTTCCGTCCGGCGGCACGAACACGTTCGGGTACGACCTCGCCGGCCACCTGGCGACCGCCGCCGATCCGGCCGGCGAAGAGAGCCAGTTCTCTTTCGACATCGAGGGACGGCCGGTTTCACGGACCTCGTCGGCGGGCCTGCGTCTCGCGCTGGGCCGGGACGCCGTGGGCCGCGTGACGTCCATGACCAACGCCCTGGGCGAGGCGGAGTCGTACTCGCTGGACGCCCTGGGCCGCCTGGTCGCGGTCACGAACCCGGCCGGCCGCGCGACGCACTACGCCTACGACGCCGAGGGGCGCCTGGCCGCCGTGACGGAATCCGACGGCGGATCGGCGGCGTTCCAGCACAATACCCTCGGGCTGGTGACGAATCTCCTGGACCGGAACGGCCGGGCGTGGACATTCGGGTATACCGCGATGGGGCGCCTCGTCCGGAAAACCGATCCGCTCGGGCGGACCACCACGTACACCCACGACCTCTACGGCCGCTTGCACGAGATGAACCGGTCCGACGGCGTAACGATGACCCTGGCGTACGACGCGGCCGGGAACCTGACCAACAGCGCCTTCAGCGGCGGGCTCAACCTGTCCTTCGGGTACGACGCGGCCGGGCGCCCGGTGAGCGGGAACGGTATTGACCTGATCTACGACGCCGAGGGCCGGGTCATTCGTTCCGTGTGCGGCGGCGGGACCGTCACGGTCTCCTATGCCGAAGGCCGGCTGGTCGCGGTGGGCTATCCCGGCGGGCCGACCGTGACCTACGCCTATGACGCCCGCGGGCTGGTGACCAACGTCGCGGACTCGGCCAGCGGCGCGTGGGTGCGTTTGGCCTACGACGCCGACGGCCGGGTCGCCGGCCTCCAGCGGTCCAACGGGCAGGACGCCGAGCTGACGCGCGACGGTGCGGGCCGGATCACGCGGATCGTGGACGGCGCCGTGCTGGACCTGCGCTGCACCTACGACGCGGCGGGCTCCGTGACGGAGATGGAGAGCGAGGCGCCGCTGTCCGTCGCCGAGAGCCTGTTCAGCACCAACCGTCCACTCGTCTACGACGACGCCTCGCAGATCGCCTCGGCCGGCTACGCCCACGATCCGAATGGCCGGCTGACCAACTCGCCGGGCGGCGCGTTCGAATGGGACGCGGCCGGCCGGCTCGTTCGCGCCGCCGGCGCGGCGCTCTCCTATGACGGTCTGGGCGCCTTGGTCAGCCGCGCCGAGGGCGACGTCACGACGCGCTATCACCGCGCGTACGGGCTGTACGGCGCGCCGATCGTCGCCGAGCAGGACGCGGCGACCGGGACCTCCCGGCGCTACTACGTGTGGACGCCCGGCGGCGAGCTGCTCTACCTCGTGGACGCCGCCGACGGGAACAAGGCGTATTTCTATCACGGGGACCGGGCGGGCAGCACGCTGGCCCTGACGGACGGCGCGGGCGGGATCGCGGACGCGTATGCCTACACGCCCTTCGGCCGGCCGCTCGCGCACCAGGGAACGAACGACCAGCCCTTCACGTTTCTCGGCCGGCACGGCGTGCGCCGGGAGGGCGCGGGCGGCGCGCTCTACCAGGCCGGCGCGCGCTACCTCGACGCCGATACGGGCCGGTTCCTGTCGCCCGAGCCGCTGTGGCCCGACCTCGCCGAGCCGCAATCCCTCAATCCCTACCCGTACGCCTGGAACGCGCCCAGCGACTATAGCGACGTGAATGGCCTGGCTCCCGAGTCTCCATTCCTAAGCGACGCTGCTGCACAGGTCATGTGCGAGCAGCAAACAGCCTGGACCTACGCTCTGCTCGACTATGAAGCGCGACGATCGCCTGAAGAGTTCATCGCAAAGGCGCAAGGCTGGGAACAGACCGCGCGGGATGACCTGAAGGCCGCGATCTTCCGGGAGGAACAAGCGGCCAGGGGGGTTCTTACGTACACGGCGTATAGAACCGTGTGGGAAAGACCGACTCCGACGGCTATTGAAAAAGTACCCGTTCGAGTTCCCGTACAGTACAGCGTGAAGGAGGCGATTGCTCACCATAGATCACAAATGGAACACGCCGGCGAAATGGCGAAGATGTATCGAGAACGCGCGAAGAACCAAGAGAGGTATCAGCGGTTTTGGGAAAAGAAAAGAGCGCGGGATATAGAACGGATGCTCCGCGAGTGGCGGCTCATCGAATACAACGGATCGCTGGGGGGGGGCGGAGGCGACTTGAATCCGTTGTCGGCCGTCGCGAGCCCCGCGCAGCCGCTCAATCCCACGGCGGTCCTGGATGAGAACACGGCCATCCAGGCCAGGAGCCAGGCGGACGCCGTCTGGAATCTCATCGAGCGGATCATGGGCGGGGGCGGAGGCGGGGGCGACAGCGTCCGGGCCGTGGACTGGCCCGCGCAGCAGGACCAGTTGTCCGTGATCGCGACGGAGGGCGGCGCGGGTTCTTCGGGCGATTTCATCCAGGCCGGGGATTACGAATGATGAAGGCGATGATGAAAACGGGACTCCTGGCAGCCGCCCTGCTCCTGGTCGCCGCCGCCGGGCGGGCGGCGGAGAAGGTGCGCTACTTCTACGACGCGGCCGGCCGGCTGACCGCGGCCGGGTACTCGGTCGGCGTCGTCACCAACGCGGGCCTCCGGTACTTTTACGACGCCAACGGCAACCGGACGAACCTCGCGATGTACGCCTTCGGCGACACGAAGGATGCCGACGCGGACGGAATGCGCGACGGGAACGAGATCGCGTATTTCGGGGACCTGGCGCGGACCGGCGCCGCGGATTACGACGGCGACGGGCTGGTCAACAGCAACGAGTTCCTGTTCGGCGGCGACCCGACCTCGGGGGACACCGACGGCGACGAGGTGGGCGACCTTGAGGAGGCCATCGCGGGCACGTCGCTGACCGACCGCGACGAATTCTTCCAGTTGCTCGATGTCGGCGCGGCGCCGGAGGCCGGCACGCGGCTGACCTGGGGCGTCAAGGCGGGGCACAGCTACCAGTTGCAGGTGTGCAGCAATCTGGCCGCCGGCGCCTGGACCGATATCGGGGCCGTCTTTGACGCCGCTGCGGACGGCCTGCACGAGGCGGACGAAGCCGGCGGCACGAACGCCTGCTACCGGACCAAGGTCTGGGTCACGCCGTAACCGGCACTACGCCTGCTCCTCCGCCGTGAAACGCCGGTGGCGCTTCTGCATCCAGCGCACGGCCCAGAGGTCCCAGATTGTTTCCTTCAGCCGGCCCCAGTTGGTGTACTTGCTGCGGCCGCCCGCGCGGGCCCGGTGATGCACGGGGAGCTCCTCGATCCGCGCCCCCCGCATCGCCATCAGCGCGGGCAGGAACCGGTGCATGCCCCGCCACTCCAGGGGCAGATCCCGCGCCCACTCTGCTTTAAATGCCTTGAGCGTGCAGCCGGTATCCCGAACCTGCTCCTTCAACGCCCGGTTCCGGATCGCGTTGGCCCACCGGCTGCCCACCCGCTTGGCCAGCGTGTCCTGCCGCTTCTCGCGATAGCCGCAGCAGACGTCGCAGCGCTCCAGCCGCTCCAGCAGGCGCGGGATCTCCGCCGGATCGTTCTGCCCGTCGGCGTCCATCGTGACGAGAAGGCCTCCGCGGGCCGCCCGGAAGCCCGCCTTCATCGCCGCGCTCTGGCCGGAGTTCGGCGTCAGGCGGATCACGCGCAGGCCCGGCAACTCCGCCGCCAGCGCCTGGAGCCGCGCCGGCGTGGCGTCCGTCGAGCCGTCGTCCACGACGATGATCTCGAAGGGGCGCCCGGTCCCGAGCAGAACCTCATGCACCTCGCGCACGGTCCCCTCGATGCAGGCCTCCTCGTTGAAGGCCGGCATGATGACGGAAAGTTCCACGGATTCGCTCACGGCTTTATGCATGACGATCCATTAAATACACCGGCGCTCCGCCCAGGGCAATCATCCCGGACATTTCCCGGCCCCGCGCATCCAGCACGGCGGAACCGCCTTCAGGGTTCATGGTTTCAGCGGAACCGCGGCTGGACCAGGCCAGCACCACGGGTCGGCCCTCCGCCGTCTCGAAGGTCAGCCGGCGCTCGCTCCCCGGCGCCGGCATCCGGCGCAGGAATCGCCCGCCCCCCAGGAGCCCCAGGAAAAACTTGAGCTGCTCGTACGCCGGGCGCGGCCGCCAGGCCGCGGGGTCGGTGTCGTCCACCAGGCCGTAACCCCGCGCCACGAGCCGCCACCAGTACACGCGCTCCGCCATGCCCGAACAGACAGCCATCGCCAGGTAGCGGATCATGAAGTCGGCGTAGTCCTGTTCCGACACGCTCGGGTCGCCGGACCGCGGGCCGGGCGAGACGTAGGGCGACCCGACCGGAGACCACACCCCCTGCCCCTTCAGCGGCCAGTTGACCTCGGAGAGGATCAGCCGGTCCTCGCAGGCCGGCGACGCCGCCGCGATGGCGCGGGCCAACGCGCACTTCCGTTCGAGATCGAATCCCGCCTGCGTGTTCTCCGGCGCCCCGCGCCGGTCCACGTAGAGATGATGCGACAGGGCGTGAAACCGGAAGCCGGGCGGCGCCTGCTCAAGGAGCGCCAGCACCGACGGGTATTCGAAGTCGATGCCCGCGGGCCCCATGAACTTCAACTTGGGATGCCGAGGCGCCAACTCCGCGACGGCCCGCGCCAGCCGCCCGTACTCGCGCCAGTCCCACACGCCCCATTTCACCCGGTTCACCGCGTGGCCCACCTCGATCCAGTCCGCCACGCCGTCCGCCTGCTCCAGCACCTGCTCGGCGAAGGCCTTCCAGCGCTCCGGCTCGCGCACCGCGGCGCGGTCCTGGACCAGTGCCGCGGCCACGGGGCAGCCCCGCGCCCGGAGGTCGCGGGCCACCCGGGCCGTGAACTCCCAGTGCGCCGGGCCGCGATGATGGTAGAAGCGAAGCATCACCGGGATGCGCCCGAGTCCGTCCAGCAGGGCCAGTTCCCGTTCGACGGTCGGCTCCTCCGGATGCAGCGCGACGCCGAACCGGTGCCGCAATTCCACCGGCTTCGCGTAGCACTCGGGGAGGAGCCTCCGGTACTGGCGTCGAACCGGAAGAGTGGCGCGCAGCACGGCCCCGGCCGTGCGGAACGCGTTGCCCGCGGGATAATAGCGCCGGCGGTCCCGGGGCTGCAGGGCGCCGATGGCCTGGCCCGAACGCTCGTCCCAGATCCAGATCTCCGGCTCGGGCGGGTACGTCGTTTCCGGCGGGCTCGGCCGCCCTTTTTCCTTGAGCGCCCGGAAGGGATGCCGGATGTTCCGGCTGGCCGTGTGACGGGCAAAGGCGCGGCGGAAATGACGCTCCCAGCGCAGAAAGCCGGCGGGAGGCGGCGCGGCGAAATACATCTCGATGAACACGCGCAGGAAATCGGAGGGCAGCGTGAGGCGGGAAAGGTCGAGGGCGCGGTCGCGATTCGAGAGAACGGCGCGGAGCCGGGCGCGGTTCAGGTCCACGAACTGGACGTCGCGCCATTCGTCAGGCCCCGCGCGGCGCAGGAGGATGTTCTGGTTGCCGAGGTCGCCGTGGAACACGCCCGCCTCGTGCAGCGCCCGCACGGCGCGGGCGACGGTCTCCAGCAGCGTCATCAGCCGCCCGCAGTCGGGATCCCGGCGGTAGAGACGGATCAACTCGTTGCGGAAGCTGGCCAGGCCCTGGACGTACTCGGAGAAGTAATAGCATTCGAGGAGCCGCGGCCCGCGCCAGCGCTCCAGGTAGCCGACGGGCGCGGGAGTGCCGACGCCCCGCTCGCGCAGCCGCTCGGCCGCCTCCCACGAGCGCCGGGCCTTGGTGCCGAGCAGCCGGTCCGAGAGGTCCTTGAGCAGCGACGCGCGGCCGAACGACTTGACGGCGACTTCCACCGGCCGGCGTTTTTTGTAGAGGACCAGCCGGACCACGCGGCTGCGCCCGCCGACCTGGACCGTCTCGCCGGCCGCGAGAAGGGCGGGCAGCGTTTCCATCTTTTCCGGCAGGCCCGGCTCCCAGTACTCGGCGTCGAAGTGGCCCGTGTAGCGGCTGGGCGTCGCCCGCGGCGCCGGAGAGAGTTTCATGCCGGGCCCTCCCGGGGGTCGGCCGAGAGCGCGCCGAGGACAACCGCCAGCACGATCATTAATTCCGTGTCGCCGAAGTTATATTCCACGAGCCCGTTGAGCAGGAGTCCCGCGAGCATCCACGTGAAGGCCACGGCCTGGGCGCGGGCTTCGCCGGACTCCGGGGCGGCGCGAAGGCGCCGCGCGGCTTCCGCCGCGGCCAGGCCCATCCAGGCGAGGTAGACCAGCAGGCCGATCCAGCCCGTTTCGACGAGCACCTGGACCGGGTTCGAGTGGAGATGGTTGCGGCGGCGTTCGACGTTGGGCTCGATGCGCCGGAGCAGGGCGGGCGTCACGGAGCGGTAGCCCACGCCGAGCGGGTACTGCTCCACGAGGGCCGGCGCGATGCGCGTCCACATGGTCAGCCGCCCGCCGCCGTGCGAATCCCATTCGCCCTGGAGCTGTTCCACGCGGCCGCGGACCGGGTGCGCGCACAGGGCGGCGCCGACCAGCGCGAGCAGGCCGAGCAGCCACAGCCAGCGCCGCCGCGCGACCAGGCTGCCCGCGCCGAGCAGGACGGCCGTGATCCACGAGCCGCGCTTGAAGTTAAGGATCAGCCCGGCGGCCTGCGCGGCCGCCAGCGCCCACCACGCGCGCGCGATCCCTCCCCGGGAGCGCCACCATAAAAACAGGGCCGCGGTCGCCAGGAGCCCGATCATCAGCATCTGGCCCGCGGTCATCGACCCCAACGCCACGAGCCGCCCGAAGAAATCGGGGACGTTGGCCAGCAGTTCCGATTCGCCGCGCCAGGCCGTCCAGGAATTCAGGAGGACGATCTTCAGCCCCAGCACGCCGCTGCCGAGGGCGAAGGCCTTGAGCAGCGCCGTACGGCGCGGCACGGTCGGGGCCAGCATGGCCGCGGCGGGGATGAACAGGAACCAGACCAGGCGCCCCGTTTTTTTCACCAGCCGGAACGGCTCCGGCCCCAGCACCACGGACAGGACGGCGATGACGGCGAAGGCTAGCGCCGGCCAGAAGAGCCGCGGGATCTCGAGTCGGAGCCGACGGCGCGCGACGGCCGCCGCCATGCAGACCAGGCATAGCCCGCCGCAGGTCTGCGCGAGGGCGATGGAGAACGGCACCGCGAACGCGGTCGCCAGCAGCAGCCCCCACGCCCAGCGCGACCACGGCGGCTCCCAGAATGGTGGCACGGGCGTCACGGCCGCGAGTTGCGGTTTCTTGGGGCTGGACCGCGGCCACCAGAGCGCGGCCGCCAGCATCGCCGCCATGATCGCCAGCGTCCAGGGCGAATCCGTGCCGTCGGACTTCAGCCCGCCCCACCAGCCGCCGCCCGAACCGGGCACGTGCGCCGTCAGCAGGCTGTTGAGCCGGATGACGAACACCCAGGCGGCATGCGCGCCGATGGCGAACCAGATTGTTCCCGTGCGGGCGACGAACGCGCACAGCACGCCGCCCAGCAGGGCCAGGTTCAGGGCGCGGACGGCGAATTCGCCCGTGATTTCCGGCTTCGCCAGCAGGGATTTCACCACGGCCGCGACCGAGGTCCAGTAGGACGCATACCGAAAGGCCGCGGGATCGACATCCGCGAAATGGGCCAGGGAGAACAGGACGCTGCCGACCGCGGCGGCGGGCAGGGCACCCCAGATCCGGGCGGGCACCCGGAAGAGGATCCCGCGGGCCAGGGCCTCCTCGAAAAAGCCCACGGCCAGGGCGGCGGCGGCGTAGAAGAGCAGGTTCAGCGGGTTCAGGTTCCAGAGGCGGGCCGGCTCCAGCATCCGCGCCCCGGCGGACGTCATGGCCACGACGACCACGCCCATGGTCAGAAGGCCGAAGACGAGGCCGCGACCGAGTTGCTGAAACCCCGGCCGGGCCGCCGGACTGTCTTCCGCCGAAAAGCCCAGGTCATGCCAGCCCCGCCAACCGAGCCGCTTGATCAGCCAGGGAAGGAGCAGGATCAGGAATCCCTGCAAGCAGCGGGCCGTGACCTTTTCCGGCCCCTTCCGAAGCACCGCCTCCACCACGCCTGGGGGGACATAGGGCATGAGCCGTACAACGGCCACGGAAACCGCGGCGGCCAGGAAGATCGCCCCGACGAGATAGGCCAGCAGCGCGAGCCCCGCCCTGATTTTCCTCCGGAACGGCGGGGTCATGCCCCCCCGCCCTTCCGGTGCTCCAGTTCCCAGAGCTTGGCGTATTTCATGTAGACGCCGAACATGCTGATCAGCGCGATCACCAGGCCCGGCGGGCCGTCGAGCAGGCCGCGCTTCAGAAAAAAGGCCTTGAAGAAGCGCCAGCCCGGCCGGAAGAAAAATTCCCGCCACCGGAACCGCTCGCCCAGCCGGAATTTCTCCTGCGCCGTGATGGTCGAGAAGCGGTTCATCGTCTCCAAGTGCTCCCAGATGTCGCTATAGGTGTAATGATGGAGGGGTGATTCCAGGGTCTTTACCGGGCCGTCCACGGCCACGCGGTCGTGCGGCTCCTGCCCCTCACTGCGGCCGAGGTCCTTCCGGAACAGGCGCAGCTTGATGTCCGGGTACCATTCCCCGTGCCGGATCCAGCGGCCGAGATAGTAGACCATCCGGGGAAACTGGAACCCCGCGTACGGGCCGGTCCCGGCCTCGAACTGCGCCCGGATTTCATCGCGCAGCGCCGGCGAGACCTCCTCGTCCGCGTCCACGAACAGCACCCACGGATGCCGGGCCATGCCGCGGATCAGGTTTTTCTGCCCGATATACCCCAGCCACTCGTGCTGCACCACGCGATCGGTGTACTCGCGGCAGATGTCCACCGTGCGGTCGGCGCTGAAGCTGTCCACGACGACGATCTCGTCGCACCACTTCACGCTTTCCAGGCAGCGACGGATGTTCTGCTCCTCGTCGCAGGCCGTGATACAGGCGGAAATCTGTTCGCGCATGCGGTTTCCCGTTCCCGGAGCGGGGCACGGTCATCGGCCCGCCAGGCACTCCAGCGCGGCCTGATATACCCGTTCCGGCGTGATCGAGGCCAGTTTTTTTATCGCTTCCGGGTCGTCGCGGGCGATGTCGCGCGAGCACGGGCCCTCCGCCCGGATGACCCGGCAGCGGGCGCCAAGGGGCGCGGTGCGCGCCGGATCGGTCATGCCGAAGATCACGACTTCCGGCCGGCCCACGGCCGCCGCAACGTGCGCGCCGCCGCTGTCGTTGCAGACCACCAGGTCGCAGGCCTCGATCAGCGCGGCCCAGTCGGCCATGGACGTTTCCCCCGCCAGGCTGCGCGCTGCCGGCCCGATGCCGCCCGCGACGCGGCCGCACAACTCCGCCTCCCGGGCGCTGCCGAGGACGACCAGCCGCGCGCCGGGCTGTTCGGCCAGGCGCCGGCCCAGTTCGATGAAATGAGCCGCCGGCCATTGCTTCGACGGCCCCCGCGCCGCGCCCGGCAGCAGCGCCACCCTCGGCGCGGGGAGATCCGCCAACCGGGACCGGGCCGCCTCGCGCGCGGCGTCCGGAACCCGCAGGCGCGGCGGGTCGTAGCCGGCCGTCGGCGTCCCCGGCGCGAGGAGATCCAGGTACTCGTAGACCTGGTGCTCCCGCGCGGGACCGCGGGCCGGCTCGACAACGTCCGTCAGCAGCCACCGCCGCCAGTGGCCCGGCCGCCCGCGTCTCTCCGGGATTCCGGCAAGACACGGAATCAAGGCCGAGCGAAACGAGTTCGGCAGGATGACGGCCCGCTCGCACTGCGCGGCGACGACCGAATTCACGGCGGGCCGGAGCCCGGCCTGCAACTCCACCCGCGCGTCTGCCACCTCGTGCATGGCCCAGAGCGGGCGCATCGCCGGCTTCACCAGCAGCACGATCCGCGCGCCGGGATTCCGTCTCCGGAACTCCTGAAGGGCGGGCATCGCCATGATGCCGTCACCCACCCAGTTGGGGACGCAGACCAGGACGCCGCCGGCGTTACTTGAAGCAGATGCGGGAGATGCAGGCATGGAAATCCTCCTCGCCGCTCAACAGCTCGATCTCCACCCGCAGGAAGTAGATGGGCAGGTCGCGTCGCTCGATCATCGGGAACCGGACCGCGTCCTTCTCGGTCGTCACGATCGCCTTCGCGCCCTTCTGAAGGCTCCGGTTGATCGCGTCGAGGATTTCCTGCTGGGTGTACCGGTGATGGTCGGCGTAACGTTTGTGGTAGAGCACCTTCGCGCCGAGGCGGACCAATTCGTCCTCGAACCCCTTGGGCACCGCGATGCCCGAGACCGCGCCGACCTCCAGGCCGCGCAGGTGATCGAGTTCCTTCTTCTCGCCCGTGTACACGTCCCGCAGGTGCCGCGGGCAGTGCCGGCACTCGATGATTTCCGCCTTGGGATTAAGCTCGCGGAGGGTCTTGCGCAGTTCCGGCGCGCCGTCGCCGGTGGACTTGGTGATGAAGATGAACGAGGCCCGCTTGATGTTTCGGATGGGCTCGCGCAGGATGCCGCGCGGGAGCAACCGCTTGTTGCCGAACGGGTTGGTTCTGTCTACGAGCACGATATCCGCCCAGTGCTTGAGGCGCAGGTACTGGAACCCGTCGTCCAGCAGTAGCGTGTCGCAGCCCAGTTTCTCGATGGCGTAGCGGCCGGCCTTCACGCGGTCCTTGTCCACCAGCACCTTGACGTTCGGCAGGTTCGAGGCCAGCAGGTACGGCTCGTCGCCGCCCGTGGTGGAGTCGAGGAGAAGCCGCTGCCCGTCGGAGACGACCAGCGGCGGGGCGGCATCCTTGCGAAAGCTAAACCGGCGGGCCAACCGGGTGAGGAAGGGCGGCTTGTCGCGCTTGTAGCCGCGGCTCAAGATGGCGACATTGCGGCCCTGGCGCTGGAGCGAGCGGGCGAAAATTTCGACCACGGGGGTCTTGCCCGTCCCGCCGACGGTCAGGTTGCCGACGCTGATGACCTGGCAACCGAGTGTGTGGTGCCGGAAGAGACCCCGGATGTAAAGCCACAGGCGAACTTGAACGATCACCGCGAAAAGCAGGGATAGCTGCTTGAGCAGAAAGCGCAGGAAGGCGGGAAAGCGGCCGGGCCGGCGGTCCTCGATGACCGTCAGCAGGTAACTCTCCAGCCCTTCCATCCGGCGGTCCGGCATCCCGTTCTCCTGATTTTCGCCCCGACGTCCGGGGTTCATGGTGCCATCCGCGGGGGGCCCGAGTCAACCGCGGGTTCAGAAAACCGGCCGCCGGACTTGTTTTTGCTCCGCTATTGCAACATGCTGGGCCTCAACACGGAGGACGGCATGCTGGGCAAACTGTCGATGCTGGATATCGTGGTGTTGCTGGGCTATTTCGTCGTCGTCGGGCTGATCGGCTGGGCCTCGAGCCGCAAGGGCCGCGCGGACGCGAAAGCCTACTTCCTTGGCGGCGGGAGCATCGGCTGGATGGCGATCGGGGCCAGCCTCTTCGCGTCGAACATCTCGGCGGAGCACTTCATCGGCCTGGCCGGCAGCGGCGCGGCCAGCGGCCTGGCGGTCGGCCAGTTCGAGTGGCTCGCCTGCTTCATCCTGCTGCTGCTCGGCTGGTTCTTCGTGCCCTTCTACCTGCGGACCGGCGTGTTCACGATGCCGGAATTCCTCGAGCGCCGCTACAACCGGAGCTGCCGCAACTACCTCTCGGCCATCTCGCTGATCGCCTACGTCTTCACCAAGGTCAGCGTCGCGGTGTACGCCGGCGCGCTGGTCCTGCGCACGATCCTGGGCTGGAACATGTACGTCGGCGCCATCGTCCTGCTGGCCGCGACCGGGCTCTATACCGCCTTCGGCGGCCTGCGCGCGGTGATCTACACCGACTTTCTCCAGGCCGGCATCCTGATCGGCGGCGGCATCGTGCTGACCGCCGTCGCCATGGCCCGGCCCGAAATCGGCGGCTTCGCCGGCCTCACCGAGCGGCTGCCCGCCTCGTTCTTCTCCGTGTGGAAAAGCCTCCAGGACGCCGACTTCCCCTGGACCGGCATCCTCTTCGGCGCGCCGATCCTCGGCGTCTGGTACTGGTGTACGGACCAGATGATCGTGCAGCGCACCCTCGCCGCCCGCCACCTGGCCGACGCGCGACGCGCGACGATTTTCGCGGGGTTTCTGAAGATCCTGCCGGTCTTCATCCTGGTCCTGCCCGGCCTCGCGGGCGCGCGGCTGTTCCCGGGGACCGCGCCGGATAACATGTACGCGACCATGGTGGAAAACCTCCTGCCGTCCGGCGTGAAGGGCCTGGTCGTCGCCGCGCTGCTGGCGGCCCTGATGAGCTCGCTCTCCAGCGTCTTCAACAGCAGCTCGACCCTGGCCGTGATGGATTTCTACCACCACCTTCGGCCGCAGGCCTCGCAGAAGGAGCTCGTGCGCGCCGGGCAGCTCGCGACCGTCGCGCTCGTGGTCGTCGGCGTGCTGTGGCTGCCGTTCATCGGCCGGATGAGCAGCCAGCTCTATGTCTACCTCCAGTCCGTGCAGGCCTACATCTCGCCGCCGATCGCCGTGGTGTTCCTGCTCGGCCTGCTGTGGCGCCGCATGAACGGCCGGGGCGCGCTCGCCGCCCTGCTGGCGGGCTTCGCGCTCGGCGCGTTCCGGTTCGTCACCGAGCTCGGGATGAAGAGCGGCTGGGCCTGGATCAACGACCGCGCCTGGCTCAAGGCCTACGCGAGCGTCAACTTCCTCCACTTCGCCGTGATCCTGTTCCTCGTCTCCGGCGCGGTCCTCGTGGGCGTCAGCCTCGCCGGCCCGCCGCCGACGGAAAAGAACCTCGCGGTCTTCCCGCCGCCGGCCGCCGCGCGCGGGGCGGAACCGGTATCCCGGATGAACCTCGGGTTGAGCATCCTGCTCGGCGCCCTCATCCTCGTCTTCTGGGTCTACTTCAGCCCGCTGTTCTTCCGGTAGGCGCCCGTCCGTACTTTAACGGAACACCGGTCCGCCGGCCCCGACCGGCAGCTCTTCACGCCGGACAATGTCGTTCTATCGAGGCCGTAAACGGCTCGCCCGGCACCCTGACGCACAGCCCCTCGCCCCCACAAAAATATTAATATTAAAACGCTTAACTTAATTCCGGCTTGTTTGTACTGTAATGAAGTTTGCATGGGTCGCGGGCGGGCGGTCGCCCCTAAAAAGAGGCCATTTATGACCAGGAATACGCGTCGCTTCAACCTCTCGCCGTTTGCCGGCCGCGGGCGACGACTGCTCTTGCTCCTGGCGGCCACGGCCCCGATGACCGTCGGGCTTTCGCCGGCCCGGGCGGCGACTTCGGCCGGCAACGTCACGGGCTTGACGCTGACCACGAACAGCCCCTCCGGCAACATCACCGCCTCGTTCGCGTTGAGCGGCGGGGGCTCGGTCGAGGTCACCCCGTTCGCGGCGGACGTGGTCCGGGTGGATTACCACTGGGTCGGCCCGTTCGAGACGGACCAGCCGATGATCGCCAAGCCGCTGGCCGACTGGACCTCCGCCGGCGCGACGATCAGCGACCAGGGCTCGAAGTACGTGATCCAGACCAGCCAACTGGACATCGAGGTGGAGAAGACGCCGCTCAAGATTCACTTCAAGGACAAGAGCGGGTTCTACCTGCTGCAGGAAGACTTCATGGAGTACGACGCGGGGTACAGCTACACCGGCCAGCGCGGCACGGGCTCCTCGAAGCTGAAGTGCCAGAAGATCATGCCGAGCGGGCAGGCCTACTTCGGCCTGGGCGAGTACGGCGGCCCGATGAACCGGCGCGGCCGCGAGATCGACTGCTGGAACACCGGCACGTTCAACTGGGGCGAGTACCAGAACCCGACCTACATGAACATCCCATTCTTCTACGGCGTCCAGCCGGCGGCCGGCGGCAACCCGGCCTTCGTGTACGGCGTGTTCTTCAACAACCCCTGCCGGCCGCTGTTCAAGTTCAATGTCTCGGGCGAGACCCGCTACTCGTTCGAGGCTGGCGACGGGCGCATGGATTACTTCTTCATCGGCGGCGGCGCCTCGCACAGCATGCCCAAGGTCATCGACCGCTTCTCCGAGCTGACCGGCCGCCCGACCATGCTGCCGAAGTGGGGCCTCGGCCACCACCTCTCGCGCTTCTCGTACGACAACCAGGCGTGGGTCGAGTACATCGCCAACCAGGCCACGGTGGAGGACATCCCGCTCGACGCCGTGTACCTCGACCTCGACTACATGGACGCGAACGCGGACGGCAACATCGGCGACGGCCAGATCCGGCAGCTCGCGTTCAACTCCCGCTACGCCGACCCGGCGGGCATGGTCAACTACTGCAACGCGCGGGGCGTGAAGGTGGTGCCGCTGATCGAGCCGTGGCTCCAGCCGGGCGACACGGCCCACTACACGGACGCCAACAACAACATGCATTTCATCAAGGACAACGGCGGGAGCACCGTCACCCGCAACATCTACACCGGCGCGGTCTCGTGGTTCGACTACAGCAGCACGCCGATGAACACCTGGTGGCAGACCCGGATCGTGAGCTGGTACAACAGCATCGCCTTCTCCGGCATCTGGAACGATCTGACCGAACCCGAGGGCGGCGACGGGATCCCGTACAACGGCCTGCTGTGGCTGGACGGCAAGTTCGGCACCTCGAGCACCGACTCGCGGCGGTGGTGGTCCAACGAGCGCAACTACTTCGGGCTGCGCTGCGCCCGGCAGAGCTACAACACGATGCTGGCGAAGGATGCGAACAAGCGGCCGTTCGTGTTGAGCCGGTCCGGCAACGCCGGCCTGCAGCGGTACGGGGTAAGCTGGAGCGGCGACACGGCCGCCAACTGGTTCTACCAGCGGGCGACGATCCGGTTCGGCATGGGCGCGATGATCGCGGGCGCGGCCTGGTACGGCAACGACGTGGGCGGCTTCTCCGGCACGCCGTCGGCCGAGCTGATGGTGCGCTCCACCGAGTTCAACTGCCTGACGCCGTTCTTCCGCAACCACGCCAACGAGAACTCGGCCGACCGCGAGCCGTGGCGCTACAGCGAGCCCTACAAGAGCCAGATGCGCGACCTCATCAAGCTGCGCTACCGGCTGATGCCCTACCTGTACACCCTGGCCTACGAGTCCACCCAGACCGGCGAGCCGATGAACGTTCCGCCCGTGTTCGATTACTCCGCCGACGCCAACACGTACGGCTTGAGCGATTACGAGTTCCTGGTCGGCGACTTCATCCTGTCGGCGCCGATCTACAACGAGGGCGCGTCCACCCGCACGGTCTACCTGCCCTACGCGCCGGGCCTGGAGTGGTACTACTGGCCGTCCGGCTCGCCCAACAGCTCGCCGTCCGGGGACAAGTACGCCGGCGGCCAGACGGTCACCGTCAGCGCCCCGCTGGGCAAGGCGCCCCTGTTTGTCCGGTCCGGCGCCATCATTCCCATGAGCGCGTCCATGCAGTACGCCAACCAGAGCCAGCCCGGCTGGATGGACATCAACTGCTGGCCCAGCGGCACGAGCGAGTTCACGCTGCACGAGGACGACGGCGAGACGTGGGACTACCTGGGCGGCGAGTACAGCCGGCGCCGGATGGTCAGCGCGCGCACGGCCGCGGCGTGGGACTTCACCATCGAGGCCAAGCAGGGCACGTACAGCACGGGAACCCGCGATTTTTATGTTTACTGCTACAACCCCGGGACCTCGGTCGTCCACGGCGTAACCCTGAACGGCGCGCCGCTCGCGCAACTGGCCAACTTCGGCGCGGGCGCCCAGGGCTGGCTGATCACCGGCGAGGGCCGGATCGGCATCAAGCTGCCGGACACGGGCGCGGCCGCCGCGCTGCGGGTGAGCTTCGGCGACGTCGGCGACACGCTACAGTTCACCGCGGCCACGAACTCGGCCGCGGAAAACGCGGGCAGCGTGCGGGTGTACGCGAACCGCACCGGCGCGGCCACGGGCGCGGTCAGCGTCGCCTTCGCCACGGCCAACGGCACGGCCGCCGCGGGCTCGGACTACACCGCGACGAACGGCACGCTCCAGTGGGCGGCCGGCGACCTGGCGAACAAGTACTTCGACGTGGTCCTCGCGGACGACGGCAGCTACGAGGGCAGCGAGACCTTCTCGGCCTCGTTGAGCGGGGTCGTCGGGGCCGAACTCGGCGCGCCAAGCCAGCAGACGGTCACGATTCTCGATAACGAGCCCCTGCCGCCGGACCTGCTGGTCACGAATCCGCCGTCCGCGATCGCGGTGGCCGAGGGCACCACCAACTATACCCTGCAGGGCGTGGCCAACGCGCTCAACTGGGCCGGCCTCGCGTGGAGCAACCAGCTGACCGGCGCGACCGGCACGGGCGCCATCGGGTTCTCGTGGTCCCTCGCCGACATCGGGCTCGGCGTCGGGACCAACCGGATCGTCGTCTCCGCCACGAACGCGGGCAGCGCGGTGCTGGCGACGGATGACGGCACGAACGCCGTGTACAACGACGCGTGGGACCTGTCCGACAACGGCGGCTCCGGCTGGGGCGCGTGGCAGTTCTACACCAGCTCGGGCAACTCGAGCGAGAACGGGCGGTTCATGGCCAACCATGGGACCGTGAACATCGGCGCGCCGGCGTGGGGCCTGTACGCCAACAGCGGCAACCTGTCCGAGGCCAAGCGCCTGCTGACCAACGCGCTGGCGGTCGGCCAGACCGTCTCGGTGCGGATGGACAACGGGTTCATCAACACGGGCAGCGGCACCGGGGTGGCCCTGCAGAACGCGGCCGGCACGACCCTGTGGGAGTTCTTCTTCAACGGCGGCGACACCTTCTACAGCATGAGCAGCACGACCACCGACGTCGGCTGGACGTCCGCCGGGCTGGACGTGGAATTCACGCTGACCAGCCCGACCACCTTCCGCGCGCGGATCACCCCGTACGGCAGCACCACGCGCACGAACACCGGCAGCCTCATCACCGCCGCGGACCAGTCCATCGCCGTGTTCCGGGCCTGGAACTACAACGCGGGCGCGGGGTCGGACTACGACTTCTTCTTCAACCGTTTGACGCGCCTCGGCGCCGCCGGGTCCGGCCCCTCGACCAGCGTGGTCGTGCAGATCGTGCGCGAGGGCACCGCCAGCCAGATCCCGCAGGACTGGCGCGACCGGTACCAGCTCACAGGGCTGAACTCCGGCGACGACGACGACCGGGACGCCGACGGGTTCAGCAACCTGCAGGAGTACTGGTCCGACACCCATCCCACCAACGGCGGCTCGTTCTTCGCCCGGCTGGGCGTCGCAGGCGCTCCCGGCGCGGGCCCGTTCACGGTGGAAATCGGCGCGCCCACGACGAACAGCCGCCTCTACGACATCTCGTATTGCAGCGACCTCGCGGAAGGGACGTGGACGCCCCTCGGGTACAACCGGTCCGGCGAGGCCGACGGCGGCAGTTTGAGCATCACCATCACCAACGACCTCGGCACGCCCGTTCATTTCCGCTCGCGGGTCTTCCTGCCCTGACGCGTCATGGCCGCGCTCCATCCAGCGTCCCGCAAGGGACTGGTGATCCTGGTTATCGGGCTTGCCGCGGTCGTGTGGTTCCTGGCACGGCGGGAGGCGCCGCGCCCCGCCGCGGCATCGAGCCAATCGGTCATGTCACCCGAAATACCCGCCGCGCCGTCGAGCAAAACGGTCATATCACCCGAAATGGCGCCGGCCCCGGCCGGGTCCTCCGTCATGCCGCTGGCCGCGCCGGACCTGGAGCGATTCCAGGAGGCCAGCAGCCGGGCGACCCGGGAACTCGAGGCCGAGAGCCCCGGGCTGCCCTACGCCGTCGCCGCGTCCCGCGCGGCGCGGCGGGGGATCGCCGCGGCGGGATACGATCCGGACCGCACCTTGGACGCCTGGCTTTCCCCGCCCTTCACCGCCGACCTGGCGACCCGGCGCGCGGCGGATAACCTGCTCTCCGTCATCCTCGGCGACACCGCGGGCGACGCGGACTTCGCGCGCATCCTGGACGAACTCGACCCGGAGGTCCGGGCCCTGGCCATGGAGCGCCGCGCCGCCAAAACACGGTAGGGTTCCGACCCGCCTGCTGGAAAACCGCGCGACGCGGGCTATAGTGGGCGCGAAAGGATCCACACCATGAAAACACTCGCAGGCAAGAGGGCGCCGGTATTCAACTTGAAGGGCTCGGACGGAAAGACGCACGCTTTGAAGGACTACGCGGGGCGGACGGTGGTCCTGTATTTCTACCCGAGGGACAACACGCCCGGCTGCACGAAGGAGGCCTGCGGATTTCGCGACCTGAAAAAGGAATTCGCGAAGCGCGACGCCGTCGTGCTCGGCGTCAGCCGGGACAGCCTCGCCGCGCACGACCGGTTCATCAAGGACTTCAAGCTGCCCTTCACCCTGCTCTCCGACCCGGACCTGGCGGTCATGAAGGCCTACGGCGCGTGGGGCAGGAAGCTGATGTACGGCAAGCCGGTCGAGGGGACGATCCGTTCGACGGTCGTCATCGGCCCCGACGGCAAGGTCCTCAAGCACTGGCCCAAGGTCGCGGACGCCGCCACGCACCCGGCCGAGGTGCTGGATTTCCTGAAGGATGGCTGACGTCAGTCGCGGTCTTCGGCGGTGGAGATCCGGGCGCGGAGGGCGGCCAGCTCGCCTTTGAGCTGTTCATTTTCGGCCTGGAGATCCTTCACCAGGCCGTACAGACCCTGGATGGCCGCGAGGGCCACGCCGTCGAGATGGCCGGAGTTCAGCGAGGTATCGGTGCTGCCCTCGAACGGGAAGAGGGCGTGGAAATCCTGCGCCATGGGGCCGATGTTGCGCTGCGCGTAGCCCTTGTAGTTCCATTCCGCGATGGGCAGGGCCGCCACTTTTTCCAGCACGTCGCGGCCGTCCACCGGCGCGATGTTCTCCTTCAGGGCCCGGTCGCTCACGATGGACCAGCTCCCGGCGCCCGGCGTCCATCTCGCGTACGAGCTTTCGTCGAAGTTCTGGAAGCTGACCCCGCCGTCGCAGCGGAACGTCACCGAGTTGGCGCCGCGGGAACCCACATCCATGTCTATGGAATCGCCCCACACGAACGACCCGTCATTGGTCGCCTTGGCGCGCCGGCCGGCAGCAAAGGAATAGGCGTTGCTCGCCTGGTTGTCGCGGCCGCCCGGGATGGTCGCGTAGTCGCCGCCGACCTGGTTGTTCACGCCGCCGCCGATGGCGCTGTAGTCCGCACCGGCCACCACGGCATTGTTGGACCCGCCGCCGATGACCCCGGCCCGCCCCGCCGCCAGGTTTCCGGCGCCGCCGCCCACAAACGACAGGGCATCCGCGCCGTTGCCGGACCCGCCCGAAACGGTCGCGCCCTCGGCATTGGCCAGGTTGCCCCGACCGCCCGCGACGGCGGAGAAGGCGCCCACCGCCTGGTTGTTGGTCCCGGCGCCGACAAACGAGGCCGTGCCGCCCGCGACATTCCGGGTCCCGCCGGCGATCGTGGCGAACCGCGCGAGGGCGTCATTGCGATTTCCCCCGCCGATCACGATGTAGGACTCGTCCCGCCCGATGTTGTCACTCCCCCCACCGATGAACGAATACGGAGCAGCCAAAATCCTGTTGGTCCGTCCACCCGTGATGGCGCTGTATTCGTTGCTTACCTGGTTGTCCCGACCCCCGCCCACGAAGGCGTAATCCTCGCGCGCCGCGTTATTTCTTCCCCCCGCGACGGCGGCGTCAAATCCCCGGGCATCGTTGAAGCTGCCTCCGCCGACGGTGGAACTCTGGCCCCGGGCCACGTTTCGCCAGCCGCCGGCGATGGTGGCATACTGATTCGACACAAGGTTGCCCTCTCCTCCGCCGATGGTGGCATAGTCGGCCGAGTTCTCGATCCGGCCGCCCCAACCCCCCGCGATCGTGGAGTATTCAGACCCGTACGGCGCGATAATGGTATTGCCCACGCCCCCGCCGATGACGCACGCCCAGGCGTTGGACATCACGTTGGACGCCCCCCCACCCACCACGCTGCGGTCCGCAATCGCCGTGTTGTCTTCCCCCCCTCCGACCACCGAACTGCTTCCTTTCACCATATTGTTCGACCCGCCGCTGATAAGCGAGGCATACCCTGCCACCGTATTCCCGCGGCCTCCGGCGATGGTGGCATAATAGGAGTTTGTTCCAATGCTGTGGCCGAATCCGCCCCCGATCACGGCAAACGGAGAGCTATTGCTGATGGCATTATACTCGCCGCCGCCGATGACGCCTGCCGACGCCAGACTCCGCACGGCGTTGAGGTAGCCACCCCCGATCACAGCCAGGGTGGTATCAATCTCGTTTCCATACCCGCCGCTAATGGTGGAATGGGAGCCGCCAGCCCGGTTCGGAAACACGGCCGTGCCGCCTCCCGCGATGGTCACGCCGTACATCGAGTTCACGTTCGTATTGGCTTCGCTCCCGCCGATCACGGAGGGACCGCTCGCGTTCGGCACGAGGCGAAACGCGCGCGAGCCGTTCACCTTGAAGTTCAGCGCCTGGTCGTCCGTGGTCCCGATGAAATGCGTGTCGCTCGTCGTGCCGGCGTTGCCGGCCAGCCGCCAGTAGCCGCCGTCCTGCAGTTTCCACCAGGTCACCGCCCCGTCCACGAGTTCGTCCGTGTCCACGGCCCCGGCGGCCAGGTCATCGCTGGTCAGGGAGTTGTTGACGATCTTGGCTCCCGTGATGGTGTTGTTCGCGATCTTGTTGCTGGTCACCGCGTCATCGGCGAGCATGCTGCTGGTGATGGCTCCGGGTTCCACGCCCTCGGCCACCACGGCATACGCCACGGCCGCGACGCGTTCCCGGGGCGTCAGCACCGCTCCGCCCACCTGGACCTCGAGGAAGAGCGGCTGGTTGGTCAGGGCCGCGGCCAGGGTCCCGTAATCGGGAATCCCCCCGAACCGGGTGGAGTACAGGCCGTCCACCACGGTCACGGTCTGCGTCTCGACATACTGCACGTCCGCGCCCAGGAGGGACCCGTACAGCCGGAACACGATCGCAGTGCTTCCGGAGTAAAGGTTCGTGCCACTGATGAGCCGGCCCTGGTAGTTGATCAGGGACGGGACCTGCGCCGGGGCGGCCAGGCCGAAGAACAGGACAAGGATCAGGCAGGGGCCAAGCATCCGCTTCATTCCAACCTCCACTCCCGCAACGGGATTTAACGATAGAATTCCACGCTACCACCCGGGAGGGTGGCTCGGCAATCTCAACCTTTCATCCCCGTGAGCGTGACGCCCTGGATGAGGTACTTCTGGTCGAAAAAGAAGCTTCTTCCTGTGCGCTCAAGAAAACGGACCGGAATGCCTTTTCACTCGAGCCTTACTTTTCATTAATAATAATTATTTACAAAATGACAAGTTAGCGTAGTCTACCGTTAAGAGGGGAACATGAACAACTCGATTGCCATTAACCTGCGGCGATTCCGAACCATCCGGAAAATGACGCAAGAGAAAGCGGCGGCAAAAGCCGGGATCAGCCGGGTCGCGTACCGCGCCATCGAGACCGGGAAGGCGGAGCCGCGCGTTGCAACGCTGGATGCGATAGCCCGCGCCCTTGCGACGGACGTGTTTGCGTTGGTCGCCAAGACCCCGGAGCCAAAGACGCTCCGTTTTCGCGCGCACAGCACGCTCACGGCCCAGGAGCGGGCCGAACGCCAGCAGTTGATTGTTGATACGCTGGAATGGGTTGCTGATTTCAACGAGTTGGAGGACATGCTGAAAGAGCGCCCAAAGGTGCGCATTGAGCCTGCGAGCCGAAAGCCCGCGGACATTGCCCGGTTCGCGGAGAGTGTACGACGCGATAATTTCGGCATTTCGTGCGAAGATTGCGTGCCCAACGTATGCGACGTTCTGGAGCAAGGCGGGGTGAAGGTCCGGATCGTCCAGTCGCATATCAAGGGGCTGTTTGGCTTCTCCGTTGGCGCCGACGACGGCGGTCCGGCCGTTGCCGTAAACGCGGCGGAACCCATTCCTGTTGAACGCCAGATATTCACGGCCGCTCACGAACTGGGCCACCTGCTTCTTCACCAGGATTCGTTCAACCCCGAGGTCGAAAAAGAGGATGCCCGGCAGGAAAGAGAGGCGGATCTTTTCGCCTCCCATTTCCTGATGCCGCAGGATGCCTTCAAGGCGGAATGGGATCGGAACATGGGCCTGCACTGGGTTGACCGCGTGCTGAAAACCAAGCGGACGTTCCGCGTGAGCTGGATGACGGTGCTCTACCGCCTGTGCGAAACCGGGCTGGCGGACAAGAGGAAGATATTCTGGCAGTTCAAGACCGCTTTCGAGCAACGGACCGGCGGGAAGCTGAACTACAAGCGGGAACCCGAGCCGCTGGTTCCCACGTCGCCGCGGCGACCCGCCGAAGAGCCCGTGCGACTGAACGAATACGACTTCTACGAGGACCGTTTCGCGCTCCTGGTCCGCCAGGCGCTCATCAAGAACGAGATCAGCGTGAGCCGCTCGGCCGAGATGCTCCGGATGAGCATCGGGGAAACGAGGGAACTGCTGGCCGAGTGGGAGGCTCATCCTTGAATCAAGGCCCACCGGTCCTCCTCATCTCCGATGCGTGTGTGCTGATTGACTTCTGCAAGGCGGATTGCCGCGACATTCTCGGGGTTGTTTCCGCGAAGTTCCTGCCCATCCGGGTCCCACGCAACATCTTGGAAGAAGTGGACCAACTGACGGAAGCCGAAGCGCAGGGACTGGGCATAGAAATTCTAGAAGTCACGATGCAGCAGATCGAAGAAGCTTCCATGCGCGGCGGCCCGTCTCGCCAGGATCGGCTCTGCTTCGTCGTGGCGCGGGACAACAACGGCGCGGTCTGGTCGAACGACCAGAAGTTGCACAAGCTTTGCGACGCCAATAAGGTGACGGTGTTCTGGGGCCTGGAAATGTTACTCGAACTGGTGCGCCTGAACCATCTTACAAAAGCGCGGGCTACGCAGGCGGGCCAGCGCATTCACCAGGTGGACTCCCACTACATCACGACCGCCATCCTCGACGAGTTCAAGCGAAAGCTGGCCGGATTGTAGAACGCCGGCAGCCCCTTCACCCCCGCATCGAACAGCCGCGCGCCGGACGTGAACCTTTTCACGGGTTTGGACGCTTACCGGAGTATGAGCGGAAAGGAATCCGGGTGAGCGTCGCCGTCGTGGAGAAGCCCTGTGCCTGGGAGATCGGCGCGGAACCGCCCGCGCGCATCACCTCCCGCGTGCTGCTGCGCGATGCATGGCGCGTGCTGTGGACCTATCCCGCGTGGTTCACGGCGCAGCTGGCCGCGACGATCCTCTTCAGCGTGGCGGAGCCCAGCCTGTCGTGGGTGGCGCGGGACGCGGTCGGGACCCTGGAGAAGGCCGGCGGAGCCCTTGCCCGGCTGGCGCTTCCGCATACGGGGCTCTACCTCGGCATTGCGCTCGGCCTGGCCCTCCTCCGCATGGTCGAGCGCGTCACGCGCAAGGTCTACGAGTCCACCGTCGTCTTTGCCCTGCAGCGACACCTGCTGCGGAGGCGGCCGGTCCTCAATCCCACCGAGGACGTGACGCGCATGGTCTATGACTGCGTCGAAGCCAAGAAGGCGCTGTCCCCCCTCTACGCCAACATCTGGCGCGACCTGTTCCGCCTCGCGGCCGTCGCGGGCTGGCAGTTGATGCTGGCGCCGGCCTGGCTGGGCGCCCTGCTCGCCAGCGCGGCGCCCGGCGTCCTCGGGCCCCTTTTCCTGACCCCCCTGCTCCAGCGCGCCAAGCGGCGCGTGCTGGAAGCGAATTGCGAGGTGACCGCCCACGTCGCGGAGGGCGCATCCGAGGGCCTGAAACACCGCCAGCGGAAGCTGCTCCGGCGGTTCGTCGTCCTCGAGACCCTCACGGGCGCGATGGAGGCGCTCCTCGGTCTGGCCGAATGGGTGATGCTGCTGATCCTGATCGTCGGCGCGCGCGCCTGGCCACTGCCGCTCGTTCCCGACCGGATCGCCCTCGGCGACCTGGCCGCGGTGCTCGTCGGTCTGAAGCTGCTGAACAAGCCCCTGCGCGAACTGGGCAAGTCGTACGCGACGCTGCGCGGCAACTGGCCGGCACTGATGCGAACCCTCTATCCCCATCTCCCGGCCGGGAGGGCGACCCCGTGAGGAGGCGCGGCGCCGCGGACGGGTTCACGCTGACCGAGCTGCTGACGGTCGTCACCGTGCTGGGCCTGCTGACCGGACTGCTCACCGTGCAGGTCCGGACGGCCCGGTGGCGGTCCCAACGCCAGGCCTGCCTCGCCAACCTGCGGCAGGTGTGCGTCGGGTACGTCCTGTACGCCGCCGACCACGCCGGCCTGCTCCCGCCCAAGTACGAGATCAAGAAGAAGACGCTGTCCGCGTCCGACCGGGCGGAAGGCCGCGTCCTCAACACGATCGGGAACGGGATCCAGACCGCGCTGTACCCGTACGTAGGCGATGTCCGCGTCTTCCGCTGCCCCGCGGATTCGGGGGACGCAAAGGACGACGCCCCGCTATGGACCCGGCGCGGCGAAAGCTACGAGGTCAAGGGCGTGCTGAAGAAGGACCTGGGCACGGCCAAGGCCACGTTCTTCACGAAGGGCGGCGAGCTGGTCGCCGGCGACCCGTTCAAGCCGTGGGAGGCCGAGGACCCGCTGACCGTCATGGAGAAGATCGCCAAAGGCGAGCACGGCCCCAAGGATTGGCACCACGGCTACGCGAACCTCGTCCTGCCCAGCGGCGCCGCGTACAGCGTGCGCACCAAGGAGGAGGAAAAAGCCGTGCAAGACAAGGAGTGAAGGTGTGAAGAAAACAGCCGGAGTGCTGCTTCTCCTGGGGGCCCTGGCCGCCACCGCGCGCGCGGAGGGCCCCACGAACCTGTTCAGCTTCCCCGAGGAAACGAAAATCAAGGGCCCGTTCGCGCCGGTGGACGGCCAACTGTACTTCACCTGCGAGAAGGGCGGCGCGTACGCCTACGGATACGTGGGGCAATTCGACCCCGCCGGCCGAACCGTCACGGCCTGGCACAAGTTCGACGTCGAGACCAAGGCCAAGGGCGCCTGCCGGATGAGCAACAGCCTGTGGTTCGTGACCGAGAAGGGCGGCGCCGCCAACCTGGGCTATATCGGCCGCTTCGATCTCGCCGCGCATACCGTCGAGCGCCTCTGCGAATTCACCAACGCGACCTCGGCCAAGAGCGCGCCCTTCCTGCTGGGCGACGGTTTCTACTTCTTCGCGGAGGCCGGCGGGGCGTCCAACCAAGGCGCGCTGATGCGCTATTCGCTCGAAGGCGGGCTCGCCACGGTGGTCAGCTTCCATGCCGCGCTTGGCATCAAGCCGGAGGCCCGGCCCGTGTGGTTCGACGGCCGGCTGTACTTCGGCACGCGGGAGGGCGGCGACACGACCCAGCAGACGGGCAAGGGCGCGGGCTCGATCGGCCTGCTCGATCTCGCCGCCGGGACGGCCACCAACCTCGTCAACCTCAACGCCAGCAACCACGGCGCGCGCATCAAGGCCCTGCTGCCCTTCGGCGGCCGCCTGTACTACACGACGGACGAGGGCGGCGACCTGACCCTGAACGGCGGCAAGGGCAGCGGGGCGGCCGGATTCTTCGACCCGGCGAGCCGCACACTGACCCGCCTCTTCGTCTGCAACGGCGCCACGACCGGCATCAAGCCCAAGGGCATGGTTGCCGTGCGGGACCGGGTTTATTTCAACTGCGGCGAAGGCGGTCCGAACGGCTGCGGCGCGTGGTACGGCATTACGGACGGCACCAACGTCTTCCCCGCCGCTACGAACGATATCCCTTTCGGCAACAAGGCCGACCTACTGACGCCGTACGGCCGGCGCATCTACTGCGCCACGGAACAGGGGTGCAGCAACTGGCTGGGTGGCATCTCGGCCTACGAGTTCGAGGTGGAAGAAGCGGAACTGGCCGCCCGCCTGCAGAACGGCCAGATCGCACTGGGCTGGGACATCCTCGCCAACGACCATGTCCTGGAGTTCAGCCCCTCGCTGACCGGTAAGTGGACCGTCGTCGCCGGGCGCGACGGCACGAACGCCGTCCTGCCTTATACCGAACCGATGGGCTTTTTCAGGTTGCGGCAATAAACAACGGAACACACGAGAGAAAGACCATGACCGACTCGTACAAGGTGAAACTCACCCACCAGCTGCCGACCGGCGACAGCCTGACCTGCGAAGTCCACCTGAAGGCGTCTTCTTTGGATGACGCGCGCGTCGACACGGTCCGGCGCTTTCAAGCTGCCTGCCGGGAACTCGCCGGCCAGCCTTCCCTGGTGATCCACAAGACCAAGATCGAGCAGGGAGTTTAACCCCTGCCCCGGGATTCGGCGGCACCGCGTTCATGGTGGCTCGGCAATCTCAACCTTTCATCCCCGTGAGCGTGACGCCCTGGATGAAGTACTTCTGGGCGAAGAAGAAGATCACGACCACGGGCAGGGTCATCATGAGCGAGCCGGCCATCATCATGCCGTAGTTGCCGCCGGCCTGGACGTTGAAGGCGTAGAGGCCCAGCGAGAGCGGGTAGAGCCGCTGGTCGCTCAAGTAGATCAGCGGCCCCATGAAGTCGTTCCACACGCCCATGAACGTGAAGATCGCGATGCACGCGAGCGTGGGCTTGATCAGCGGCAGGATGACGTTCCAGTAGATCTGCCACACGTTGCAGCCGTCGATCTTCGCCGCGTCCTCGAGGTCGCGCGGGATGCCCTTCATGAACTGGCGCAGGAGGAAGATGTTGAACGCGTTGCCGAAGAAGCTGACGAACCAGAGCGGCGTGAGTGTGTTGTACCAGCCCAGCGACTTGATGATCAGGAAGTACGGAATCATCGTCACCTGCGGCGGGATCATCATCGTCGCCAGCATGATCCCGAAGGACAGATCGCGGCCCGGCCAGCGCAGCCGCGCGAAGGCGTACGCCACCAACGAGCAGGAAAAAAGGTTGCCGACGATGTTGAGGATCACCAGGAACACGCTCGTCGCCGCGTAGCGCCAGAACGGCAGGTAGTCCAGCGCGCCCCGGTAATTGCGCTGGACCTTGGCCCACCACGCCCCGGCCTGCGTGTTACGGCGCATCACGACGGTCAGCTTCGCCTTGTCCGGCCGCGACTCGTACTGCGGGCCCGCGTCCGCCTTCTCGTACGGCAGCCAGAGCCGGATCTTCATGGACTCGTCGTCCGGCCCGGCTTCCTGGAGCGTGACGCTGCCCCAGTTGAAGTTGCCCAGGTATTCCGGGCGCCGGCCGCGATATTGCACCCCGCCCTTCTCCAGCGTGAACTCCAGCGGATGCCACGAGTCGTCCGGGCGGAGGAAGAGCGTCACGCGGTGCAGCCGGTCGGCCGCGAACGGCAGGTCGAGCGTCGCGGTCAACGTGATCTGCGCGGCACGTTCGTTGCCAAAATCGTAGTTCAGCGCGGCCGCCGGCGGCGTGGCGTTGGTCTCGTCCATCAGCCGCGCCGCGATCGTGCTCTCCACCTTCCAGAACGCCGAGACCGGCGCGCCCCCGGTCAGGTCCGCCTCCTGCAGGTCGACGCTGCGGACGCGGACGGGGCCGAGCAGCAGCGCGCGCGCGACGTTGTCGCGGACGTCCTCGATCAGCTCCGGCGTGAGCCGCGCCCGCGCCGCGGCGCCCAGTTCGGCGTCGGTTTTTGTCCAGTCCGCCGCGGGCAGGACCTGCTGCAGGCGCTGGTGCAGTCCGGGCGCGAGGATGTCCGCCGGGCCGACGTTCTGTTCCGCCAGGGCCTGCTCGATGACCGGCCGCACGCGGGGATAGTCGGCGTCGGCCGGCGCGCGATAGTACCGCGCGTCCATGTACGGCGAGGCGGCGACGGGGTCGGGCCGCATGGGCAAGATCGTGATCCTGCCGCCGAAGATCTCGCGGTCCACCTTGAAACTGGTCCCGATCATCCACGCGAACGGCAAAGCGAAGACCACGGCGCCGCCGAGCAGCAGGCCGTAGATCAGCAGTGCCCGGCTCAACCCGGCCAGCCGCCGCCTCGCGTATTCAAATGACCGTTCATCGTTCATCATTCATCGTTCATCGTTCTCTTCACTCGCCTTCATAATGCACCCACTTGCTCGAAATCTTCATCTGGACGGCCGTCAGCACGACGACGATGAGGAACAGGAACCACGCCATGGCGGCGGCGTAGCCCATGTTCAGGTAACGGAACGCGTTGTTGAAGAGGTGGTAGGCGTAGAACAGCGTCGAGTTCACCGGGCCGCCCGCGGTCATGATGAACGCCTGCGTGAAGATCTGGAACGTGCCGATCAGGCCCATGACGAGGTTGAAGAAGATATACGGCGTGAGCATCGGCAGGGTGATGTACCGGAACTTGTGCCAGGTCCCCGCGCCGTCGATCGCCGCGGCCTCGTAGTAGCTTTCGCTGATGCCCTTCAGGCCCGCGAGCCAGATGATCATCCCGCCGCCGGCGCCCCACAGGCCCATGAGAATCAGCGCCCACTTGCTCGTGTGCTCGTCCTGCAGCCAGTTCGGGCCCTCGATCCCGACCGCGCCCAGCAGGGCGTTCAGCATGCCGCTCTGCGGATTGAACATCCACATCCACAGGATGCTCGACGCGACCGCCGGCACGATGCTCGGCAGGTAGAAGAACGTCCGCCAGACCGCCACGCCCCGCACCTTCAGGTTGAGCAGCAGCGCGATGCCCAGCCCCACGACCATGCCCAGCGGGATGCCGAGCACCATGAACACCGTGTTGTAGAGCGACTTCCAGAACAGCTCGTCGCCGCGCAACATGAAGGCGTAATTGCGCAGGCCCGTGAACACCGCCGGGTTCAGCACGTCGAACGAGCAGAAGCTGATGATGATCGAGAATAGCAGCGGGCCGCCGGTGAACACGATCAATCCGATCAGAAACGGCAGCGCGCAGGCGACGCCGCCGCGCCACTCGGCGCGGAAGTAGGCCGTACGCCCGCCCTCCAGCCCCTTGCGCTGCGTGTCCCACCACCACGCCGCGACCGCGGCCAGCACGACCAGCGCGCCGTAGACCCAGAAGAACCAGGCCCAACTCCGGACCGGCCGGCCCTTCGGCGGGTCGAGCAGCAGGTTCAGGTCGCGCTGCACGATGGCGGCGTAGTAATCCAGCGACTCCTTCGCGCCTTTCTTTTTGAAGATGGCGTCTTCCATCGCCCAGATCTGGGCGTTCCACAGCTTCTGGCCCACGGGCGTCACGGGCCGGTAGCGGGAGTTCGTGAGCAGGTCGTTGAACTGCTTCATGGCCGCCTTGAACTTCGGCTCCATGTTCGGGTTGTTCTGCACGTACCGCTCGAACGCGTACTCGTTCTGCGCGCGGTTCGGGTACTGGCGCGGCACGTAGGGCCGGCCCTGGCTGGCGTAGGTGAAGTACTCGCTCTCCAGCATGATCGCGAGCGAACGCTGGCTGACGAGGTAGCGGATCAGCTCCCACGCGCCGTCCGGCTGGCGGGCGGTCGAGGGAATCGCGTAGGCCCAGCCCGCGAGCCATGAGATCGGCGCCCGGCCGGCGTCCAGCTCGCGCTTCGGCATCGGCGGAGGCGCGGAGCCAAAGTTGAGATCGCGGCCGTAGAAGGCCAGCGAGCTCAAAATCCAGACGCCGTCGATCTTCATCGCGACCTTGCCCTGGATGAACGGGTCCAGCGCGTCGCCCTGGAAGGTGGTCTGGAAGGCGTAGACGTCGCTCGCGCCGCCGAGCCGGTCGTAGATGCGCGTCATGAAATCCAGCGCCTCGGCGACCCGCGGATGGTTCAGTGTGCAGGTTTTCCCGTCGGCGCTCATGAACTCGCCGCCGGCCTGCCAGCCGTAGAGGTAGAGCCACGAGTTGCCGTAGTTCGGGATGAAGCCGATGGTCTTGATCTTGCCGGCCGCGTCGCGCTCGGTCATCGCGATCGCCATGGCCTCGAGTTCCTCCCACGTGCGGGGCGGCTGCGCCTCGCCGAGCTCGTTGGTGTAGCCGTGGCGGATGAGGATGTCCTTATTGTAGAGCAGCACGCGGTTGTCCGCGTTGTTCGGGATGCCGTACGTCCCCTGCTCGCCCGTCAGCGGATTGCGATATACCGCCTCGTCCCAGCAGGCCGGGAAGAAATCCGCCTGGCGAATGGGCACAACCGCGGCGAGAGGCGACGCGCCCTTTGCGCGCGGCGGCTCCTCGAGGGCACCGGGCCAGGGCTCCGGCCGGGAGGAGTCCGCCTGCCAGTCCTGCCACGCCTTCTCGTCGCGCGCCAGGCGGTCGTCCAGCGGCATGAACGCGCCGCGCGCGGCCCACTCGCTGATGGCGAACCGGTCGAAGAAGATCACGTCCGGCGGCATGCCGCCGGCGACGCTGACGATGAACCGCGTCGGGTCCTCGACCTGGTTGCGCGAGGCGTGCTGGCCGGAGATAACGCGGTACACGGGGTACGAGGGATCGGTCTCGTGGCGCAGACGGCTCAACCGCTCGAACTCGCGGATGGAATCCTCGAGCGCGCCCTTGATCGGGCCATCCGGCCCCATGAAGGTGATCTCGACCGCGCCGTCCTCGTGCCGAATCGAGCGTTGGGGCGCCAGCAGCCAGAGCGCCGTCACCAGCACGGCCCCCGTCAGTGCGCCTTTCAGCCATCCGCCCATCGTTTGGAAAGCTCCTGCGAACGGAGGCCAGTCTTCCACAGGCCTTTCCAACTCCGCAAGCCTTTTGCGTCAAATCAAGTGGGTGGAGGCGGGGCGCCCCCGCCCCGCGAACGCAGGAAATGCGCCGGCCTCGAGGGCGAGGCCGCGCTACGCCGACGCTGACGAGGCGGTCTTCGGTGTAGCCCGCGGCCGCCCCTGGCCGCAGGGCAGGACGGGCGCAATCGCCGGTTGTGCGCGGGCGGTAATCCGTCATAGAATGAATGCCGATGAACATCACCGCGCAGCAGGCCGACCGGGTGCTGCACCTGATCCTGGAGGGCCGCCTGGATGCCTTCGGCTCGGGGGAGCTGGCGGCCGGCCTGAAACAAGACCTCGTCGCCGATACGGTCTGCCTGCTGCTGGACATGAGCCTCGTGGACTACATCAGCAGCGCCGGCGTCCGCGTCCTGCTGTCGACGCACAAGGAATTGGCGCGGCGGGGCGGGGCGCTCGTGCTCGCCGGGTTGCAGGAATATTGCCGGGAAGTCCTGGAGGTCACGGGCTTTGCCGATGTCCTGCCGCAGTTCGACAACGTGGAAAAGGCCCGCGTCGGCGCGCGGCGCATCGCCCTGCGCCAGCATAACCGGGAGAACTGGGATCGCCTGGAAACCGCCGCCCTGGAGCACGGCTCGGTCCGCATCATGAACGCCGGCGGCGGCCCGGGCGCCGTCGAAGTGCTCGGCGACGTCCGCGATGTGCTCCATGCCCGCGTGACGACGGACCAACTGCTTTCCAAGCGGTTCTTCGAGACGGAATACTCCATCGGGCTCGGCGGACTCGGCCGCGCTCCCGAGGATTTCTTCGAAATCATGGGCGAAATGATCACCATCGGCGGCACGATGGTCTGGCTGCCGACCGACGGGCACGACACGCCGGATTTCCTGATCCCCAAGGCGGATAAGGGCCACGTCATGATCCGCACCGGCTACAACATCTCCCTCGCCGGCGGGTTCGACGAGTTCATAGTCTTCGAAAGCCGGGACGCCGCGGGCGCGACGATTTCGCAGCTGTACCGCGCCCTGTTCCAGCTCGCCCGCCGCCGCCGGCCGGATTTCAAGGGGCTCCTGGGCTTGGCGCTGCGGGCGCAGGCCGTCGCCGTGTACGGGTCAGGCGTGCTGCGCTCGCCCGTGGCCCCGCTTGCCCCGGCCAACGGAGGACTGATCACCGATCCCTCAAATATCGGCGATTGGATGGCGTGCGACCGCGAGCCCCGGCACCGGAACGTGACCATGCTCATGTGCGGGGTCGGCGCGGACCTGACCGGTTCGCTGGACGCGTTCGACGCCGCGGAGCTGAACAAGGCCTTCTACCTGCACCCCGCCAACATCGGCGCCCGGACCGAGCTCCTGCACAACCATGCCGTCCTTTTCAAGGAGCAGCCGTTCCCCGACCGGCCGACGGACCTCGAGGACGAGATCCATCGCGTCGTGCAGGACGGCGAATTCGTGGACATGCGCCACCTGCTCGACAATTCCGCGATCACCCGGGCGCTGATCGGCGTCAGCTATATCCAGTCCGTCCGCCCCGACCCGCACCGCGAGCCGGCCGGCGCGTAGCGCACCCCGCCCTTCAATCCGCCTGCTGATTGCTCTTGCGCGGCATCCTGCGGCCGGGTACGGTATCCATCATCCCCTCCAAGGGCTCGGGTGGTGGAATGGCAGACACGCATGTTTGAGGGGCATGTGGCGCAAGCCGTGGGGGTTCAAGTCCCCCCCCGAGCACCCATACATGATTAGCCTATTATTCTCGATATTTCGTTGTTTTTTTCACGGCTGTCCGGTTAAACGGCCGGGGCCTGTTTGTAGTTCACGCGTTGCGCGTGAAACTCGTGTTTGGCTCTTTTCTAGTCGGGGGGATGAAAACGGCGTTGTTTGACCTTTTTTCTTGCATCGGGTTATCTAGTTATATACATAGATACCTGAAAGGAGGCTCCTACGAACGGATGCCCAACACGAGTTCAGTTGATTGATCGGAAGAACTCCCGGCAGTGGTATATCAACTTCCCAGCGCCCATTGCCCAAGCGATGCAGTTCGCGAAAGGGGAAGTCTGCGAGTGGATCATCGACAACCGCCAGGTCCTGATCCTGCGGCGGCGCAACGCGCCGGCGATCCCGATCGACAGTAAAAAAAAGTCCTCCCATTGATGGACGCCTTTGACCAGTTGCTGGCCGAAGCCGGACCGGTCTGCGCTCAAGAACGCCGCCGGGATCGGCTGCACTCGCACTTGCTGGCGCAGTGGGTGTGTCTGGGTGAACATACCCTGACCGGTTTGTTGTCCACCACGGGGCAACCGTTCCGGGATGGGTCCGCGGCGTATCGGCTGTATGGCCGGAATCGCGTAGACCCGAGTCGGTTGCTCGACGCGGTCCGACGAGCCGCGGAAGAGTCGTTGCCGGAAGGCCATCCTTTGGTGGTGGCCTTGGACGACTCGATCCTGCGCAAACGCGGACACAAGATCCCGGCCACCGCGTGGCGGCCGGATCCGTTGGGGGCTCCATTCCAAGTCAACTTCGTATGGGCTCATACCAGGTACGGGTGAGAGGCGGTACGAACGGCGTCGCAGAGCTCCGCCCTCCAGTGGAAGGAATCATGGAGGGGCGAGCTCCTGCGAGCCCGAAATCTACCCGCATTCACCCGGATTTGGTATGATCTGCACCGATGCCGCTCTTCCACTCCAGCAGGTGTTGCAGGCGTACCTGTGGCGCTGGGGGATCGAAGTCAACGTCCGCGACGAAAAGACGCTGCTGGGCGTCGGCCAAGCCCGTGTGCGCAATCCCCACTCCGTTCAGCATGTCCCGGCCGCGGCGGACGCCGCTTTCGCCATGCTCCTGATGGCCGCAGCCAGTTCGCACCCACCTTGCCTCCTCCGGCTTGGCGTCGCTCACGATCAACCCCTCACATCACAACAGCCGCCGCGATCAACCAACTGCGCTGCGAGCTCTGGTCTCGTGTCTTTCACCCCGGGTTAGGCGACTTCACGCCCGGAATCCCTCGTGCCCAGAAGTCTCATAAAATCCTCACGATCTCGAATCATCCGTCCTTTACGCCATCGCAGGATGAGAGAAGGGCCAAACACGAGGGGGGCGTCGCTTGCCGACGCCCGGCAACGCCTTCCCATGGCCGCGTGCTTGCCGGCGGAGAACGCATGAGATATTTTCACGGCAACCTGCGACCAATATCGAGGAGGGCCTCATGCGCACCCGGCACAGAATCATTGTCGCTTGTTTCATCCTTGGCCTGCCGGGTCTCGCCGCCGGCGCGACGTACACGGTGACCAGCAGCGCCGACAGCGGTGGGGGCACCTTGCGCTGGGCGATCACGGCGGCCAACACCAACCCGGGCGCGGATACCATCGAGTTCAACCTGGCGGCCCCGTACCGGATTCAGCCGGCCTCGGCGCTGCCGACGAGCTACAGCAGCGGCCTGATCATTGACGGGACGACCCAGCCCGGGTTCGCCGGGACGCCGCTCGTGACGATCGAAGGTAGCCTCGCGGGCGCGGCCGACGGGCTTTTGATCAGCGACTCGACCTCGGCGGTCGTCCGCGCGCTGAATATCTCGAAGTGGAGCGGAAACGGGATCACCCTGCGGAGGGGGCTTTCCACCCGGGTGGAAAACTGCCGGATCTCGAGCAACACGGTCAACGGCATTATCCTGGAAACCTCTCGCCGCTGTGTCATCGGCGGCGCGGGGCCCCTGCTGCGCAACGTGATCACGTCCAACGGGAACGCCGGCGTCTATTTATCCGGCGATCACAACCTGGTGCTCGGGAACCTGGTCGGGACGGATGGGCTGACGGCGCAGCCCAACGATCACGGCGTGCAGGTGTTGAGCGGCCAGAGCAACCTCATCGGGGGGGCCGCCGCGGGCGAGGGCAATGTCATCAGCGGCAACAGAAGTTTCGGCGTGTACCTTGTGCAGTGGGCCAGCAATACGACGGTGATCGGCAACTACATCGGCACGGACGTGAGCGGCACGGCGGCCATAAGCAACGTCGTCGGTATTGTGATCGAGGGCGCCAGACATACCATCGGGGGCCTGGTCGCGGCGGAGCGCAACCTGATTTCCGGTAATACCTGGGGGATGCGCCTGATCGGGGGGCGCGCGCACGACAACGTCGTGCGCGGCAACTGGATCGGGCTCGGCGCCACGGGCGCGGTTGTCTCGAATAGTCTGCAGGGAGTGCAGATCATGCAGGGCGCGTCGACCAACCTGATCGGCGGCGCGGGCGCGGCGCACCGGAACGTGATCTCCGGAAACGGGGGGGGTGGCGTGGCGTTGACGGAGGCCGAGAGCCGGGCAAACCGGATCCAAGGTAATTACATTGGGCTGGGCCCGGACGGCATATCTCTCCTAGGCAACGGGGATAATGGCATCCGAGTCAGCGCGCCGTGGACCCTGGTCGGAGGCAGCGGGGCGGGCGAGGGCAACACCATCATGGGCAACGGGGCGGATGGCGTTTCGGTATCCGGCGCCAACGCGATCGGCAACCGGATCGAGGGCAATGTCATCGCACATAACGGCGCGCGTGGGGTGTCCGTGTGGGACAGCGGTGCGGTGAGCAACCTGATCACGGCGAACAGCCTGTACCTGAACATCGATCTCGGAATTGACCTGGGCAACAATGGGCGGACCCCCAACGACACCCAGGACCCCGACACGGGGCCCAACCAGCTCCAGAACTATCCCGTGCTCACGCTGGCCTCGAACGCCGGGGCCACGATGGCGATCGGCGGCTACCTGGACAGCACGCCCGGCACGGCCTTCGTCATCGAGTTCTTCGGCAACAGCGGCTGCGACGCCACGGGGTACGGCGAGGGCGAGGTCCTCCTCGGCACGCAGGCGGTCGTGACAGACGGAGCGGGCATGGCCGGATTCACCAACAGCGTCCTCCCCACGCCCACGCCGCCGCCCAGCTTCGTCACGGCCACCGCGCGCCACACGCTGCGCCAGGAAACGTCGGAGTTCTCGCGCTATCTCATGGTGGATTCCGACGGGGACGGCATGCCCGACGGGTGGGAGTACGCGAACTTCGGATCGGCGACCGGCGGCGACCCGGCCGGGCACGGCGATACCGACACGATTCCCAACCTGGAGGAGTTCATCGCCGACACCGACCCGAACGACGCGACCGACTACCCCCGGTTCGTCGGCATCGCGCCCGACAGCGGCGCGATCCGGGTCGACGTCCAGACCGCCGCCACGCGCTCGTACCGGCTGGAGGACGTCCCGCGGGCCGGCTCGGGCACCTGGGGGGGGCGGTTCACCGACAAGCCCGGGACGGGAGGCCCCGTCTCGTGGTACTGGGGCTATGCGGATTCCAACGCGATGTTCCGCTGCCGCGTGCTCCTGCCCTGACGCGCGGCGCGCCCCCCCCCTTTCGCCCGCTTGACACACAGCCCGAGTCGGTCGAGTATGCGCGCATGCGCGGGTGGATCATGCTCCTGTGGGCGGGCCTGTTCGCGGCGGCGGCGGCCGCGGCGGAACTGAAACCCTGGACACGGGAATGGGTGGACGCCGTCTGGCAGGATCACCTGCTGGCGCGCGGCGCGCAGTTGGCCGGCGCGGGCGCCGTCGAAGAGGCGCTCTACCGCGACGCGCTGCGGGTCGATCCGAAATCGGCCGACGCCGTCGAGCAGCTGCGGACGTACTACGCCGGCGCCGGGGAGCCCGTGCTGGCCGCGGGCGCGGCTCTCTACGGGCAGCTCCTGGAACCCTCATGGCCGGCCTGGAAAGACACCCTGGATCGCGAACTGCCCGCGATCGCGCGGAGCCGGGCCGCCCCCTCCTCCGAGGAGGACCAGGCCTTCTACGCGGAGGGGCTCGACGCCATGCTCGAAAACGTCCGATCCAACAACCTGCTGCGCGCGGAACTGGATGTCCGCCGCTTGCTGGTACGGTTCCCGTGTAACGCCAAACTGCTGGAGAACCTGTGCACGTTCGGCCGGCTTGGCGGCGAGCCGGCCGCCCAGGCGATGCGCTGGCTGGTTTTCGCCGAACTCCATCCCACCAACTTTCTCGTCGCCAACAACCTGGCCGTCACCCTCGAAGGCCTCGACCTCCCGGGCCCGGCCCACGACGCGCTGGCTCCGTTCCTGGACGGCCATGAGAACGACGCGTACCTGATGGGTAACGCCATCCGGCTCGCGGAGGCCGCCGGCCGGCTGGACCGCGCCGCGCAGGTCGCCGCGCAGTGGCGCGAGTGCCAGCCCGGCGTCCCCGAGGCCTGGCTGGCGTCAACGCGCGTCGCCCTCCGGCAGGGCCGGCTCGACGAGGCGCACAGGTTCTGGGTCGAGACGGTGAAGCGGCTCGATGCGGATCAGGCCGAAGTCCTGCTGCGCGAGCCGCCCTTCGCCGAACACCGCGCCCGCCTGGAAGGAGGCGCACCATGAGCCTGCGGGCGCCGTGGATTGGCCTCTTCTGCCTGGCGCTATCCGCTCGCGCCGCGGTCCTGGTATCGGACCCGGGCGACCTGAAGGAGGAACCGGGCGGCTACCTTAATCTTCCGTCGATGTTGTCGACATCGTCCGCCGCGCGGGCGCTGGCGGAACTGGGCCGGCCGCCGGACGTCGACCAGCAGATCCGCGACGCCCGCGAGGCGCTCGCAAGGAACCCGCAGAATCCGGGCTCCCACGCGCGGCTGGGCGAGGCGCTGCTGTTAGCCAACCGGATCGACGAAGCCGCGGAATGCTTCTGGCGCGCCGCCCGCCTCCGGCCGCGGGACGTGCGCCGGCTGGAGCAACTGGGCTTCGCCCTGCTGGCCGGCGGTGACCATGCCAACGGGTTGCGGGTGTACGAGGAGGTCGCCCGGGTCGACGGGGAGAGCCCCTCCGTGCGGCTCAATCTGGCGGCCGCCCTTCACCGCGTCGGGCGTTCCGGCGAGGCCCTGGCGATCCTCGAGACGCTGGCGGCCGAGCATCCGAAAAGTCTGCGGGCCTGGTACAACCTCGGCGTGGTCCAGTGGGCGCAGGGCGACGCCGCCGCGGCCCTCGAATCGCTGCAGCGCGCGCGCGATCTCCAGCCGAACCAGCCCTTCGTCCAGGCGGCCCTGGCCCGCGTGCAGCAGGCGCGGGGACGCGCGGACCTGTACGAGGAGGCGCGCGTAGCCCTGCGCGAGCGGTTGGGCGAAACCGTGGCCGAGACCCTGCTGGCGCAGGACCCGCTGCCGACCTTCCTCTCCCGCGGATCCAACCCATGAAAGGAGTCCTTCCCATGAGAACGCTCTTCGCGGCCGCCGTGTGCGCGGGCCTGTCCCTCCCGGTATCGGCCCAGCCGCCGGCCATCGACTTCGGCGTGGCCGCCGAGCTGGTGCGGAACATGATGTCGGAACAGGTCGGGCAGAACATACTGGCCAGCACGAACCTGATGTCCAACTACCGCAACTACGCGCTGGAGCAGGAGATCGCGCAGGAGGCCGCCCGCCGCGGCCTGACCGAGCGGATCGACGTCCAGCGCGCCATCGAGGAAACGCGCCGGGACATCCTCATCCAGGCGGTGAAGAACGACGTCATCCGCGCGGCCCGGCCTCCGACCGACGAGAAGATCGCCCGTGAAACCGAGGCGCTATCCGCGCAACTGGTCGCGCCCCCGGCCCTGAAACTGGACGTCTACTCGATCTCCGGCCGGCAGACGCAGCACCTCGAATGGGCGCGGGCCCAGCTGGCCGCCGGCGAGGACGTGGAAGCCCGCCTGGCCGAGCGGGGCTTCGTCCACGTCACCGCGCAGAACCCGGACCCGTGGTTCACGGCGAACCGGGTGGCCGCTCCCATCTGGACCCGCCTGACCGCCATGACCAACGGCGAAGCGGAGGTCTTCCCCGACGGGAACAATTACCTGCTCGTGCGCCGGCTGGATGCCCGGTCGGCGCGGCCGATGACGGCGGAGGAATCGCACGACCTCGTGCGGGCGCGGCTGCTGCGCGAGAGCCAGGAGAAGCTCTGGAGCGAGTTCATCGAGCAGAAGGCCCGCGCGCTGGGCCTGTAGGCGGAGTCAGGGACCGGCCGGCGGGAACGGCCAGCGCGAATCAAGCCCCGGGTCCTTGCGCGCCGCGGCCTCGAACGAGACTTTCGCTTCCGCCGTTTCGCCCAGCAGTTCCAGCAGCCGGCCCAGGGCATACTCGGTAAGGCCGCTGGGATCGGCCCCGTAGCGGAGCAGAACGCGGCCGCGCTGGATTTCCCCAAGGACGCCCTCCCGGTCCCTTGCGCTCAATCCCCCCATCCGGCGGGCGCGCCCCGCGTACAGCATGGCGGCGTAGAGGCGGCGCATCTTCCCGTATTCGGGCAGCGAGCGAACGGCAAAGTCCAGAAGCGGAAGAGCGCCGTCGACCCGGCCCCCGGCGAGGAACATCTCCGCGGCAATGCCCGAGGCCGGCACGGAATAGGTCAGGCCCGCCGCGCGATCCTCCATGGCCGCCATGAAAGGCCCGGCGATCCCTGGATCGAGGCGCTCCCGTGCCACGGCCAACCGCTGCTCGGCCCGGACGAGGGCCTGCGGGTTCGACGCGCGGAACATGGCGGCACGGAACAGGTTCACCAGCCCCTGCGCGACCGCGTAGTCCTCGTAAACGTTGCGTCCGAGCTGCCCGGCGGCGATTTCCAAGGATGGGAGTCGCTGGACCCGGCCGAGGTGCACCTGCAGGCGCCCGGCCTCGCCGGCCAGGGTCTTCACCAGTCCCAAGGCGAGCAGGTACTGGCCCGCAAGCGAGGGGTGCACGTGATCGTCCATCAGTTCCCAGCCCGTGCAGCCCCCGGGGCTGACCTCGCGGAACAGGCGCCGGGCGTCGAAGAGCAGGGTTTTCTTTTCCCGCGCCACCCGAAGCAGGGCCTCGTTCTGGAGCGACGTCGGCCGCCAGGGCATGGGATCGAGATCGATCGCCTGCTGGAAGGCGGCCGCGGCCTCCTCTCCGCGCGGCGCCTCAACCAGCTCCCGGCCGCGCCGGTAGGCCGCCCGCGCCGCGTCGGAATCGCCGAATGGCGCCAGGTCGCGCTCGTTGGCGGCGAGGGTGCAGATCATGACCGTCACCCCGCGGGCCCGGCAGAGATCCGCGATGCGTCCGACGTGATACGCGAGATTCTCCGCCGCCCGCCGGCGAAGATAGCTATCGGGCGGCACCGCACGCTCCCGCATCATTCGCTCCATCAGGATCCGGTCCGGCGGCGCGTCCGGCGGCGCGCGCAGGCGCTGCGCCCACTGGACGAGGGCCAGCGCCTGGCCCGCTCGCGCCAGCCGCATCAGGAGCGGGAAGGCGCCGGCGTAGTGCGTGGAGCAGACGCCGTAGGCCCCGTAGAACTCGTTGTTGCCGGCGTAGACCACAACCAGGTCGGGGTCGTACGGCAGGACCTGACGCACCATGTCGTACACGGGATAGCTCGCGACCGCGGTCGTCCCGAGGTTGATGATCTCCACCTCGCGGTCCGGCCACACCCGCCGCAAGGCCCAGGCTAGAAAGGACCCGGCGGTCAGCGGGGGCGGCTGCGGAAAGCCCAGGATCGCGGACTCGCCGGCCAGAACGATGCGCACCGTGTTCGAGTCCTTGGGCTGGTAGAACGACGACTGGCGGCCGCCGCCGCGGCCGGGCACGGTGCCGAGAAAGTAATCGCGCGTGGCCCGGGCCTCGACCTCCACGAGCCGCCGGCCGTTGACCGCCCCGATCTCGCGGATCACCGGCGGGTGGCCGCCGTATCCCCGCCACCGGAGTCCGCCCTCCAGCGCCGCGAGGAGCGCCAGCGGGACCGCGGCCAGCGCGAGTCGCGACCAGAACCCGCGCCGGGTCCGGGGCGCCGGCCCTTGATCTTTCAGTATCACCGGGATGCCCGCCCTTCTGATGTCTCCGCCCGCTTCTTATACGTTATGATGAAGCCGGTTACAACCGCGCGGCCGCGCCTCGCGGCCCCCGCGGCCAGCCCGGCATTGGACCAAGGTCGTACTTGTTAAATTAAATACATATAGTATTTTAATCGCAATTTTTCGTCACCGGAAGGTTTCCGAACGCACAAGCAGGAGTTCACGATGAACCAGAGACGATTCCGCCTGGCCGTTCCCGTCATCGCCGCGATGCTGCTGGCCGCGGCATCCTCGTCGTATGCCCAGAGCACCTGGACCTGGGAGGGCGACGGCGGCTCGGACAACTTCAACTGGTGGAACAACTGGAATCCCGAATCGTCCGTCGGGTTCGGCATCCAGTACTTCGGCGCGGCCACGACGTACACGCCGTACAACAACGCCCATCTCTCCTCGACGTACCGCTGGTTCTTCAATTCCGGGGCGAGTGCCTACACGATTTCCGGCGACGCCATCCGCTTCTACGACTACAGCGGCAACGACCCGGAAATCGCGAACAACGACGACAGCACGCAGACCATCAACCTGAATATCGAGGGTGACGGCGACGCGGGCGACCTGCTTCAACTCGGCGCCAGCAGCGGCGACCTGGTGTTCGGCGGCACGGTCAACAACCAGGGCAGCGCCATCCGCGTGTATTCCACCGGCGGCCACGACATCTATTTCAACGGCGCGGTCAGCGGCGCGGGCGACCTGAACATCGAGGGCAACACGATCGTGCACCTCGGCGCCTCGTACAGCGCCGGGACGATCGATATCGACGCCGGCGAGCTGCAGCTCGACGCGGCCAACGTGATCGGCAACAGCATCAACGTGGAAGTCGCCAGCGGCGCCACCTTTGACCTGAACAGCAACAACGAAACCATCAACAGCCTGGACCTGGTCTCCGGGGCCTCGCTGACGCTGGGGACCGCCTACCTGACGCTCAATGGCCAGGGCAACAGCACCTGGGCCGGGACGATCAGCGGCGCGGACGGCTCCCGCATCACCCGCGTCGGCGACGGGACCACCACCAGCATCACGGGCAACAACAGCTTCGACGGCGACTTCTACATCGACGGCGGCACGGTGGGCTTCAACCACAACAACGCCATCAGCTCGCTCGGCTCCATCCACGTCGGCGTGGCGGGCGGCACGTTCAACTCGAAGCTGGACATCAGCTCGGCCGGCGTGACGATCGGGGCGGCCATCACCGTGGAGAGCGGCACGGGCACGCGCACGATCGACAATGCCTCCGGCGGCACGGTGACCTTCTCCGGCGACATCGGCCTAAACAAGGACGTCCTGGTGACGGCCGGCTCCGGCGAGAACCTGATCTTGAGCGGGGACATCAACGGCACGGGCCAGTTGAGCAAACAGGGCGCGGGCACCGTCACGATCTCGGGGGCGAACGGGTACAGCGGCGCGACGGCCGTCGACGCCGGCACCCTGGTCCTCTCGGGCGACATCAGCGCCAGCAGCCACATGTACATCGGCCTGGACGCGGGCGCGGACGACGCGACGCTGGAACTGGCCGGCAGCGGCGCGACGTTCGGCAACCTCACGGTCAACAGCGGCGCGGGCGCCCGCACGATCACCGTCACGGCGGGCTCGCACACGCTGTCCGGCGGCACCGCGACGTTCAACCGCGACACGACGATCAACGCCAACGGAGGCAGCCTGACCTTCTCCGAAACGGTGGACCTCGATCAGGCCGACGACTACGACCTGAACATCGCGGCCAACGGCGGCAGCGTGACGATCAGCGGCTCCATCACGGCCGACACCGGCGCGTCGCAGATCAACAAGAGCGGCTCCGGCACCCTGACCATCTCGGGCGACAACTCGTCGAGCTTCTACATGCTGAACATCGCGGGCGGAACCGTCGTCATCAACAACGCGGCGGCGCTCGGCTCGCAGGCCGGCAGCTACACGGACAAGGTCAACTTCAACGGCAACGGCACGCTCCAGATCACCGGCAACCTGACGACGGATTCCGACACGGGCCTCCGCGTGGCGAACGGCCAGACCGGCACGATCAACGTAAACAACGGCGTGACGTTCTCCATGGCCGGCGCCCTGGCCAACGTCAGCGGGTCCGGGAACTTCACGAAGAGCGGCAGCGGCATGCTGACCCTGACCGGCAACTCGAGCTACTCGGGCGTCTTCAACGTCAACCAGGGCACGGTGAACGTGCAGGGCTCGCTGAACGCGGGGTCCGGCGTCAGCGTGGTCGGCGGCACGCTCATGGGCGACGGCACGGTCGGCGCGGTGACCGTAGGGTCCGGCGGCGTCATCTCCCCCGGCAACAGCCCCGGCACGATCACCCTCGGCGCCACGGTCTGGGGCAGCGGCGGCACCTACCTGTGGGAAATCAACGACGTGGACGCCGGTGCGGGGACCGATCCCGGCTGGGATCTGCAGAACATCACGAGCACGCTTACCGTCAACAGCGGGTTCACGATCGACGTCACATCGCTGACGCTGGCGAACGCCGGCGGCAGCGTGCATGACTTCGTCAACACGACCGACTACACGTGGCTGATCGCCCAGGCGTCCGGCGGCGTGACGTGGAACGCGACGCCGGGCATCGACCTGTCCAGCTTCGCCAATCCCCACAACGGCGCCGGCGCGTGGTCCGTCACGTACGACGCCAACAACGTCTACCTGAACTACGACGGGGATTACTCGGGCGGCGGCGGCGGCGGGGCCGTGCCGGAGCCCAGCTCGCTGCTCTACTTCGGCCTCGCCGGGGCCGGACTGCTGGTGGTCCGGTGGAAGCGGACCGCCGGACGCCGCTGACCGGGCCTCCGGCCTACGGCGCGTCGAAGCGGGGCGCGATCTCCGCGCTCACGAGGGCCTCAACCTCGGCGCGCGAGACGACCGAAGTGCCTGACTCGATCATCAGAACGGACTGCAGCTTGCGGCCCATTTCCGTCTTGCGGAACCCGTCGAAGGCCGGCATCTGAAGGTAGGCGTACGCCGTCGCGGCAGACGTCAGGTCCACCAGGGCCTCCAGGTGTTCCATGGCCTCCACGGTCAACCAGTTCTGGGCCGCCACGGCAGCGGCTTCGGCCTGGAGGGCGGAGGAGGACGGCGCGTCCGCCAGGGCTTGCCGGAGCGTCTGCCGGGCCTCCATCCACTGCCCGGCGCGGGATTGCGCGAAGGCCAGGGCCCGCAGCGCCGGCACGTCCCCGGGGCGCCTTTCGACATAGCGGGACAGGTAGCGGATGGCGGGTTCATCCTGGCCCTCCTCGATGCGGGCGAGTCCCTCGTTGAGGTCGGCCTGGGGCCACTCGCCGCGCACCTCCCGCCGGCTCCAATCCCAGAGGTACAACGCGTCCTGCAGCCGGCCCTCGCGGCGATAGATCGCCGCCAACACGGTCGGGCCCTCGCCCCGATATCCCCCCAGTCGCAGCGCCGTTTCGAACGCGCGCCGCGCCGACGGGAAATCGCCGCCCTTCAGGAACCACCACCCGATGTTTTCCCATAGCTTCCAGTTGTGCGGATTGATCTCCACGGAGCGGCCGAAAGCGAGCAGCGCCAGCGAACGGCGGCCTTCGAGCAGGTAAAGCGCCCCCACGCGCCGCAAGGCCTCGGCCTGCTGCATGCGGGCGAAATCGAAAACGGGTGCCGCCACCGCCTCCGGCTCCGGCTCCAGTTCCTCGGGGAGCGCCCAGTACTCGATCTCCGGTCGCACTCTCGTCGCCCGTTCGACGAGAAGCCGCACGTCCTCCGTCCTGGCCGCGTAAGCCATCGGCGGCTCCGGCTGCAGCGATCTGCCGCGGCCGGGCGCCCGCCGCAGCGTCCGCCACATGGCGACCAGGCCGGCCAGCAGAAGTAAAAAGGCCACCACCCAAGCCACGACAGGGTGGTGCGACGGTTCCTCCCCGCCCCGCTTGATCGGCACGCGCACCGCCGGCCGCCTGTCGGGTGCCTTCGGACGCACGCTGATAAAAGGATTCTCCATTTACCACGCCTCCAGCGTCAGGGCCGCATCCCCGGCCTTGCGCGGCAAGGGATCATTCCCCGGAGCCTCGCGAAGCGTCCAATCCACGCGCAGCCCCCCCCCCGGGTTTTTTTGGCGGGCCCGGTTCAATGCCTTCCGCAAAGGGCTCAAACGGGGATCGTCTCGGATCGGGTCCAACTGGGGATCGGTGAACCAGAGCACCGTCGCCTCCGGAAGCGTCGTATAGGCGGAATAGAGCGCCGCGATGGCCGGCTCCTTGCGGCCCAGACGGCTGTAGATGCACGCACGGTTGAAGAAAATGGAGGCCAGCAAGTCCGCGCGACGCAGGGCCAACACATCGATGGAATTCAGCAGGCCCAGCGCCTCGTCATACTGGCCCATCTGAATCTTCACGGCAGCCAGGTTGCATATCAGCACCGGGTCGTTGCCGCGCTGGACCATGAGCTTGCGCAGGGTCTTCAACGCGCGGTCATAGTCCGCGACGCGAAAACTCAAATCCACGACATCCTCCAGAACCTTTCCAGCCATGGGCTCCGGCAGCCATTCCTCCGCGAACTGCTCCAGCTTCTGGATGGCTGCCGCGCGGTCCCCCCGAAGGGACAGCAGGCGCGCGTCCTGTCGCACTGCCTCGGCTTGGGCCTTCGCCGCGTAGAGGTCCGCATCGGGGATCCATTCTACGGGCCCCATGGAAAGAGTGGCCAACAGCACCCTCCACGAGGAGGCGGGCCGGCCCACAGGCACCTCCGGCGGCGGACCCGATATCTGCGTCATGGCCGCTTCAATCGTCCGGGCCGCCTTCTCGACCTCCTGCGGATCGATGAGCCCCTCGCCGGCACGGCCCGCCGCCGCGGCCAGGAGCAGGACGCCGGCCAGGCCGCACGCTTGTCGCCCGCTCACGGCACGCATCCCCGCCGGCGCGTGAAGGGCCGGCTCCGGTATGTACGCTGAAACATGGTCTCCGGGTTTTTCATTCGCGGTCTCAATCCTTTCTACTTCAAGCGCCCGGTTGCTTCAATCATCAGGCCTCCAGCACCATCCGGTAGCGCGCCCGGTTGGCGCGGACCTGGTCGAGCGCCGCATTGACCTGCGCGAGCGGCAGGACCTCGGTCTTCGCCGTGATCCCGTGGCGGGCGGCAAAGTCCAGCATCTCCGCGATCGTGTGCCGGCTGCCGATGACGCTGGCGCCGACGGATTTCTGGCCGCCCTGCAACAGCCCGGCCGGAATGGAGAGCGGGCTCGGCGGCGCGCCGAGGAAACACAGCGTGCCGTTGGGCCGCAGGGCCTTCAGGTAAGCCGTCCAATCCAGGTCCACAAAGACCGTCGTCAGGATGATGTCCAGGAACCCGCCGCCGCGCCGCTCCTTCAGCGGCTCGCGCGAGGAGAGGAAGTGATGGGCGCCGAACGACCTCGCCTCCTTCTCCTTGTCCGGCGACGCGGAGAACGCGGTCACCTCGCAGCCCATCGCCGCGGCGAACTGCAGCGCCAGGTGCCCCAGCCCGCCGATGCCGATCACGCCGACGCGGTGGGCCGGCCGGACGCCGTGGTGGCGCAGGGGCGAGTAGACCGTCGCCCCGCCGCACAACAGCGGCGCCGCGTTCTCGCCGGCCAGGGCCGCCGGAATGGGAAACGCGTAGCGGCTGTCCACGCGGATGCGCTCGGCGAACCCGCCGTGGTGTCCCACGCAGGTCGCCTCGTGCGCCGGGCACAGGTGGTCGTGGCCCGCGGCGCACTGCTCGCAGACCAGGCACGCGCCGCGCTGCCAGCCGACGCCCACCCGGTCACCGGCCTTCAGGTGCGTGACCTGCGCCCCGGAGGCGGACACGATGCCGATGATTTCGTGGCCCGGGATGAAAGGATAGGTGCTGATTTTCCAGTCGTTGTCGATCAGGTGTAGGTCGCTATGGCAGATACCGCAATGCGTGATCGACACCTCGACATCCATGGGGCCCAACTCGTTCGGCGAGTAGTCAAACGCTTTAAGCGCCTGCCCCTGCTGCATGGCGGCATAACCGTGAATCGTGGTCATCGTGTTGGCTCCTTTCGCGCCTCAAAACGCCCGTATTATCTTGTGACACCCTGACCCGAAGAGTATACGTCATAACCCAGAAAGGAGCGTAAAAAATGCGCATCGCGTTGGCGTTGGTTGTCGGTTTGTTCGCGTGCGGAATGGTCATGGCCCAGGAACTCGCGGAGCCGGTGGCGGCGGCGGAGCAGGTCGTGACGGAAGCCGCGGCGGCGACGGAAGCGGCGGCGGAACAGGTGACGGCGGCCACGGAGGCCGCGGTCGAGCAGGTCGCCTCGACGGTCGAGAGCGCCCAGGCCATGACCCTCAAGGGCCGGGTCAGCGTGGTGAAGGAAGCCGACGGCACCATCCGGGCCATCTACATCAACCCGGAAACGGGCCACGGCTACAAGGTGGACCTGAAAAACGGCGAGGGCATGACCCTGGCCGACAAGCACGGGAAGGTCGTGGAAGTCACGGGCGCGGACGTGAACATGCTCTTCCAGGTCAAGACCATCACGGTCGTTGAATAATCGTTCAGCCGTATCGGGACGGAAAACCGCGCCGGGAAGCCGGCGCGGTTTTTTTCTTTCCGGGCAGACCGTTTCAGCGGGCCCGAAAGCTGCTGATGATCTCGACCAGCAGGTCCTCGTGGTCGTTGAAGGCTTCCTCCGAGGCCAGGGCCTGGACGATGTAGGCCTTCTCGTCGCCGATCACGATCATCATCACGCCCAGGAGGGGCTCCCCTTCCATCTCGCCGGAGGCCCCCGCCACGGCGGCGGGCAGGCCCTCGATCTCCAGCTTCTCGACATCGCCTTCCAGCTTCATGTCGAGGCCTTCCAGGTACTTCTTCAGCAGCGCCGACGCGCTCATCCCCGGGGCCTCCATGATCCCGATATTTACGACCAGGTTTCCGTCCTCGCTGGATGCCGTGAAGAGGGGATCGCCCGCCGAGTCCTCCTCCACTTCCGTCTCCCAGTCGCCCGGAAGCTGGATAGCCGCGCCCAGTTCCTTGACCTTGACCGTCTCCAACTCGTACCCGGCCTCGGCGTCCTCTTCCTCCGCGGTCTCCTCTTCTTCCTCCCGGTCCGCCACGGACGGGGGCGGCCGGCGGGCCGGCGGCATGCCCACGGCCGGCACGGCATCCGCCGCCGCCTCGCGAATGGGCATGACGCCCATCTGGCGCGCCGCCGCAATGTCGATCACGGCATAGTCCGTCGCGTCGCCCTCCTCGGGTTCCTCTTTGCCCAGTATAAACGGCAGGGCCTCCTCGAACTGCTGCTGGCCGGTGGCCGCGGCGTCCTCGAAGGAGGAATCGCCGAGCATCGTGGTTTCGACGCAGAGGGCGTCCTCCTGGTTCTCGTCGAGGTAGACGCCCACGAACATGTGGCCCGGCACGAACACCAGGAACGGATCCATCTCCAGTTTCCGGAAGATGGAGGCGAAGAGCACGCTGCCCTCGACACAGTTGGCCTGGCTGCCCCGGACCTGGTCGCCGATCAGCCGGATGTGCTGCGCACCGACGGTCGCGGACTCGCCGGAGCCCCGGGTAATGTTGCTGTACTTGAAGCCCCGGTCCTGGATGGCGCGGTAGACGGCCTCCAGTTCCTTCTGCACGTCCTCCGCCTCCTTCTGGTAGCCCGCGAAGGAGTCCACGTACCCCGCGTTGAGCGCCTCGGCCAGGATCTGGTCCACGATCGGGTGGTTCTCGTTCACGTAGGCGGCAATTAATTGCGAAGTGTCGTACACCTCCCCGTCTTCGTCTTCAAAGGCCAGGATGCAGTCGTTGACGGAACGGACGGGCACGCGCTTGCTCTTTTCGGGCAGGAGTTCGCCGTTGACCGTAACCCTCGCCGTCACGACCTCCGGGAAGGGCTGACGAACGGCGAGCAAAGCGTCGTAGTCAAACTTCAGGATCGGAAAGATTTCATAGGTCTCGCCCTTCTTCTCCAGGACGCCTTCCCAGACGCTCGGCTGGATCAGCTTGCCGCTGGAGATCTCGACGCGGACCGGGGTATGGGCCGCCGGCGACACGATGCTCACGCCGATGAAGCCCCACGGATCGCCCAGCGTGGAGGGATCGGGCTCCTCCTCGTCGTCAACCATCGTGGAGGTGGCGATGATGAGCGAGGGGTAGATGCTGTTGTCGATACCGACCTCGATATCCCACTCCGGCTCCCCCGCCGCGGCGGGAAGGACCAGGGCCAAGGCGAGAAGTACGGCGCACAGCAGGCGATTCATGGCTTTCTCCTGTTATTCCCGGGCCTTGCGGCCCGTTCCATTTTCCGAATTTCCGCGTGTCGAAAACAGCTGATGACGTGGTCGTTGACCATCCCTACCGCCTGCATGAACGCATAGCATATCGTGGAGCCCACGAAATTAAACCCGCGCCGTTTCAGATCCCGGCTCATCATGTCCGATAGGACGCTGCGCGAAGGCAGTTCATTCAACGACCGCCAGCGGTTCCGGACCGGCCGTCCCTCCACGAACCTCCAGAGATAGGCGCTGAACGTTCCGAATTCCGCGCGGATGGCGAGGAGGCCGCGGGCGTTCCGGATCGCCGCCTCGATCTTCAGCCGGTTCCGCACGAGGCCCGGGTCGGCCAGCAGGCGTTTCACGTCCCGCGCCGTGAAGCGGGCCACGACTTCAGGATCGAAGCCGCGGAAGGCGCGCCGGTAGTTTTCGCGCTTCTTGAGAATCGTCAGCCAGCTCAAGCCCGCCTGCGCGCCTTCGAGGACCAGCATCTCAAACAGCCTCCGGTCGTCGCGCACCGGCACGCCCCACTCGCGGTCGTGGTATTCCACGTACAGGGGATCGCCGAGGCACCAGGCGCAGCGCCGGATCACGGCTTCGCGCCCTCCGCCCGGCCGCCGCCGAGAAGGACCGCGCCGCTCTCTTCCAGCCGGACCGTCAGGCCCGCGACGTTGGCGACGATCTTCAGCGCGTCGTACAGCGACACCCGCCGCAGGCTCAACGTGACCGTCCGCGGCGGCGCCTCGCCGGACGCCGGCTCGGGCGGCAGGACGATGTGGACGCCCGTTCCCTCGGGATCGCCGGCGATGCTGGCCTCCACAAAGAACCGCACGACGTCCGGAAGGGCCGCGTTCCGAAACTCGATGGAGGGAACTATGATCTGCTGCAGCTTGTGCTTGAGCGCATCGGCCCTCGTATCGAGCCTCCGGAGCGTCAGGGGCCTGCCGTAGACCTCGATGACCGCGCCGTCCTTGTAAACGAACGGCCCGTACTCCGCGCCGACTTCCGGATCGGCCAGTATGAAGCTCTCCTCCGCGAAGGCGGCGGCGGCAAGAACCAGCAGGGCGACGGCACTTTTTTTCATGGCTTTTCTCCCGGGCGGCCCGCTTCGGGCGGGATGTCCTTCTTCAGCAGCGAATCGAGGTTCTCGAACGGGCTGAACGTGCCGGGCGCCGCCCGCTCATCCTGCGCGACCGCGCCGAGGCCCGCCATGAGGTTGCCCTCGTGCTCGTGATCGTGGCAGTAGAGGCACAACAATTCCCAGTTGCTGCCGTCGGGCGGATTGTTGTCGTGGTTGTGGTCGCGGTGGTGGACGGTCAACTCGCGCAGGCGCCGGCCCTCGAAGCCGCGCCCGCACCGGGCGCAGACGTGGGGAAACAGCTTCAGGGCGCGCTCGCGGTAGCCCTGCTGGCGCAGGGCCACGTCGCGATGCAGCTCCGCCAGCATCTTCTCGCGCGCCGCGGCGTCCATCGGCTTGGACGGTTTTTTCACAGCGCCGGCTCCAGGCACAGGGGAAAGAGCATCCGGAGACCCTCCGGGATCGTTCGGGGCCGCCCCGTGCCGGCATCCACGAACACCCAGTCCGTCTCGCCGCGCGCGAGGACCTGCCCGTCCGCGGCCCGTTCGAAGCGGTAGCGGCGGAGCGTGCGCACGCGCCGGAAACCAGTCACCCAGGTGGCGACGCGGAGACGGTCGCCGCTAAAAGCCGGCGCAAGATATTCCACATGGTGGGAGCGCACAACCCATCTGCCGCCGGCGTCGTGCAGGGCCCGCGTGCCGCCGACCGCGTCGGAATGGCGCACGGCGACGTCCTGCATCCACTGGACGTATACCACGTTGTTCACGTGGCCGTTGGTATCCACGGCCTCCGGCGGGACGAGGAACTCCTCGCGGTACACTGGATCGGCGGGGGCGTTCATTCCCTGAAAGCCTACCGCGCCAGGATCCGCTCGATCTCGCCGATGTAGACCCGGTGGTAGTCCGGGCCCTCGTAGAACGGACGGATCGTCGGGTCGACGAACTTCGCCGGGTCGAGGTCGGTGAAGGCGATCTTCCGGCACTCGATCATCAGCCGCGCCTGCTCGAACCAGACGTTCCCGCCTTTCGTGAACACGGGCGCGAGGCCGGCCTTTGCCGCCTTGTCCACGTTGCGGCCCGACTCCGTGCCGCACATGAGCAACTTGTCCCGCCAGCTCTCGTCGAAGAAGCACAGGGTGAAGCCCGCCGATTTCTCCAGGAACTCGAACGTGTAGCGCGAGGGCCGGACGAAGATGAAACAGACATTCCGGTCCCAGAGGACGCCCAGCCCGCCCCAGCTCGCGGTCATGGTGTTGAACTTCTCCCGCGCGCCGGCCGTGACCAGCATCCACTCCTGCCCGATCAGGCGGAAGGGATTCTCGCGGAAGTCCTCGATGCGCAACTCCTTCATGGCACACTCCTTCCCCGTCGGGGACGCAGCCTCGGCAACCGAACCCGCCCGCTTACTGCTTGTTCAGCGTGAGATGGGCCTCCTGGCCCTCGACATCACCGCCGAAGCCGCTCTCCCACCAGACGATCGTCATCGATCCGCCGCTGACGGTGCCGTCCACGGTGCCGTGGGGGGTCAGCGTGAGGTCCAGGGTCCCGCTGTTATTCCAACCGGACACGCTGCCGGCCATGTGCCGGTTCGGCCGCGTAATGTCGTAGGAGCCGCTGACGGAATTCCCGTTCTGGGTGAGCGTCATCGTGAAATCATTGAGCGCCACGCCGCCATCGTAGAAACCCGAGCCCTTCCACGTCCCGCTGACGCCCGAGCCGCCCCCCCCCTCCTCCTCGTCGTCTTCGCACCCGATCACGAACGCCGCCAGCAAGCATGCCATCAGGATGCCGATTCGCTTCATGGGCTGCCCCTCCTTGTGGACCGTTCCGTTCGCATCTCCTCCATGCCGGCATGATGGAGAAATCCCGGGCGGCGGGCAAGACCAGAACAGGGCTACTCGTTCATCTCGTCGTAAAACGCCACGTAATCGTCGGGGCGGTCGCCCTCGCGCAGCCTGATGGCGTCCCGCGGGTGCTCGTTAAGCACGCCGGTGATCGCGTACGGAATGCTGTAGCCCCAGTCCATCTCCTTCCGCATCGGCAGGATCGTCTCCTGCACGCACTGGAGAACGGCGCGCTCGAGGTACTTGGGGTTCTTGAGGAAGCTCAACAGCAGCTCCATGGGACAGTTGCCGGCCCCGCGCCCCAGCCCCATCAGGGTCGCGTCCAGCCGGGTCGCGCCCTTGATGATCGCCTCGATGGTATTCGCGAACGCGAGCTGCTGGTTGTTGTGGGTGTGGATGCCGATCTCCTTCTTGCCCTTCATGGCGGCGGCGAAGCGGCCGACCAGGTCGGCGATCTGCTCCATGTACAACGCCCCGTAGCTGTCCACGACGTACACGGCGGCGGCCGGGCTCTGCGCGATCACCTCCAGCGCCTTGTCGAGCTCGAACACGGGGACCGTGGAAACGGCCATCAAGTTGACGGTGGTCTCGTAGCCCTTCTCGTCGGCGTCCAGGACCATGTCGATCGCCGTCGGGATCTGGTGCGCGTAGCAGGCCACGCGGATGCAATCCACCACGCTGTCCTTCTTGGGGATGATGTCCTCGCGATAGTCCGTGCGCTCGGCATCGGCCATCACGCAGATTTTCAAGCCGGTCTTGTTCTCGCCCACGATGCGCCGGATATCCTCCTCGCCGCTGAATTTCCACGGGCCGAAATCCCTGGGCGGAAAAATCTTCTTCGAGGCGCGGTAGCCGAACTCCATGTAGTCCACGCCCGAGCCCACGCACGCCTGGTACACGCGGCGGACGAAGTCGTCGGAAAACCGGTGGCTATTCATCAGGCCGCCGTCCCGGACCGTGCAATCCACGACCTTGAGCTGGGGCCGGTACGTGACCCACTCCGCGCTCTGGAATTGTTCCTTCTTCGGCATATGCTTGAGCCCTCCCCCGCGGTATCCGGCGCGGGACCAGCAGTATGCCCCAATCCCGGGGTTACTCAAGCTCCGCCGCGCGCGAGCGTCCGCGGGATTCCGGCTTGTGCGCGGGCCGGGAAAGCCGCACAGTGCCGGCGATGAGAATACGGGTCCAGGCGGCCGGCCGGCGGCTCCTCCTTCTCCTCGTCCTGTTTCCCCGCCCCGCCCCGGCCTGGGGGCCGCTCGGGCACCGCACCATCGGGGTGCTCGCGGACGCCCGGCTCACCCCGGCGGGCCGCGCGTTCGTGGAGACAAGGCTGGATGACCCTTCTCTGGCAAGCGCGGCCAACTGGGCGGACGCGATCCGGAACAAGGAGCCGTACCGGGGCTCGATCTGGTACCACATCGAGAAGATCCCGGACGGCGCAACGTATCTCGACAACCTGCGAGCCCTCCCGGACTCGTTGCGGCTCAAGGGCGGGCTCGTGGCCGCGATCCTGGTCGCCGACGCGACCCTCCGCGATCCCGCCGCATCCCCCGCCGAGCAGACGGATGCGTTGAAATTCCTGACGCACCTGGTCGGGGATATCCACCAGCCTTTGCACACGGGCCGGCCGGAGGACAAGGGCGGGCTGACGATCCGGGTAACGTGGTTCGGGACGCCCATGACCCTGCACCGCGTGTGGGACTCCGGGCTGCTGGAGGCGGGCCGCTCGGATATCGCAGGCCTGCCGCCGCATCAGGCCGCCGCGGCGTATGCGGAGCACCTGGAACGCCGGTTCGGCGAGCAGGTTTCGGACGACGAAACGGACATCGAGGGCTGGCTGAACGAATCGCTGGCCCTCCGCCCGGGCGCCTACGAGACGACGTACGAGACGGACCCGGAGGCCTACCGGGCCCGGCATATCGAGGAAGCGGACCTCCGGCTCTACCTCGCGGGGATCCGCCTCGCGCGCAGGGTGAACGACCTCGCGGCGGGCGCGCCGCTCCCCGCGCGCGAAAAGGAATTGTGGCGCGACGTGGAAAGCCTGCTGGGCGACCCGCGAAAGATGGTTCGCCTCCACCGATGAGAAATCCATGCGAAGAATCATTGTGCTTCTACTGCTGGCCGCGCCGGGCGGCTGCGTCCGGCCGGCCACCGGCCCCTACCCGCCGGAGTGGTGGGCGCCCGTGCCCCGGGAGCAAGCGGCCTCGTGGGAAATCCTCCCGCAGGACGCCGGGACCGGCGAGGCGATCCTGTCCAAGCGGACGGAACTGGGGCTCCTCTCCAACTTCGCGCCGACCCCGTTCACGCTGGACGGCGAGACCTACGCGAGCGTCGAGGGCTTCTGGCAGATGCTGAAGTATCCCGAGGGGCCGGACGACGAGCGCCGGCGCGATCCGTCGATCGCGTGGCCCCACACCCGCGAGCAGGTCGCCCGGATGAGCGGGTTCGAGGCCAAGGCCGCCGGCACGGCCGCCAACGAAAACATGAAAAGGCTCGGCATCCGGTGGGTCACGTACCAGGGCCGCCGGCTGGACTACTCGGAAAAACGCAAAGGCGCGTTCTACCGCCTGATCCGCGCGGCCATGCAAGCCAAGCTGGAACAGAATCCGGAGGTCCGAGCCGTCCTGCTCAAGACCACCGGCCTGACGCTGCGGCCCGACCACCACCAGGGCCCGGACTCGCCCCCGGCGTGGCGGTATTATGACATCTGGATGGAGTTCCGCGACCGATGGCAAGGTAATGGGGCGCATCCGCACCGCTGACGCGGACTGATCGGATGGCCCGCAAGCCTTCTAGAAAGATAACATACCCGGGACCCGGCGCGGGGTGTAGGCCGAATGAAGCGGTTCGCGCGGGAGGGAAACAAGGAGCGCAGTGATGACCTCGGAGCATGAGCGGCAGGACCACCATACGGAGCGGATCCTGGAGGAGGCCGTGGCCCGCGAGACCGCCGTGCACGGCCGGCGCTGGGCGGCGCAGTACGGCGGGTACTTCAGCGATCCGGCCGTGGCCGCGCCGTTCCTCGACGTCATCGAGGCCGGCCTCCGCGCGAAGGCCCCGGACGTCCTGGTGGACCTCGGCGGCGGGACAGGCTTCATCCTCGCGGAGCTGATCCGGCGCGGAAAACTGCCGCCCGGGGTGAAACTCTACGACATGGACCTGTCGGATCGGCAGCTCGAAAGCCTGCCCGATCCCCGGATCCGGCCCCTGAAAAGTTCCTTCCTGGAGTTCCAGCGCGCCGCCGTGGCCACGGCAACGGAACGGCTGATGCTCATCACGCGCTCCACGCTGCACTACGCCGGGCTCGCGGGACAGAAGCCGCTGCTGAAGCATCTCCGCGAGCAGCTCCGGCCGGGCGAACTCTTCATCCACCAGACCGCCTGCAACGCCCGCCCCGAGGATGCGCTGCTGGTGGACGAACTGCTGGAGCGGCTCCACTCCGACAAGTGGCTGCCGCCGCTCGACTCGCTGATCCGCCTGTGCGAGGACGCCGGCTTCCGCGTGACCCGCGTGGCCGACGCCCCGGACCTGGCGATGGACGAGGCCACGCTCGCCGACCGCTATGGCATCGCACCCGGCGAAATGGCGGACATTCGCGCCCGGCTCGGTGAGGCTTACGCAGACTCCCCGCGCTGGAAAGCCACGCGGGCGGGCTTCGTGGTTCTGCTGGGCTACAAGATCCTCGCCTGCGAAGCGGCCTGATGCCGTCCCGGCCCGGGCTTCGGCGCCGAGCGCCCCCCCCATCCGCGCGTAAGGATGGCTCCTCCCTGCGCCCGCCGCTGTCTTTGCGGCTCGCGTGGATGCTCGCCCGGCAGAACGCTTTCTATACGATGCGGATCAAGTGCTCGCCTGGAGGGCGAGCGTCCCGCGAACCGTGACAGCCAAGGAGAACCTGCACGGCATCGTATAAGGTCGGAGGTCCTTGCGCGCGGATTTGGGCTCTCCTTCCGACGTTTACAGGGGGCCTGTCCCGACATAGCATGGCTCCCGAACTCGCTTGATCAAACGGGGGGTGATGATGGCCGCCGGCTCATACCAAATCCGGATGAATGCGGGTAGATTTCGGGCTCGCAGGAGCTCGCCCCTCCATGATTCCTGCCACTGGAGGGCGGAGCTCTGCGACGCCGTTCGTACCGCCTCTCACCCGTACCTGGTATCACAGGCAGAAGGACCGTTCGCGGACGAGATCCGCGCCTTCGAGAACGCGGACCGCGCGAAGCCGCCGCCGTCGAACGCCGTCCTGTTCGTCGGCAGCTCGACCCTCCGGCTCTGGCCGGACCTCCCGGGCGACTTCCCGGACGTACCCATGCTCAACCGCGGCTTCGGCGGCTCGACCATCCCGGATGTTCTCCGGTATATGGACCGGATTGTCCTGCCGTACCGCCCGCGCAGCGCAGCCCGGCGGGCTACGCCCTGTGGCGGGACGGCATCCGCCCATTCGTCCGGTAGCGGGCCCGCCCTTATTCCCGGTCGCCCGTGTCGATGTCGCCCTGGGCGTGGAGGTGCTCCGCCGCCTCGGGCGTCGCAACGACCTTGTGGATGCACCAGGCGAGCAGCCCCGTGAATCCGCCGCAGGCCAGCACCATGATGATCCATCCGGCGGGGGTCATGACGGCTCCTCCTTGTCCCAGGCGCGGTTGGCACTGCTGACGATCATCGAGAAGAAGGCGATGACGGCGGCGATGAGCACGACCGAGAGCAGCACGACCGGCGGGCCGTCCTCCGGCAACGTCACGATCGCGCGCCAGCGCTCCGGCAGGTTCTTCCAGGCCCAGAGCGCGAAGATCACGAGCAGATAGACCGGCGAAATGTATTTCAGCACGAACGGCAGGACGCGCGGGAGTTTGATTTCCGCCCCACGCCGCAGTTCCTCCATCCCCTTGTCGATGCCCAGGACCCAGGCGAAGACCACGGACTGGACGGTCGCGAAGATGAAGATGAAAAAGTTGGCCATCCAGAAGTCCAGCGTGTCCAGGGCGGTGAAGCCCTTGGAGAAGTAGACCACGAAGAAGCACCCGGCAAGCGTGATGAAGGTCAGGATGCTCACCGAGGCCTTGCGCCCGATCTTCAGCCCCTCCTCGAGCAGCGAGATGGAGGGCTGGAGCATGGAGAGCGAGCTGGTGATGGCCGCGAGGAAAAGCAGAAAAAAGAACAGGAAGCCGAAGAACGAGCCCAGCGGCATCTGGTTGAAAACGTTGGGGAGCGTCATGAAGCCCATACCGAACGTGCCCGGCGGGTTCTGGACCACGGCGGGGCCGAGGAACACGAAGGCGGCGGGGATGGCGATCATCCCGCCCAGCACGACCTCGCAGAACTCATTCCCGGCGGCGGCGGTGACCGCGCTCAAGGCCACGTCGTCGTTGGGCTTGAGGTAGGTCGCGTAGGTCAGGATCAGGCCGAAGCCCACGGAGAGGCTGAAAAAGATCTGGCCGGTCGCCGCCAGCCAGATCTCCGGGTTGGCCAGAGTCTGCCACAGGGTTTGCCCGGGTTTCGTCGGGTTCCACATGTAGCCGAGGCCGTTGACGACCGACTGCTCCGGGTGCGCCGGGTGGGCCGGCAGCGTCAGCACGCGGGCGAGGACGATCAGCGCGCAGACGACCAGCAACGGCATCGCCAGGTTGCAGAATTTTTCGATGCCGCGGGTGATCCCGCGGTAGATCAGGAACGTGTTGGCGACGAAGCAGATGCCGAGGAACACCAGCATGCGCGCCGCGGCCGGGGTGAAGAGCGCGCCGTTCTCCCGCGCGCCGACGAGCGTCAGGAAATGCTCCTCGATCGCCGCCATGTCCGCACCGAGCCGCCCGAAGTGTCCCGTCAGGTAGTCCCACGCGTACGACAGGCACCAGGCCTCGACGAAGAGGTAGTACATGTAGATCATCAGCGGCATCAGCGTGCCGATCATGCCCACGTACGCGCCCTTGCGGGAGCCCAGCACAAGCCGGAAGATACCGGGCGCGGAGTTGTGGCCCCGGCTGCCGCCCCAGCGGCCAAGCGCCCACTCGGCCCACGCCATCGGCAGGCCGACGATCAGGAAGGCCACCAGGTAAGGGATCAGGAACGCGCCGCCGCCGTACTTCGCCGCCTGGCCCGGGAACCGCAGGAAATTGCCCAGCCCGACGGCGCTGCCCGTGACCGCCAGGATCGCGCCGACCCGCGTGCCCCAGTATTCGCGTTTACTCACGGCTGTGCCCTCCCCATGCCGGCCGCACTATGCCAGTTGAAAACCGGGCCTGTCAAAGCCTTATGGAGAAGCCCAACTGCGCGCGTGAAGATTACTTACACCGTGCTTTCACATTGGCATTTGGCGCCCGATGGCATACCCTTTTTTGGCATGGTGAAGGCAGGGAGAAAGCGAACACAGCACGTGGTGAGAGACCCCGCGACGGTTGAATCGTATGGGATGACAAGCGTTGACGGCACGACAAGCCATCGCTTGATTCTTGGCGACAGCCGCACCATGCAAGAACTCGCGAATGAATCGGTCCACCTGGTGGTGACTTCTCCACCCTACTGGACACTGAAAGAATACAACCAGCATCCCGGGCAACTTGGATATGTGGCGGATTACGAGCAGTTCCTGGACGAGTTGGACAAGGTCTGGCGCGAGTGCTACCGCGTGCTGGTTCCTGGGGGCCGGCTGGTTTGTATTGTCGGGGATGTCTGCCTGGCCCGGCGCAAACACGGCCGGCACCTTGTGATGCCGCTGCATTCGGACATTACCGTCCGCTGCCGAAGGATCGGGTTCGACAACTTGAATCCGATTATATGGCTGAAAATTTCCAACGCGGCATTCGAGGCCAACACGTCGAGCAAGTTCCTCGGCAAGCCGTACGAGCCGAACGCCATCATCAAGAACGATATGGAGTTCATCCTGATGCAGCGCAAGCCCGGCGGCTACCGGCAACCCACGGAACGCCAACGCGAACTCAGCAGGATTCCGAAAGAGGACTTCCGTCTCTGGTGCCAGCAGACCTGGACCATGACCGGCGCAAGTACGCGCGAGCATCCTGCGCCGTTTCCCGTCGAAATGGCGCAGAGACTTGTGCGCATGTTCAGCTTCGCGGGGGACACGGTGCTGGATCCCTTCGCCGGAACGGGCACGACCCTGCTCGCCGCGATCCAGTGGGGGCGCCATTCCGTGGGCTACGAGATCGATCCGCACTATCACGCGTATGCGACAAAGCGGATCGAAGCCGAAAAGGGCGATTTCTACAGGCAATTCGACTTCGAGACGGTAGAGGCGCGCGCTGTCACGGGCTGACCCTCGTCCGGATCGCGCTTATCGCTGCGTTCCGAATCGAATCTTCGTTCTCGCTCGCAAAAACCACGACGTCGATATTCTCCGACCTCAAGCGAGCGGAGATGTGCGAATGCTCTTCCGTGAACGGATAGTAGATGAATGCCACGAACTTGCCGCGCGGGAAAACGGCCTTGAATTTCGCGGCCTTGTTCACGATTTCATCGCATCGTTTATGGATGTCCCGGCGGGCCTCGATCCGTTTCACATCCACGGCAATCTCGATATCGCCAGACGAGGGATAGGCGGCATCCAACTCGAAGTCCTCACCCTCCACTTCAAAATGACGCTTCTTGAACTCGCCCGGCTTTCCTTCGGTCGCAAGGACATTCGAGAGGGCAAATCGGACCCAGCGTTCCCACCGTCCCTTCTCTTTGCGTATCTCCTTGTCGAGAAACATAAGCCGATCCACGGAGCAGAAGCTCTCAAGCTCCATGCGCTCGGGCAGGAATGGCTTCAGGTAGCCGGCGAGGGCCTTGGCGGAATCGCTGCGGAACCGCGGGCGGTATGAATTCAGACCCTTCAGCCCAAGGTCGCGCTCGATCGCCCGCTCCGCGATATTGCAGAGGATCATCAGCGGTTTGGCCAGCAACGGATACTTGGCCAGGATACGACCCAATTCTGTCGCGTTGACGTCGGCGAAATGAATGACGAAGCATGGTTCTTTGCGGATGTACTCCTTGAACGCCTCCGCCGCCTGTTTCCGAATGACCCCTGCCCGCTTATCGGCTTCGGGCGCGGCACGCTTCAGGTAATCGCGGTGTGACGCATATCCCCGCTTCTCGGCAAGAACGCCGGGCTGCTCGATCGGCAACTTGAGTTCCAAGTTTTCCCCTGTCATGTCTGCGGAGACTATGGCAGGTGCGGTCGTGAGTCAATCAGTTGCGCTCAAGCGGTTGTCCCGCTCGCGGGGCGACGATGCCGCATCTGCTTTTCGGGTTCGAAAATCGCTTGTGCGAACCAGTTTCCGCCGCTTATTCGTCGCAAATCGTTGATTGATTAACCAACCCCTGGTCCGCCCCGGAAGAATGCGTCAATACTAGGCGGACCCAAGCGTGACAGACTGCGCACTTCGTCGAGTCACACTGACACATATTGGCGCAGCATTGTGCGCCTCTTAACTTAATACTAAATTGTTAGAATTTGCATAATAAACGCAATGCCAATTCTTAATGCTTACATTTTGTTAAAATAGAAAAGAATGTGGCATGCCATATGCTGTAGTATATCAAGTGAGCGGGCTGAAGAAAGGGCATGGTGAAATGATGATCAAGCAGATAGGACTTCGACAACTGGTTGAGAGCGCAAGCAGAGATGTACGACCCACCATTGGAGATATCAATTGTTCCAAGGAAAGGGGCTTCCACGTTTACGGCGAACTTCGTCTCAGCTTGAAGATGACCGCAGCAGAGGACACCCGGGATGCACAGCGATACCTTTCGATTCTTCAGGACTACGCGACCATCGCTGACGCGTGCGCCCGGGAAACACAGGCGGAACTCTTGGAGGTGCAGGGTGAACGAATTCATCTTCTGATGCCCTGCGCCGCCGCAGACCGGACGGCGGTCGATAAGGTCATCGCCTTCGCTATTTCCTTCGCTCAACTTGTCTACACAAAGATTGGTGCCAAGGCGGGAAAGGAGTTCCAAGGCTTCGCACTGGCCACTGACCATGGCGATGCACTTATATTGCTGTCGGGCAGCGGGGCCGATGGCTCCATCATCTCTCTGGGTCCTGCGGCCAATGCGCCGGCAAAAAGGTTGGGCACCGAAAAAGATGGACGCGTCAAGACGCCTGCGCGACATCTTGCCATGAGGTCCGAGATACTTCGTGCTATCCAGTATCCGTCGGACAGTAGCGAGTGGACCAATATCGACCTCAGCCATGTAGCTAAAGTTTTCGAAGGCCTGATGGATGGTCGGCTTACCGAGCGCTTGTCAAGGGCATCAGAAGCGAGCCTCCTACTAGAAAAACGGCGCGGCCCACCGGAAGTCAACTTTGTTCAATCAGGGTACTTTGCGGAACGTGACTTTACTCCCGGGCAAGCGCTCAAGCTGTCAGCGTTCTGCATGCGCGCCGACCTCGATGGATTCACAAAGGAGGTGCAGGAAGCGTTCAAAACCGGAAACACCGAGGCGCTCGTTCTGAAATTCGTCTCAATTATCGAATTCGCAAAGCAATTCTCCGGCTCCCGAGACCGTAAGATCATCCAGCTGCCATGGGCTGGCGATTGCGCGAACCTGATCGTGCTCCCGAAATACGCTGGGGAGTCCTACGAAGCTGCCCAGATGTACGTTCCGGCTCAGCTTCCGGCAGAATGGCACAGCCAAGTAACCGGCTCTGATCGCGAGAAAAGGCCATGGGCGCACATTCTCGGAAAGACGAGGTGGGCGGTTGGGTGCGCTGGTGGCGAAGTGTTCAATGGGAGTCGCCCCGTCATTCTTCTCGCCACGGTTCATACCGCAAAACGGGACTTCATGGTAGCTGCCGGGTGGGCTCCTGGGCGATCATTGGATGCACTTGACGCGGAAGGTGTCCGGGGGACGGACACCGTCATCCCGGAAGAGGACTATCAAGCGATTGACTCGCAATTCCAAGACTTGTTCGAAGAACTCGATTCGCGATTCCGGATTTCTCGCGGGTTGACAAAAGAAAAAGTCAGAGATGCAACGGTTCAGGCTAGTGCTCAACAGACCGGCCCTTACGTTGTGCCAGTTGGCCGCCACACGCCGCCCGCAAAACCGCACTGGTGGTGCAATGACTCCAGCCATACTTTCAGAAAACATCGCGCTTAACCTCGCGGTCCGTATATATGACTGCCTGAAAGAACCAAGGAGTTGTTGGCATCGAAGGTCGGTCAACGGCTATGAAATCACTGGAGCAGTGCCATTATCCCACGCTCGGATCAGAACAAGGGCCACGGCAAAGTGCCGAATCATTGTATTGCCCGATTGGATGGACAACACGCCAGCCGTAGTCTGCGAGGAGACTTGGCGTGCCCCGGCTGGAGGCGATTGGCATATAGACAACCGAGGCTACATCTGTACGGAGCTGAACCTTCATTGGAAGGATGAGATTTTCAGGATCTTTCGGGAGAAGAGCTTGGGGCCAACCGCAGAGTTCGCCGCACGCTGGCTTTTAAATAGCACAGCGACTCTGCTGCACCGGCAGTTGACCTTGTTTCGGGGAACTATCGACGGCTGGAACGATTCGTGGGACTACTGGGCGCACGGGACGGTGAGGGGGGAGGCGGAGTATCGTAAACAGCAGAAGCAGACGCAACGCTCGTCGTTACAGAAGTTGCCGTAGCCTGAGAGCGCTTAGTGGCGATCCCCGAGCACACGACGAAGGCGGAGGAAGCCATCACGACCAACTGCATAACGAGAAAGAACACAGCTACCCGGTGCCGTGCGATCTTTCTTTGCAGTATACAGCCGACGTTCAGTATCTGGTCGTGATACTCGATGCGAATCTCCTCTTTCGTCATACCGCCCACGATTTTATTCCTGTAGGCTTCGTCGATTTCATCCCGTGTCTTTCTCGTCAGTTTAAAACATGGGAATAATACTGTTCGGGCGGTTGTGAACTGTGGACGCGCGACAAGGCTTAGAAGCGAAAAGGCCAATGAAACCGCGCCTGCAATTGGGCTAAGCGCAAGAAGTAAGGTGGCGGCGGAGCACGGATGAATGAGTTGTATTGTAAATGACCGACATGTTTCTTCCAGACCAAGGAACCAGGTCAACAAGCCGAAGACACCCCCAATCGCCAAAGCACAAAGTCCGGTAACGGCGCCAGACTTGGCGTCTACAAACTTGATGATGTCTTGCGCGTTCTGATAGCCGGCTTGTGCGTGCTCCAAAGTGGCATGCAAATCAATGCCGTCTGTCTTCGCGGGATGTGTTGTTTGATGATCGCCCATGCTCTGTCTCCCTCATTGCTTCCTTCGCCCATGAATCTTTCAGGGTCACGGTCCGGTTGAAGACCGGCTTGCCGGGCGCGGAGTCGGGGTCGGCGTTGAAGTAACCGAGGCGCTCGAATTGGAAATGCTCGAGGGGCTTCGCCCCGGCAAGGCCGGCTTCGACGAAGCCGGCTACAGTCTGCATCGAGGCGGGATTCAGGAACTCGTGGTAATCCTTGCCCTCGGCGGCGGCTTTCGCCATGGGATCCTCGACGTTGAACAGCCGGTCGTAGAGCCGGATCTCCGCCGGCACGGCATGCTTCGCGCTGACCCAGTGGATCGTGCCCTTGACCTTGAGGCTCGCCTCCGGCGGCGACCAGCGGCAGACCACGGCATCGCCCTCGACCCGCAGGCAGGTCAGGAAGCCCGCGTACCGGATCCGCACCGAGCCGCCCGGCGTGAGCCGGAAATACTTCGGCGGCGGGGTTTCCATGAAGTCGTCCGCCTCGATGAACAGCTCGCCGGAAATCGGCACGTCCCGCGCGCCCGCGGATTCATCCTCGGGGTTGTTGACCGCCTTCACGCTCGCGGGCAGGTCGGCGGCGTTCTCGATGATCACCCGCCGCGGATTCAGCACGGCCAGCCGGCGCGCGGCGCGCTTGTTCAGGTCGTCGCGCACGCAGTGTTCCAGCAGCGCGACGTCGGAAAGGCTCTCAAACTTGGTCACGCCTACGGCCTCGACGAAGGCGCGGATCGCCTCCGGCGTGTAGCCGCGCCGGCGCAGCCCGCCGATCGTCGGCATGCGCGGGTCGTCCCAGCCCTTCACGCGGCCCTCGTTCACCAGCTCCAGCAGGCGCCGCTTGCTCATGACCGTGTAGGTCAGGTTCAGCCGCGCGAACTCGTACTGCCGCGGGCGCGAGGGCAGGCCGTCGAGGTTCTCGATCACCCAGTCGTAGAGCGGGCGGTGGACCTCGAACTCGAGCGTGCAGAGCGAGTGCGTGATGCCCTCGAAGGCGTCCTCGAGCGGATGCGCGAAGTCGTAGGTCGGGTAGACGCACCACGCGTTGCCCGTGTGGGGATGCTCGGCGTGCAGGATGCGGTACAGGACCGGATCGCGCAGGTGCAGGTTGGGCGAGGTCATGTCGATCTTCGCCCGGACGCAGAGCGTGCCGTCCGCGTGCTTCCCGGCGCGCATCTCCTCGAAGAGCCGCAGGCTCTCCCCGGCGGGCCGGTTCCGAAACGGACTTTCCTTCCCCGGGGCCGGTGGCGCGCCACGGTAGTTCTTCGACCACTCCTCCTGCGTAAGCCCGCAGACATAGGCCTTGCCCTTCCGGATCAGCTCGGCGCAGCAGTCGAACATCCGCCCGAAGCAGTCGGAGGCGAAGTAGAAATGCTTCCCCCAGTCGAAGCCCAGCCAGCGGACGTCCTCCTGGATGGACTCGATGTACTCGACCTCCTCCTTGGTCGGGTTCGTGTCGTCCATCCGCAGGTGGCACTCGCCGCCATACTCGCGGGCCATGCCGAAATCGATGCAGATCGCCTTGGCATGCCCGATGTGCAAGTAGCCGTTCGGCTCCGGCGGGAAACGGGTGACAACCCGCCCGCCGTTTTTCCCGGCGCGCAGGTCCTCCTCGATGATCTGCCGGATGAAATGCTTCGCTGGCGCCGCGTCCGGAGTGGCTTCGTTTTTCATTATTTGCTCGTTTCCGTGCGCGTTCTATAGCCCCGGCGGGAGGAAAAAGCGAGCGATATTCGGGACAACGTGACACGGCCGTCCCGACCGTGAAAGCACGGGCGCCCATTTACGGCGGGGCGTTGGTGGTCACCACCAGCCGGTAGAACAGCGGATCCAGTTCCGCCGCGGGCGCGTCGGTGTAGACGTTGAGCGGCGGGGTGGCGGGGATCTCGTCGTCCAGCAGGACGAACGGCCCGGGGAGGTTGGTTGCGCGGTAGATCGAGTAATACCGGTCCGCGGCGCTGGGCCACTGGAGAACATACGCCCCGGGTTCGGCGGCCGGCTCGCCGCCCGCCGAGAAGACCGAGTTCGAGTCGCCCGGGTCGAACCCGCCGATCCATTCCCCGTAGTTATCCAGCCCGTCCTCGTCGTCGTCGTCCTCCGGAGCGGAGCCGGTCGAGCCGAGATACTCCTCTTCCCACTCGTCCGGCAGGCCGTCGCCATCAGCGTCCGCCTGGAAGACCGTCGCCGTGCCGAGGTAGGGCAGGTAGTTGTGAAGGGTGACGGTGACGAAGAGGTCGCCGCCCCCCTCCGGCGGCGGGTCGAGCGCGACTTCGGCGACCCCGCCTGACGCCTCGGCGGTGCCGAGGATCCGGTTGCTATACACGCAGCAGACCCGCGCGCCGGCCTGCGCCACCGCCACCGTCACGGCGGCGGAGCCGGCCGGGACGCGGCCGGTGTGCGCCACGGTCAAATCCTGCGGCAGGCCGGTCCACATCTCCAGCGTCGGATCGCCCAGGCAGTGGAAGATCTCCATGGTGCATTTCGTGTAGGTGCTGGAGAGGGAGTACTTGGTGAGGAAATACGTCTTGGCCCGGTTCAGGATGTCGGCCAGGCGGTACGCCGGCTCGCCCACCGCGGAGTACGACACGCCGTGGTATTCGAGAAAGTTGGTCCAGACCGCGTCCGCCATGCCCCAGAACAGCCGGTCATTGTAGAAGGAGTAGCTCGTTCGCGTCGGCGCGAGCACGCCGATCGCCCCGCCGCTGGCGTGCCGGACCCAGTGCTCGGCGAAGCACTCGTCGCTGTCCGACGTGCCCGCCGCGGCGTCGTCGGTCTCGTTGTCGAACCAGCCGGTCTGGCAGTTGATGGACCAGACCACGGGCCGCAGGATGCCGTTGGTCAGGCCGTCCACGTCCGTGGCCTTGGTGAAGACCGGCTTGCTCCAGCCGGACCGGTTGCCGTGATCGCGGTGGGTCAGCAGGAAGGTCCCGCTGTTCACGGCCAGGCGGATGTTGGTCCGCGCACCGCTCCACGGAAAGGCCGGCTTGAGCAACTCCGCGGCCAGGGCCACGCCGCCCCAGGGCGGGCTGTCGTTTTCGAAGATGGCGCTGGACGCCGTCAGCCAACTGGCCCAATGCGTCGGGTTGGTGCCTTGATACATCGCGTAAATCCGCTCGGCGGCGTAGCCGGCGTCCGCAAGAAAGTTCTGGAGATCCTCTGTCGATTTCACGAACCGCCGCTCGGAATAGCCGTAGTAGGCGGCCCCCGTGTAGCTCTGGAACGAGGCGCAGAGGGTCGCGTTGGTGTAGTAGCGGCCGAACAGCGCGCGGCTGGGCGGCGCGCTCTCGTAGGCGATGACGCGCGCGGCCCAGTTCGTCGCCTGGGCCGCGGTCTCCACCGGCCAGCGCCCGATCGCGAGGTCCGGGATCCAATCGAGCGTCGCGCTCATGTCGGCGTAGAACAGGTCGGTGCTGTTCTTCCGCTCCCCGGCGGGGTGGTCCGTCTTGTACCAGGGGGGGATGAAATCCGCGTCGCCGATGAGCAGCACGTAGGCCGGCGCCGGGCTCCACGTGGTGTAGGCGTTCAGGATGTAATCGCGGAGCTGGTTGGTGGCGCTGCCGGTCTCGTTCGTCGTCACGACCGTCGTCGCGATCCCGCGCCGCATCTTCCACTCCGCCAGTTGGAAGGCGGCGTTGGTGAAGGCGTCGGCCGTGATGATCAGGAGTTCGCAGCCGTTCGTCGTCCCGCCGAAGGGCGAGACCCCGCGCGGGCTCGGGGCGGCGGCCTCGGCGGCAAGGACCGCGTCCGCGTTCGGCGCGCCCCGCAGCAGGCCGTCGAAGGCGCGGCTCGCCAGCCGCGGATCGCGCCGCGCCGGCGTCCCGATGAAGTCCAGCCGCACCTCGAGGCGGGGATATACCGTCAGGACGCCCGTGCGCGGGTTGTACTGGTACGGGTGGAGCCGGACCAGGCGGGCCGCCTGCCCGCGGATTTCTGTGATGGCCTCGAACGACGCGAACGCCCCGGGGTAATCGGCGTCCCGCGCATACACCGCCTCGTCGCGGGCCATCGCGGCAGAATCGCCCGAATCGGAGGGCGGCGGCTGAACGGGCGCCAGGCGGACGCCCGTGAACACCCGCGAGGCGCCGGGCGTGGCCGCCATGCGGACTTCGCACCCGTTCGGGACGAGGATCCATTGGGTGAAGGACGGCACGTCGGGCTGGCCGATCGGGCTGCTCGCTCCGCCCGGGTCCTGCACCAAGTCGTAGGAGCGGCCGTCCGGAAGCACGGCCATTCCGCGGACGAAGCCCGACACCTCCGCCGCCAGCGTCAGGCCCGTCACGCTGGAATCGCCGACCCGCACCCCTCCGCACGCAGGCGAACCGCTCTTCAGCGGCACCCACTCCTGGCCCCGCACCCCGACGGCATACAGGAACCACAGCACGCACAATCCCCGGCGGGTTTTCATGAACAAGGGCGCCTTCCTTGCAGCTAGTACGTATAAGTAACCGGGAATCCGGCAGGTGTTAAGCACGGCGGCGGAAGGAACCGGGCCGTCCTAAATCTTGACGCCGAAAAAGAGCCACCAGATTCCGTAGGCCACGGCCGCCAGCGGGGGGGCGTGAAGGAGCAGCAGGCCCGCCGCCTCCCGGCGGCGGACGCTCCACAGCGACAGGGCCGTGACCAGGCCATAAAGGTTCATGAGGCAGGCCACGGGAAAAAAAAGCTTCAAGGCCGTCGCGGCGACCGGGCGGGAAAGATAGAAATCGCCGTACACAAAAATCCAGAACACCACCCAGTAGCCCAGCGCGCCCCACCCTATGCCCCTGGCCATGCGGACTCCCTCCCTCCGCGCAGGGTCACACCAGCGCGTCGAACACGCTCCCGACGTCGTGGGTCGCCCCGCAGTACATGCACATGTTCCGCCCGCGCTCCAGCGGGCGGCCGCATTTCGGACACGGCGGCGCCGGCTTGCCGGCGCGATTGGCCTCGACCTGTTCCGCGGCGATCTGCTTGAGCCGCTCCTTCAGGTCCTGCTCCGATAGGTTAACGGCCTCGCTCAAGATTTCCCAGATGGCGCGGTTCAGGCAGGTAAGGCGGGTAACCGCCCGTTCCAAGCGCTCCACGCGGTTCGCCATGCCCTCGGCCTTGGCGGCGGCGAACTCGGCCTTCTCCTCCGCCTTCTGGGCGTTCCGCAGCTTCTCCATGCCGCTGATGAGGTTATCCATAGCGCAGCTCCTCGCGTCTCAATGCAGTGTACCCCCCCGGCTGCTTTTCGGCTAGTCAGGCGGCGGGCGGCTTGTGCGCCACCACCATCAGTTCCATCTCGTCCAGTTGCACCGGCCCCTTGTTCCACGCGCCCGCCGTGCCGCCCCAGATGTGGTCCACGGTCAACCCGGCCGCGCCAAACAACAGGCCCAGTTCCGTGGGCACAAAGCCCCGCTCCCTCATCGCGGCCTTGTCCCCCGTGGTGCAGTCCGTAGTTTCGGTCAGGGACAGGGGATCGAATTCTCCCGAGGCCACATCCTCCTGCCGATGCCGGCGGGCCATCCGGTAGCCGTTGAGCACCGTGAACAGGCAGGGCGCGCCCGGTTTCAGGGCCGCGGCCACGTTCCGCAGGATGGCCGCGGGCTGCGCCAACGCATCGTCCCCGGCGCCCAACAGGCCGAACGCCCCCTCGCAGAGACAGATCGCAGCATCGAAGGATTCCCCGGCCGAGAACCGGGTCGCGTCTTCCTGTATCCACGTCGCGTCAACCCCGGCGGCGGCCGCCTTGGCCCGGGCCTGCGCCAGCATGCCGGCGGAAAGATCTACGCCGGTCACGCGGAAACCGAGCCTGGCCAGTTCGACGGCGTGCCGGCCGGTGCCGCAGCCGAGGTCCAGGATGCTCATCCCGGGCTTCAGCCCGAGTTCCCGGACCAGGAACTGCACTTCGTACGGTGTATTTTGGGTAAAGCAGTTGCCGTCATACAACGGCGCGTGCCCATTGAAAAAAGCCGCCCACACGCTGGATTGATCCGCCATGCCTCATCGCTCCTTGCCGGTTCGCGCGGGCCTCCGGCGTCTTCCCGGCTTACGAGGTTTGATGCTCGAGTAGCAGAATGAATCTCGCGGCGCGGAGTCCATGGCGGGGCGCACGATCCATTTTCTAAGAATACCTTCCCGTGTCATGCCTATTTTTTCGAGGACGCGGGCCGAGGCCTTGTTCTCCACGTCGCAGGTCGCCCACACCCGGTATACCCGCGGCTGCTTCATCGCCCACGCCCGCATCGCCCGGGCCGCTTCCGTGGCGTACCCCCGCCCCCACCAGGCCCGGCCAAGGACATATCCGATCTCGATCCTCGGTCCGCAGGGGCGGATCCCGGCGGATCCGATCAACCCGCCACGCTTGACGATCACGGCCCACAGGTGCTCGGTTCCCTGGCGCCAGGTCCGGCGGGCCTGGCGAAGGAACGCCTTCGTCTCTCCAAGCGTCGTGTGGGCCCGCCAGGCGAGGAAGCGTGTCGCCTCGGGATCGGAGGCATAGGCGTCGTGCACGGCCCGGGCGTCGCTCTCCTTGATAGCGCGCAAAATCAACCGGCGCGTTCGAATGATCCGGGGCGGATTCACTTCGGGCCGAATGTACTTCCAGGCTGCCCGGTCCTGTCAAGGGAGGAGTCGTCGCCGCGATTCCAAGCTTGGTAAAAAAATCCGTGGAATCGGCCGGGCATGATTCCTTTCTTTCTGTGGATACCCATCCGCAGAAAGGAGGGCCTCGAACGGTACACGACCAGACGTGACAATCGAATAGCCGACACCCCCCGGGTTCGGCCGCGACCGGAGTGCCCATCGCGGAACAAGCCCGACGCCAGAAGGGGCCCGCTTGCGGGGCCGTCCCGCCGGATGCGGCATCGCGGGGCGCTCCGCCCGCCCTACGCCCTGCCGCATCCCGCCGCCCGCCGGCGCTCGGACCCGGTTGAACGCGCGCAGAAAGGACGCACGCCGGGCGCCACACGTCCGGGAGGAATGGGAGGATCGCGCCGCCGGCCGGCGAGCGCGGTTACCAGAATCCATACTGGCCCGTCGCGACGACGTAGAGGCCCAGCAGGAAGTTCGTGATCGCGTGGGCGATGCCGGCCGCCCACAGGTCGCGGGTCCGGATCGCCAGCGCCCCGTAGGCGAGTCCGGCCAGGATGCCGACCAGCCAGCGGTCGTGCTCCAGGCCGAACAGCAGCGCCGTGATGAAGAAAGCGTTGCGGACGTAAACGCCCAGGTCCACCGACCGGAAATCCCGGGCGGTGATCCACCGGTATATGAAGCCGCGCCAGAAGAACTCCTCTATGAAGGAGATGATGACGGCCGACCCGAGCAGGCGGACGACGGTCAGCGGCCAGCCGCAGGTTTCCGGCGCGTAGGGCGGCGGCGAAACAACCTCCGGCAGACGGCCCCAGGGAAGCACGGCGTACTTCAGGTAGAACTCCCGCAAGGCCGGCCATTGAGCCGCCCATTTCGTCTCGGGCAGGATCCAGACCGCGAAGACCGCGACGCCCACTCCCGCGGCCAGCGGCAGATTCCGAACCCGCAATGGGGCATAGCCGCCCCACGGGCGGAGCCCCAGGAAGAGCGCCAGGCCGACCAGGGCGCGCGCCGCGTAGGTCCAGCCCGACGGCGAACCGGGGAGGTAGATCAAAGCGATCCACGCGGCAAAGGGCGCCACGTGGGCCAGGGTGTCGCGAAGCTTGTGATCCATCACGGCACGCCCCTTTCGCGTTCGCCGTCCTTGCGCAGTTCGCGTTTCATGATCTTGCCCGCCGCGTTTTTCGGCAGGTCGGGAAGGAACACGACCCGGCGCGGGATTTCATGCCGGCCGAGGCTCTCCCGGCAAAACGCGCGCACCTGCGCCTCGGTCGCCGCGGCGCCTTCCTTGAGCGAGAGGTACGCCACGGGCACCTCGCCGTGCAGGTCGTCCGGCTCGCCGATCACGGCGGCCTCGCGGACGGCCGGATGCTTGTACAAGAGCTCCTCGACGACACGGGGATACACGTTCATCCCGTTGACGATGATCATGTCCTTCTTACGGTCCACGATGGAGAAGTAGCCGTCCTCGTCCTCGGTTCCCAGGTCGCCGGTGCGGAACCATTCGCCGAAGAACGCCTCCGCGGTCTCCGCCGGCAGCCTCCAGTAGCCCTTCATTACGTTGGGTCCGCGCACGCATAACTCGCCGATCTGCCCGCGCGGAAGCTCCCGCCCCTGCCCGTCCATGATCTTCATCTCGACGCCGGGCACGGGCAGGCCGACGGTGCCAAGTTTGCGCCGCCCGCCGATCGGGTTTACGCAGGTCACGGGCGAGCACTCGGTGGGGCCGTCGCCCTCGTAGACCACCTTGCCGAACCGCTCCTCGAACTGGCGCATGATCTCGACGGGCATCGCCGCGCCGCCCGAGACAGCGAACCGCAGCGACGCCAGCTTGGCCGTGTCTTCCGGCGGGAGCCGGAGCAGCAGGTTGAACATGCTTGGCACGCCCATAAAGAGCGTGGCGCCGGAGGCGCGGATCGCCTCGGACGCCTGCGCCGGGTCGAACTTCGGCAGCGGGACGATCATGCACCCGGCCAGCAGCGGCGAGAGCATGGCGGCGGTCGCCGCGAAGGCGTGGAACATCGGCAGCACCACCAGCACGACATCCCGGCCGGGCTCGAAGCGCAGCGCGGCATGGACGCTGCGCACGTTGCTCACGAGGTTCCGGTGCGTCAGCATGGCCCCCTTCGGCCGGCCCGTCGTGCCCGAGGTGTAGATGATCGCAACCAGGTCCTCCGCCGCGTTCACGGGCGGCCGTGGACACGGCCCCTCGGCCGTCAGCAAGGAGGCGAAGGGGATATCGCCCAACGGATTCTGCGCCCCGACGCAAACAGTCCACTCGAGATTTCGGACCTGGGGCTTGAGGATTTGGACGTTCTGGGCGAACGCCTCGAAATAAATCAGCGCCCGCGCGCCGGCGTCGTCCAGAATGAAGGCGATTTCCTTCGGATTGAGCAGAAGGTTGATCGGCACGACCACGGCGCCGGCCTTGACGATGCCGAAGTAGGCGATGACGAAGGCGTCCGAGTTGATGCAATACAATCCGATGCGGTCGCCGGGCTTCACCCCGCGCGCCGCGAAGGCCGCGGCGACCCGGTCGGTCCCGGCCTCCAGCGCAGCGTAAGTCGTGGCGCGGCCGCCGAACAACACCGCGACGGCGTCGGGGGTGGCCCGGGCGGCCGCCCGGAACGCCTCGACAAGACTGCCGGCCGCGTCAGTAGTGGTACTCGCTGCCACCGATGAACTCCCGGATCAGGGACTTCGAAGGGACGACCGAGTCGTCCGCCACGGCCGTCAGGGGCGTGAAGAACTCGTGCACGCGCTTGGCGCGCAGGTAGGCATCCTGGCGTTTGGCGTCGTCCTTGTAGAGCTTCAACGCCTCCGGGAAGAACTTGAAGAGCTTGTGCTTGAGGATCGGCAGCTCGAACGGCTGGGCGCTGTTGACGAGGTAGTCCACGGTGCCGATGTAGGGCACGATGTTCTTCATCTCGCTGCGCCGGACGTAGTGCCAGTGTGTGAGCGTCTGGAGCGGCTGCAGGTTCCGGTGCCAGCTGTCGCGGATCATCCGCCGGAGCAGGCGGTTGTCGGCCCAGCGCATGAACGTGCCGTCCGCGGTCCGCACCTGGCCGAGCGTCTCGATGTAGAGCTTGAACTTCCGGTTCGGCTCGATGCTCTTGGTCATCTCGCCGTACAGACCGTGCAGGCTGTCGATCATGAGGATCTGGTTGGGCTTCAGGCTCATCTCGTGCACGTCGAGCTTGCGCTTGCCGGTCTTGAAGTCGTAGTGCGGGGTCTTGATGGTCTTGCCGGCCAGCAGCGCCGCGAGGTGCTCGTTGATGAGGGGGAGGTCCAACGCCTGCGGCGTTTCGTAGTCGTAGTCCCCGAACTCGTCCTTCGGGTGCATCTCGAGGTCGAAGAAATAGTGATCCAGGTTGATGGCCACCAGCTCGGCGCCGGCGGCCTTCAGGCGCTCGCTGGCCTTGATGGTGGTCGTGGTCTTGCCGGAGGACGACGGGCCGGCAATGATGACCAGCCGCATCTCGGGCAGGCGCGCCAGCATGGCCTCCGCGCCTCGCGCGACCTCGTCGCTGTACCGTTTCTCGCAGGCCGCGACCAGGTCCGGCAGCTTGCCATCGGTGATGATCTTGTTGAGGCCGTCGACGGTCTCGCAGCCGTGGTCCATGTTCCAGCGCAGGACCTCGTAAATCTTCTTGTAGGGGATGTTGTCCGAGGTCTCGAACGCGTAGGCCCGCGCCGCCCGGGCCTGGGCACGCTGGTGGCGGTAGATGATGTACGCCCGGGAGGTCTTGACGTGCCCCTCGCGGATCAGGACGGCTTCGACGATATCCTGGATATCCTCGACCGAGGGCGTGGCCTTGGAGCCATAGGCCTGGACCAGGTCCTGCTCCACTTTAAGGGCCAGGCTCTCGGCGGTCGCCCGGTCGCTGCCGCCCACGGACGCGGCGGCCTTGAAGATGGCCGTGGCGATCCGGTCTCGGTCGTAGTCCACCAGGTTGCCATCGCGCTTGACGATTTTCTGGATGGGGCATGTGCTCATGACGAGCTCCTTTCAGGCCACAGTTTCGACAGGGGCCGGTATTTGTCCACTACAATTTGCGCCGCAGGATATTCCGCCGCCGGGTCAATCCGGGAATTCGAGGAACCCGTCGAGCTTGCGCAGGCGGGTCGGGTGGCGCATCTTCCGCAGGGCCTTGGCCTCGATCTGCCGGATGCGCTCGCGGGTGACGGCGAACTTGCGGCCGACCTCCTCGAGCGTGCGCGAATAGCCGTCGGCCAGGCCGAACCGCAGCGTCAGGACCTCCTGCTCGCGCTCGGTCAGGGTCTTGAGCACCTCCTGCAGCCGCTCCTTGAGCAGGCTGAAGGCGGTCATCTCGGAGGGGTTCTCCGCGGACTTGTCCTCGATGAAGTCGCCGAAGTGGGTGTCCTCGCTGTCGCCCACCGGGCTCTGGAGGGAGATCGGCTGCTGGGCCATCTTGAGCACGGCGCGTACCCGGTCGACGGGCAGGTTCATCTCCTCGGCCACTTCTTCCGGCGTGGGCTCGCGTCCGAACTCCTGCACGAGTTGCTTCTGGATGCGCATCAGCTTGTTGATCGTCTCGATCATGTGCACGGGGATGCGGATCGTGCGCGCCTGGTCGGCGATGGATCGGGTGATGGCCTGGCGGATCCACCACGTCGCGTACGTGCTGAACTTGTAGCCGCGCTGGTACTCGAACTTCTCCACGGCCTTCATCAGGCCCATGTTGCCCTCCTGGATCAGGTCCAGGAACGACAGGCCGCGGTTCGTGTATTTCTTGGCGATGCTGATGACCAGGCGCAGGTTGGCCTCCACCATCTCGGCCTTGGCCCGCAACCCCTTGCGCAGCCACGTCTTGAGATCGTGGTAAGCCTGGACAAAGTCCGCGGTGGCCAAGCCCTGCTCTTCTTCGAGCTTCTTCAGGCGCGCCTGCTCCTGCCGCAACGTGTCGGAGCGCCCCTTGTTCCTGGCCACGCGCTCCTGCCGGGCAATGGCGTCTTGGCAGGCCTTGAAGCGGTGCTGGCACTCGTCGGCGACGGTCACGAAATCCTCGACCGCCTTCTGCTTGAAATAGAGCTTTTCGTACTGGGCGGCCAGCCGCTCGCGGTACTGCTCGACGGTCTTCTGGATCCGCTGGCGGGCGGTCTTGCTCAAGCTGACCTTCTGCCCGGCGACAAACTTCTTCCGCATGGACGCGACATCCTTGAGGATCGCCTTGCGGAGGCCCGGCAGGCGCTTGAGATACTTCTCTCGGCTCTCGACGTGCTTGTCGCTGATGATCCGGTCGAAGCGCTCCTTGCCGCTCTCCAACCGTTCAGCCACGCCCAGGTAGGCGCCGCACGCGAAGCCGAACCGGTTGAAAAGGTTGCGCGCGTTGAGCTCGGCCTCCTCGATGCGCTTCGATATTTCCACCTCCTGCTCGCGCGTCAGCAGCGGCACCTGGCCCATCTGCTTCAGGTACATGCGGACGGGATCGTCCAGGACGTCGACGCGCTGGGTCAGCCGGGCGCGCTCCTCCTTTTCCATCTGGCTCTTGAAGCGCTGCTCGTCCGCCTCCTCGATCACCTCGATATCCATGCCGCGCAGCAGGATGAGAATGCCGTCAAACTCGTCCGGGCTGATCACGCTCTCGGGCAGGGCCTCGTTGACATCGTCGTAGGTCAGGTAGCCCTGGTCGCCGGCCAGCTTGATGAGGCCCTTGATCTTGGCGCTGCGCTCCTCACGGTTGACCCGGATCTGGAGTTCACCGCCCCCGCCGGCTTCGCCGCGGGCGGCATCCCGCGGCGGCGCGGCGGCTCGATGACTGTCTTTTTTGGCGGATTTGACAGGCGTTTTTCCCATAACTCCCCGTTTCAAGCCATAATACGGCCTATTATAGGCGCAAGAGGCGACTATATATTTCCCATCCGGGCCATTTCGTCAAGAGCCGCCGCAAAAAAAGACGACGGCGGCTTGACTCGATGGGGCGGCTTCTGGTACAAGCCGCGGCCCATGGGACAACAACACAGAGTCACGGTTAAAAGGAAAGCCCGCCTGCGCCGCGCGAAAAGGCTCAAGCTCAAGGCCAAGGCGAGCCGGAAGCCCGCCCCGGCGGCGACGCCGGCCCCGTAACCCGGCGCGCCAGGCAGGATCGCCGATCGCTTTCCCGTATTCCGCGCGTGACAACGCCCGCGCGCGGGATAGAATCGGCAGCGAGGATAGCACAACATGATCCTGGTGGTAGACGACGACAAGGTGCTGACCCAGCTGTTGAAGACTATGCTGGAGGACGAGGGCTACGGAGTCCAGGTCGCCTACGACGGCGAAACCGCCTACAAGCACCTCCGCGATCCCAAGTGCCGCGGGATGCTCCTCGACATCCGCATGCCGGGGATCAACGGCGCCGAATTGCTCATGCTCATGGCCGCCGAGGGCATCAAGGTCCCCGTCATCGTCATGGCCGGGTTCCCGGACTTCGACGAGGAGGAGATGAAGCAGTTCCCCAACGTGAAGAAACTGTTCCACAAGCCGTTCTACCCCGAAGACATGCTCCGCTCCGTCCGCGAGTTCGCGCTGAAGTAAAACCGGGGAGGTCATGGCCCGCTCCGCATACCTTGTGGCCGGCCTCGTCGCAAGCCTCGGGCTCTCCGCCTGCCGCGCCCCCTCGTCCGGCCCGCTGATCTCCCGGCGGGCGCCGGCCGGGCAGCGGATGATCCAGCCCGTCGTCGCCGTCACCGATTTCGAGAACCTCTCCAACGCCTCCGGCCGCTGGAACCTCGGCAGCGGCATGGCCGACCTCCTGACCGCCCTGCTCCTGGACTCCGGCCGGGTCACCGTCCTCGAGCGACAGCACCTGGACACCGTCGTCGGCGAGATCCTCCGCCAGGGCACCGACCTGTTCCGCGCGGAGGGCCGCGTCGTGAAGGGCCGCCTGAAAAACGCGCGCTACCTCGTCCGCGGCTCCGTCACCGACTTCACCGAAACGGGCCGCGCGGCGGCCGGCGGCGGGTCCTCGTGGCTGCGCCTGTTCGGCGGCGGCAGCCGGGCCCGCGTTTCGATCGTCATGCACATCTCCGACGTGGAGTCGGGCGAGATCATCGCCTCCGTCCGCGCCGCGCAGTCGGTCTCCGCCGGCGGGGGCGGCGGCGAGGGGCGCTATAAGAACGTTTCGTTCGGCGGCGAGGCCTTCTTCCGCACGCCGCTGGGCCGGGCCACCGAGGCCGCCCTCCGCGACGCCGTCCGCCGCATCCTCAAGGAACTGCCGCCCGTCGCCTGGGAGCCCCGCGTGGCCGAGGCGGGGGAGGAATACGTGGTGATCAACGGCGGGGCGAACGCCCGCCTGCGCGCGGGCGACCGGTTTGTCGTCCGCGAGCAGGGCCGCGAAATCACCGACCCCGTCACCGGGAACATACTGGAATCGGTGCCCGGGAAAATCGTCGGGCGCCTGCAGGTGGTCGAGGTCAAGCCGGTCTCCGCCCACGCCACCCTCCTCGAGGGCCGGGCCCGGCGGGGCGACCAGCTGGAAATGGTGCGCTAGGAGTTTTTCATGATTACCTTCCTCGAGGGACGGCTGGTCGAAAAGGATCCGACCCGCGTGGTGGTCAACGTGCAGGGCGTCGGCTACGAGGTCTTCATCCCCTTGAGCAGCTACGATCGCCTCCCCGCGCCCGGCGAACCCCTGCGGCTCCTGACCTACGACCACGTGCGGGAGGACCTCCACGCCCTGTACGGCTTCGCGACGGACGAGGAGCGCCGCCTGTTCCTCCTGCTCATGGGCGTCAGCGGGATCGGCCCGCGCCTGGCCCTGACCGCCTTGAGCGGCCTCTCCGTCCGCGACCTCAAGGCCGCCGTGGCCCAGGGCGACGTGAAGCGGTTGAGTTCCGTGTCCGGCATCGGCAAGAAAACCGCGGAGCGCATCGTCGTGGAATTGCGCGACAAACTCACCGCGGGCGAGGCCCTCGAGGCCGTCGCCGGGACGGCGGCCGGCGAACCGGACGCGCGCCTGCGCGACGCCATCCTGGCCCTGGTCTCCCTCGGCTACAAGCAGGCCGACGCCCAGAAACGCGTCCGCGACATCCTCTCCGGCGTCGGCCCCAAAACCACCGTCGAAGAAATCGTCCGCCTGGCCCTGGCCCCCTGACGCCTCAACCCGGGCCCCGCGGCGCAAGCAGCACGGCGGCGCCCGCCGCGGCCGTGAGAACAAGCCGCCAGGCCGGCCAGGCGCGCTCGCCGTCGAACGAGGGCCCCGGCCCGAGAAGGGCGTCGTCCAGTGCGCACGCGGCCAGGACCAATCCCGCCGGAAGCCACAGGCCGGGCATCTGCGCGCCCCCCGGGAGCCAGCGCCCGGCCGGCACGATTTCCACGGCCCATGCGATCGCGGCCACGAGCAATAGAAGCGCGCGACGCCGGATTCCGGCCGGCCGCCACGCCCACAGCACGTGGTTCCACAATCCGAAGGCCAGCACGACCGCCATCGCGGTCGCGAACGGCGGGAAAAACTGCGGGCCGCGGCGCACCATGTTGCCCGTCACCAGCAGGAGCAGCGGGATCACCAGCACCCGGAACAGGACCCGCACCCGTACACGCGCCGGGGCCCCGCGGGGCCCGGGGATGAACGTCCGCGCCCCCGCGTAGACCATGAAGGCCGCCAATACGGGGAGCGCCCACCGCTCCGAGCCGAGGGACCACGCGCCGAAGACGAACAGGCCGAACAGGATTGTTCCCCCCGCGTTGAACGACGGCGTCCGCCGCGCCGCCCACGCGATCCCCAGGCCCAACAGGAGGAGGCTGATGTTCTGGTAGACGATCTCGGCGACCGGCTTGGTCGTGATCTTGGAGAGGATCACCGCGACGCCGAGCGGGATGAACAAGTTGTCCGCCCCGCCCATGCTGACCGCCTCGAACCCGGTCACCAGCACCGCCACCAGCAGCGCCGACAGCGCGCACACGACGGGCGGCAGGCCGGTCATCAGTTCCATCGGGAGCCACAGCGCCAGGAACGCGATCAGGAGAAAGACGGCCGATCCTTCCAGGCTCTTGGCCTCGTCTTCGACCTCGTACCGGTGCCGGCCGTACTTCGATCCGATCAGCGCCGCGCAGGCATCCGCGACGGCCAGGACCAGCATCGAGCAGGCGTAGAGCCAGTACTGGCCGTACGTGACGACGTAGACGAGGAACACCGCCAGCGGGAAATATTCCGTCCCGCTCGTCCGCCGCGCCACGCCGTGCAGGCTCCGCAGCGCCGCGTGCCGCTTCGCCCAGAGGAACAGCAACGAAAGCGCCGCGGTCATGACGAGCACCGTCGCGGGCGACCGGACCAGCCCCGGCAGGGCCAGGCTCAACAGCCCGCCCGCCACGTGCACGACCTTCCGCGTGGCCTCCCCGCCCGCGCCGCGCCGCCGCATCCACTCCGCCGCGCCCAGCACGGGCAGGAACAGGACGCCGAAAGCGAGAGCCCCGATGAGATCGCTGTGCAATGGCCACGTCATGCCCGCACTCCTTCGACCACGAATCGCCGGTAGAAGAACGCGCGGTCCCGCTCGAACAGACGCGCGGCCAGGTCGTCCAAGGCCTCCGCGCGCGGCCGGAATTTTTCCGGGCAGGCGCGCGGCACGAGCATGTTCCAGTAGGCCAGCCGCGCACCGGTGTGCGCCTTGTCGAGCAACTTCCCGTACACGGCCTCGGCCAGGTCCGGCGGCATGTACTCGAAGATGTCGGAGAGATTGAATCCGTCGAACCCGCCGGGAGCCTCCTCCGCCGGGCCCTCGAACAGCGCGAGACGGTCCAGGTGAGCCCGGATGCGCGCCAGGCGCGCGGGCTCGAGGTACGGCGGCAGGGCGCGGGCGAAATTCCCGGTGAGGATGTATTCCAGGTACGGGTTGTCGTGCGTCGGCAGAACGGCCAGGGCGTGCTCGGCGCGCCGCAGGATGCGGTCGGCGACGGAGCCCTCGACGTAACGGAAGAATTCCGGGTCGCGGCCGAAGCGCCCCATGACCCGCCGGCTGAAGAACAGCCGGAACATCCAGCGCCAGCGCCGGTTGTTCCAACGCCGGTCATAGAAATCCCGGCGGCCCGCCGCGTCCCGGGGCTCGAGCAGCGCCGCCACCGTCCGCCGCCCGTGGATCAGCGGCAGCACGCGCGTCCGGAAAAGCCGGAAGTAGTTCTCGAACTTGCCGGCGTGGATGAGGCCCGCGGCGACGTCACCGGGACGGCCGGTCCAGAACGCGGCGGCGTTTTCGGAAAGGCGCGGGCGCAGTTTGTTATCATAAACCGCAAGCCGGTCCGCCGAGGGCCGCAGGCCTAGAAAGGCGAACAAGGCCGCGTCGTCCAGCTCGCGGATCGCGGCGATCTTGAGCTCGACGCAGGCGAGCTGCGCGCGGCTCAAGTCGGCGGCGACGACCTCCGCCCCCTCGCCGATCAACGCGAGGCTGTTGTCGCCGCCGGACGCGATGGACAGGATCCGCTTGCCGGAGGGCTGAAGCGCCTCGAACAGGAGGCGCGGATCCTCCCAGCAGTTGGCGTAGCGGATGAAGTCGAGCCGCACGCGCTGCGCGAGGTCATCCGGCATGGGGCTTCTCCGCCTTGCGTTTCCGCCCGTATCGCGCGTGGGCCTGCGAGAACTCGCCCGCAATGATCGCGCCGGTCAGCGATATCTCGCCCGCCAGCGCGGTGGCCGCGCAGATCTCGGCGAACTTCCGGGCGCCGCCCTCCCCGGCGCAGCCCAGCATCGCCAGACCTTCCCGCGCGCCGGGCAGCGTCGTCCCGCCGCCGACCGTGCCGACGATCAGGTTCGGCAGGCTGATGGACACGTACAGGTCGCCGTCCGCGGTTTTGTCCATCCGCGTCAGGCCCACCGACGCCTCCGCGACGCAGGCGGCGTCCTGCCCGCACGCGATGAACAGCGCCGCCAGGGCGTTGGCGAAATGGCCCTGCGCGCCGATGGCCCCGCTCTGGATACCGCCGAGCACGGAGACTTGCCAGCCCGCGAGCATCTCGTCCACCGTGACGTGGATGACCTTCTTCAGCAAGTCCCGGCGGATCACAGCCTCGGCGACCACCTTCTTCCCGCGGGCGAACAGGAACGAGAGCATCGTCGCCTTCTTGTCGCCGGAAAGGTTGCCCTCGACGTACCAGTGCTCCGGCTTCACCGGCGACTCGGCGACGAGGCGCCGCGCCAGCGCGTCGGCCGCGAGCGTGACCATGTTCTGCCCGGACGCGTCGCCCGTGGTGAAGTCGAGAATCAGGTACAGTTCCTTGCCCAGCATCACGGTCCGTAGGTCCAGCAGCCGCGCGTGGCCGGACGTGGTCGCCACGATCTTCTGGAACGACTCGAAGCGCGGCAGCGCCCAGGCCAGGAACAGGCCCGCGTCGGCCAGGGAGCGGAACGCGAAGCAGGGCGATCGCGACACGCTCTCGGTCAGGCACATCGCCGCCGCGCCGCCGGACTGGCTGATCACGTACGCGCCGCGGTTGTACGACGCGACCAGGGCGCCCTCGGACGTCGCGAGCGGCACGAAAAAATCGCCGTGCGCGTGCGCCCCGTTGACCCGCAGCGGCCCGATGACGCCCACCGGGACTTTCGCGTAACCGACGAAGTTCTCGACGTGCCCCGCCAACGATTCCGGCGCCGGGTCGGGAATCAGGCCCGACAGGTTGTCGATCCGCAGGCCTTGCTCCTTCAGAAACGCCCGGCGTTTTTCCAGTCCCGTGGCCGTGTGATCGTTACCGTGCGGCACGTGCGGGGGCAACGGATCCTTGTCCGGCGGCCGGGGAGCCAGCCGATGGACCTCGTCCCCGGCGTTCCCGCCGGCGAGAAGCTGCTTGAGGATGTCACCCGCGATTTTTCTTGGGGCCGGCATGGCGCGCCTCCCTCCGCATCCGCTTCTGTTCCTACTCGATTACGGTCAAGACCTCTTCCGCTTTCCAATCCGACGGCACCAGGGCCGCCATGCCGCGGTCCAGCGTGGCCAGGCGGCCTTGGCGGGCGGCCGCCAGCGCCAGCAGGTAGGCGTCCGTCACCTGCCGATGGCTGCCGATGCGGGCGAACGGCCCATCGGCCAGGGCCGAAGGATCAAGATCATCCGTCCAGAAGACATGATGCGGCAGCAGGATGATGCGCTTCATGACGGCCAGCGCCTCCTGCGGGAGTACGGCGTCTTCGATGATCCTGCTGTTCGAGGAAAGCCGGACGAAGGCGAGCTGGGTCAGCGGGCAGGTGGCCCACCCGAACCGCTCGTTGCCGGCAAACCAGCGATGGGCCGGCTCATGATGCACGTGCGAAGGCCAGGCCAGCGCGATCAGAAGATTCACGTCCAGCAGCGCGGGCCTCACGGCTCATCCTCCGCGCGCTTCACGTCCTTCAGGGTAATGGGACGGGTCCCGTGTTTTACGCGGAAGACCGGAAAGCCATCCGCCACCACCGTGAGGCGGTCTTGCCGCAGGCCCTTCTTCGCCAGGTCTGAAACGACTTGTCCGAGAGGCTGATTCTTCTCCATCGCGATGGCCCGGGCGACGGATAAAACGTCGTCATCAATAGAAAGCGTCGTTCTCATGATGACAGCTTAATCGCGCGCCGGCGTGATGTCAAGATGCCGACGCATCATGATGTCACCATGAGAAAACAATAAAATTCCTATCCTTGTAAAACCCCTGCGGCCTTGCGCCGCAGGTGAATAGGTCTGGCCACCACGGGCGCGGACTCTCGGTTCTGCCCCTGGCGCGTCAACGCGCCCAGGGGCAAAAGCAGAAAAAAGGCGGGCATCGTCAGGGCTCTGCGGACTGGCAAGCCGTCTGCGGGTCGCCAGTACGCAGCAGCCCATTGGCCGAAACGAATAAACTGACAAGCGGAATATCGACTAGTCGAAGTAGAAGCGAACGCTGAAGAGGATGCGGACTTCGTCATCCTGCACCTCTTCTTCTTCACTATCGACAAAAATATCATCCGTGGCAATAAGGTAGCTGCCGTCCACGGCAAGAGCGACGTCGTCGCGGATGAAGTATTTCACGCCACCACCAACCGAAAAGACGGCGGCGTCGGTGTCGATATCGCTATCGTCGGCTTCGGCATCGGCCCAGACCACGCCGGCGCCCAGGAATGGCACAAGGGCCGAATCAAGGACGATGTTGTACTCGGCACGGACTCCCAACTCGGTGCTCATGTAGGCATCGTTGTCGCGTAATCCAGCGAGCAGGGCCACTTCGATTCCGTCAGCGACGAACTGGCCGTAGGCGAGCTGAATTTGTAATTCATCTCCCATCACATTGATGAACCCTGCGCCTTCAAGAACCTTGGTTCCCTTGTCCAGATTAGGGGTAACTCCGCCAGATTCCTTGTCAGCGGCAAATGCCGAACCCGCCAACATGGCTGCGACTGCAAACACGAACCACTTGTTACTCATCTTCTGCTTCTCCTGTTTTTGTTGCTTTCCCGACACGTTGAGGGACTCGTATCCGGAAAAATAACCTACGACCCTGCTGATTGCAAATATGCGGCCGATTCGGTTAACCGCTCAAAACCTTACACATTTTTCTTCTCTTTCAACGGCCAACATCCTGCTGGCCGCCAAACTCGTTCACCCGCCGGGCAAGCTGGCGGGGTTCTGCCGGCTTGAGCGAAGGGGATATGCCTCACCTAAGTATTCTCAAGGATTTCTATGGTCCCAGCCTGGCCGTCCATCCGGACGCGCATGCCGGACATGAGCGTCGCGGTCAGGCCGCGAATGGCGACGATCGCCGGCAGGCCCATCTCCCGCGCGACGATGGCGGAGTGCGACAGCAGGCTCCCGCGCTCGACAAGCAGCCCGGACACGCTGGGGTAGAGAGGCACCCACCCCGGGTCCGTCCGCGGCGCGACGAGGATTTCCCCGTTCAGCTTCAAGTCGTCGCCCGGCGCGTTGACCACCTTGACCACGCCCTCCACCACCCCGGGACAGCACGGCAGGCCGCGCAGGTCGGCGCTCCCGTCCGCCGGCCGATCCGGCGCCTCGGGCTCCGCCAGGAACCGGTTGTGCCGGTAGACGGGACCGCGAGTCTGGAACCGCGTCATCGGCTCCGCCGCCGCGAATTCCGCGTAGGCTTTCTTCCGCAGCGCCACGAGGGCCTTGAGGTCATACGCGGTCAGCGTGCCCATGTGGAGGCCGGAGACCTCGTCCAATTCCAGGTAGAAAATGTCGCGCGGCCGATCGAGGAGACCCTGCCCGCAGAGGTCCTCGCCCATGGCCTGGAACATCGAGCGCGCGACGCCGTAGACGCGCGTGCGGGCGAAGCGGGTGTTCTCCCGGTTGCGCACGGCCTTCCGCGCGTGCTTCATGGACCAGCGGTACAGGCGCAGCCGCCAGCCGGCCAGCCGCTCCGCCACGAGCGCCTCGGCGCGTTCGCGCAGTTCGGTGCGGCGCCGGTCGAGCGCGGCAAGGTCGGTCGTGCCGCTGCGCAGGTAGTTCTTGAGGCAGGCGAAGAAGAACGACGGATCGGTAAAGAGGTCCGGCTCCTCCAACTTCATCTCGTTCATGCAGCGGAAGCCGAAGCGGTCCAGATAATCCTGCACCTCGCCGAAAAACTCCTTGAACGCGCTTTGATTCAGCGCCTCGAGCAGGTCGGCCTCCGGGGTCCGCTCGATCAGCGCGCGCAGCTCGGGCTGCGCCGCGGCGCAGCCCGCGAGTGCGATCAGGCGGCGCGTCGGCTCGGCGCTCTCCATGTGCCCCTCCCCCGCCAGCAGGTCGTTCTGGAGGTTCGGGTCCGTGTCGCCCAGCCAGCGCGCGGTGAGCTTCCGGAACAGGCCGAAGTGCACCATGACGAGGAAGTCGTTGATGATCGGCGCCTTCCAGCGGCTCATCATGCGCCGCTCCATCTCGAGGTAGGCGTTCAGGATCTCGTCGCTGCGCATCCGGTCGTAGGGCCGGCGCCGGAACTCGCGGTACTCACGATCGAAGTCGCGCAGGAACCGGTCCACGAGGCGTTGGATGCGGAAGTGGTGGGCGAGGAACGAGAGGCCGGTCACCAGCCGCCGCCAGCGCCCGGCAAGCGTGGTCCACGACGGGTGCGGGCGGATGCGATCCGCGATCTCCGGCGCGAGCGACTCGCGCACGCCCATCATGGTCTCCATGAATTCCCGGTTGCGGCGGAAGCCCGGCAGGACGCCGACGAGCTTGTACCAGTTGTACAGGTTGTAAAACACTCGCCCGTTCACGCAGCCGAGCATGTGGGCGAGCGTCGGCTCCATGTCCTTGATCACCTCGCGCGGCACGCGAAGCACCTCGCAGAACTGGACGTAGACACCGCGGTAGTTGCGCAGGGCGAAGGAGAACGACAGCGGCAGGGTCAGCCCGCCGTAGCTCTCGACGATGTTCGAGTTGTCCCAGAGGTTCGGGTAGCCCTCCGTGCTCTCCTCGATCGTCGTGACCGGCCGGGTTTGCAGCAGGTACAGTTGTCCGCCGGCCAGCGCCCACTCGATGTCCTGCGGCCGGCCGAAGTAGTCGTGCAGCGTCCGGCCCAGCCGGTACAGCTCCGCCAGCCGCGCGTCGTCCAGGCACGGCTGCTCGCGCCGGTCCGGGTCCACCGCCTCGCGCGCGCACTCGCCCGACGGACCGCGCCGGAACTGCTCGGTCTTCAGCGCGATCACGCGGCGCGCGGGCGCGCCCGTGGCCGCGTCCAGCCAGGTCGTGTCCGCGTCCAGCGCGCCGGAGACCAGGCCCTCCCCCGCCCCGTAGACGGCGCTGACGACGTAGCGCGACGGGTCTTTCGCCGCCGGGTCGCACGTGAAGAGCACGCCGGACACCTTCGGGTCCACCATGCGCTGGAAGATCGCCGCGATCCCGACGCCGCGGGCGGGCAGGCCGCGCTCGCGCCGGTAGGCCAGCGCCCGCGCGGAGAACGCCGAGGCCCAGCAGCGGCGCAGGCACAAGACGGCGTTCTCGGCGCTCGTGACGTAAAGAAAACTGGAAAGCTGGCCGGCGAACGAGTGGGCCGCCCCGTCCTCGTCCGCCGCGGAGGACCGCACCGAAATCGCGCCGCCATCCGAAACGCGCGCCCAGGCCTGCGCGGCCTCATCCGCCACTTCCGCCGGCAGGGGCTCGGCCAGGATCAGCTCTTCGATCCGGGCGGCGGCTTCCTCCGGCTCGAGGGTGGCGACGAGATCCTCGATCCGTCCGCGCAGCCCGCCGGCGGCGAACCGATCGAAGGCGCTTCGGCCGAGCGCGACCCATTCCGGCACGGGCAAGCCGAGGCCGCTCATCCGGAACAAGTTGAAGCCCTTGCCGCCGGCCTCGCGCCGGGCGAACGATTCCACGGATTGTGGCGTCACCAGCATCGATCAACCTCCCGGCCAGGCCTGGACCGCAACCAGCAGGTAGAAAAGGATCAAGTATACACCCGACGCCGCGCGGTAGGCGCGCGCCGTCGCCCGCGTCGGCCGCGCCGCGTAGACAAGGCCCGCCGCCAGCAGCACCGCCGCCAGCGCGAGTTGCGGGACCGGACCGCCAAATAAACGATGCAGCACCAGCAGCGCGATCCCGACCTGGCTCATGCAGAGCGCCACCGCACCCCACGGCCCGAACAGCGAGGAGTAGCTGTCCGCGCCCGGTTTTTCCTCCGCCGGGGCAAAGGTCTTGCGCCCGAACTCGAACACGTTGAACAGCATCCAGTTTACGAGCCCAAAGAGCAGCCCGGCCGCCGGGAACTTCCCATGCGCGGGGCCGAGGACCTGGGCCGCGATGGACCAGCCGAGCAGGATCGAGACCGCGGTATGCGTGACCGCGTAGAGCGTCAGCCGCGGCCGCAGCCACGCGCCGACGAAGAACTCGCGGTACATCAGGTAGCTGTACGCGACCGCCGCCGCGTGCGCGGCCAGGGCCGGGAGGCCCAGCGGCGCGACGAGCAGGAACTCCGCCGCCGTGACCACGCCGAACATGATCCGGACCTGGCGCAACGTCAGCAGCCCGCGCGCCAGCGGACGGGTCGGGTTCAACTCCAGATCCGTCGCGTAGTCCTTGATCTCGTCGAAGCAGCGCAGCCGGAAAAAGAACAGCACCGTCACCACCGCCGCAATGTTCCAACGCGCCAGCGGAAACGGAATCCCGGCCAGTCGCGCGGCCACCGCCGCGTTGCCCAGGGAGAAAAACAACGCCATCACGGCATTCGCCGCCGGCGGGAAGCGCTCGCGGATGAACATCATCCATGCGCGGAAGAGGCTGGGCGATTCTGAAGTCATTTGCTCTCTTATTTCACATTCCTTTGTTCCGGCGTCGCGGAGCTCCGCCCTCCAGGACCCTGTTTCACGCTTCTTCCTGGAGGGTCGAGCTCCCGCGAGACCGCTTCTCTGTTCCGGCGTCGCAGGAGCTCCGCCCTCCAATTACCATCTCAACACGTTCAATTCACCCGCGTACGGCCATTCTTCGGGCATTTGCACTAATCCTGCACGCACCGGATTGTTGCGCACATATTCCCATTTTTCATTATAGCTTTCTTCCCGCCGTAGTTGCGTGTCCCAGAAGTCGCGTTGCCAAATCGGTTTATCCGACGCGCACGGCCAGGACCTCGTCACAAGGTTTCGCCAATAGCCTGTCCAGTCGCGCACCCGGCATTCAATATCCGCCGGGGCGCAGAACAGATGCACATGATCGGGCATGATGACATAACGCCCGACCCGCCAGAGATCCGCCCTTTTCCACGACTCGGTCAACAGGCGATGCGCAACTTCGCTCGCCAGCAACGGCCGCTTGCCCTTGACGCACGCCGTCATGAACACAATGACCGGTTGATTCGTTATGACGAGAGGCGTCGGGTGCGCCGGCTGTTTGCGTTGGGGCAATAAATTCATGGGGTCATTTACTGGAGGGTCGAGCTCCTGCGAGACCGTTTCTCGATTCCGGCGTCGCGGGAGCTCCGCCCTCCAATTGCTTGCGCAGCATGTCGTATTCCACCTTCGAATGATGCCGCGGGTCCATGGGGATGGACTCGACGAAGAACACGTCGTCCACCGGGATGCCGTTCTTCGCGAAAAGGCGCAGGATCTCCGCGCGCGCGCCAGTCTCGCCGCTCTTCGCCGGGTCCAGCGCCGCGACGGCGGCGGTGCGCTCGCCGAGCGCCGGATCGGGCAGCCCGAGAAAGGCCGCCTGCTTAACGAACGGCAGCCGCTGGAGGAGCATCTCCGCGCGCACGGGAAAGCACAGCCGCCCGCCGCGCTCGATGACGTTGTGGATGCGCCCGACGACCCAGAGATGCCCCGCCGCGTCCAGGCGCGCCAGGTCGCCGGTCCGGTGCCATACCCGGCCGCCCCCGTCCACGATCTTGGCCCGCCGGAACGCCTCCTCGTTGTTGAAGTAGTCGCGGCAGACGTGGTCGCCGGTGACGATGAACTCCCCCACCTCGCCGGCCGGGACCTCGAGCGCCGCCCAGCCCTCCTCCTTCAGGTCGATCGGGCCGTGCCGGATCCGGATGAACTTGTATTCCAGTTCCGGGCTGATGCGCCCGACATTGACGCCTTCCTCGACGATCTCGGGATCGGGATTCGCCGGGAGCGCGAGCATTTCGCGGGCCTCGATGTGCGCCATGGGCTCGACCTCGGTCGAGCCGTAGAGCACCCAGCACGCCGCGCGCGGCGCGATGCGCAGGCAGTCGCGCACGTTGTCCCGGCTGATCGGCGCGCCGCCGGTGACCACGCGGCGCAGGCCGTCGAGCTCGATCCCCGATTCCGCGCAGAACCGCGCCGCGCCGACCAGCATCGAGGGCGACAGCGTGGCGCAGGTTACGCCTTCGTGCAGGAGCTGGGCCGCGAGCGCCGCGGCATCGCGCGGGCCGGGCGCGGCGAGATCCAGCGCCGGAATGACCGTGGTCACGCCGCAGGCCAGGTTGTTGAGCGAGAAGATCGGAAAGGCCGGCAAGTCCGCGTCCGCCGGCTCGTAGGGCAGGAGCGAGGCCAGCGCCTCGTGCTGCGCGCAGAGGAACCGGTGCGTGCGGTTCGCGCCCTTGGGCACGCCCGAGCTGCCGGTGGTGAACGTGACGAGGGCGGTGTCCTCCGGCTCCACGGGCTCCACGGGGACGCATCCCGCGCGCTGCACGAGGTCCTCCAGCCGCGCCGTGAACGGGGCGTCGGCACCCGGCCCCGCGACGATCCGGATATCGAGCCCGCCGAATTCCGGCAGGCCGGCGACCAGGTCGAACGCCGAGCGGTGGCTGATCATGGCTTTCGGTTGCACGCAGGCCGCGCTCGCGCCGAGTTGATGGCGGCGCGCCCAGGAGTCGAGGAAAACCGCGATGGCCCCGAGCCGCTGCACGGCGAACAGGGCGGTATACATAAGCACGCCCATCGGCAGGAAGATGATCGCCCGGTCGCCGCGCCGAAGCCCAAGCTCCCGAAGCCCGGCCGCGACGCGATCGATACCCTCCGCGAACCGGCCGAAGGAGATGTCCCTATGCGGCAGGCGCGCAGACGGGCGGCCGTCCCACGCCGCGCGATCCGCCGCCTCCACCCAGCGCAGCGCCGGCCGGTCCGGGAACGCCGCGCGATGCCGCTCGATGTAGCTGATCACGTTGTTCAACGGCGTCCGGCCGGGCTGATGGCCGATGCGAAGGGGATTTGATTTGGCCATGTTACCACTCACAAGCTTCATGCCGTTCCGCTGCGGCGCTTCGCAGAAGCGCCACCACAGGACTTCTTCATATTTTCAAACCTCGCCGCCTAATCACCCTGATCTGCTGAAAGGTGGGGCTTCTGAACATATTCAGCCCTGGGCTGGCTTTGTTTGCAATGCCGGTGGGAAGCCCGCCGCGCGATATGGACTCAAGCAGCGCCGTCACGACTTCCCGTTCCCGGCGGCTGCTCTTGAGCAGGTAGGCGGGGTAATCGCGGTCAGAGCCGTCGGAGACCTGTTCGCGGGCGAGGATGGGGCCGGCGTCCACCTCGGGGGTCATGACATGGATCGAGAAGCCGGCGGGCCGCCGATCGAAGAGCGCCCACAGGTCGCACATCGTGCCGCGCTGCTCCGGGAGCAGGCCGTGATGGATGTTGATGCACCCGAGCCGCGGCGCGGCGAGAATGTCGGCCTTGTAGATGAATCGCGTCCGGGCGTTGAGGACAAGGTCGAAGCCTTGCTCGCGGACCAGGTTGACGGCGTCAGGCGAGTTGACGGTCGGGAGAGTCCAGGCCGGCTTGCCGGTCTCGGCGTACGCGCGGCGGCGGCGGCGGGCGGAGGGGCCGAACCAGTTCCGGAGCAGGGTCCGGCCGATACGGGGCGCGCCCAGAAGGATGAGGCCGACGGCCTTGGAGAGGAGTTTGGCGCTGCGGTTATCGAGCACCACCAGTCCGCCGATTTGCGGGCACGTCGCCAGCCCCGCGACGAGCGCGTCGTAGTTCCCGGGGACGAACGTGACCCGCGAGGTGACCAGCAGCGTCTTCACGGCGCCAGTGTATACGCGGCCGCGGCGATTGCACGCCGGATTCAAACCGACCGGGACGGAATGGGCGGGGCCGGACGGCGGCGCAGGCTTAGAAGAACGACCAGGAGGGCGATGACGCCGAAGGCCACGAGAAAGGGCCACGAGGCGTGCTCGCCCGCCGGCGAGGCCGGTTTCCAGATGGAAGCTTCGGACAGCGTCTCGGGCGGAGGATCGATCGCGGGACGCCCGGCGTCCACCCAGGCCGTGTACCAGAGGCTCCCGAGACGGCAAGCGGCGAGATGGGTCTGCTCGATGAACAGGTTGCTCGACGCCTGCCAGAGGTGGAAGTAGTAGGCGCGGGATTCCACGTTGAATTCGGTCTGCCGCGCCGCCTGGTCGTCGGCGTCAAGAACTTCCGGGATGCGCGCGTGCGATTGGTCGAGCCAGCCCAGGATGGCGGGCCACAGGTTGGAGACATAGTCGACCCGCGCCTCGGGCATCAGGCCGCTCCGCCAGTACTCGTTGGGCATGCCCACCTCCCAGCGCAGGTGGACGCCGCCCTGGCCGCTGTGCTGGCCGTCGTAATTCTCCGTGGTATGCAGCGGCTGGTGAAGATCGCCGACGTAGTGGCCCTGGGCGGCGGCGATCCGGGTCGCCTCCACCCACTGGCCGGCGGCCATGGCGGCAGTCAGCCGGGCCTGCAAATCCAGGATCACCCAGGGCACGTACCCGTGCGGCTTCGATTGGCCCGCCAACCGGGCCTCCGCGGCCGCCCGGTCCAGCGGCAGATTCGTGGCGGACAGCGGCGCGTAGCTTTCCAGGTCGATGAAATGCCGAGAGTCCTCCGTGGAATCAAAACCCTTCCAAAGGTCCGGCTGGATGCTGTGCGACGCCATGAACTTCGCGTACTTGCGCCAGCCCTCCATTTCCTCCGGCACGGCGCGGGCGGCCGCACGGCTGATGTCCATGTGCAGGCGCCCGCCCCAGCCGGACGCCGCCATCGGCGCGGCCAGGATCAGCAGGGCGGCCCAACGGCCGTATGGAAACGAGGTCTTCATGAACCAGCCTTACGTACGCCCGGACACCTCAAAGGTCAAGCGCCGGGGCCTTCACGGCGCCGCGGCCAGGACCAGGTCGGTCGCCCACACGCCCACGGTCCCGGGCTCCAGCGTGACGGTGATCCGCTGGCCGCGGGACGGGGCCACGGGCCTCTGCAGCAGGACATCCCGCCACGGCCCGGCGCCCGGCAGCGTCACCGTCACACGGCGATCCCTCCGTCCGAAATTCGCGGCCACCACCACGGCGGCCCCGCCCTCGCCGCGGGTGTACACGGCCACATCCTCCGGGAGTCCCTGTGTCTCCATCTTGACCGCGGGGGAGCGCAGCGCCGGATGGGTGGTCCGAAGCGTCACGAGCGCCCGCGCCTCGTCCCGCAGCCTCCGCACGCGCCGGCCGAACCAGCCTTCCGCGCGCTGCCAGTTGAGCGGGTTCGAGCCGACGGTCTTCGGCGTGTCCTCGCCGATCTCCTGCCCCGCGTAGACCATCGCGGGCCCGGGGGCCGTCAGCGTCACGGCCAGCGCCAGCACCGCGCGGCGCGCGGCCTCGTCCTTCGAATAGCCCCGGCGCCGCAGGTCCCGCATCACGCGCTCCTCGTCGTGGCTCTCGGTGTAGGCGATCCGCTGCGCCGCGTTGGTGAATCCCAGTTGGACCGGGTCCAGCAATCGCGCCAGCTCCGCGCGGTTCAGCCGGGCCTCTTCCACGGCGTAGCGGACCACCCAGCGAAAGGCGTCATGCCAGGTCGTGTCCATTTCCGTCCGGTTCACGAGGTCGGGATCGGAGGGGATGTGCTCGGCGATCATGTAGCTGCCCGGGTCCGCCTGGCGCCCCGCCCACGCCAGCCAGCCCGCGCCCCAGTCGTTGTAGCCCTCCCACTCGACGAAGCGCGTCGCGTCGAAGCGAATGCCGTCCACCCGGTACTCGGTCAGCCAGTAGCCGATCGCGTCCGCGACGTAGCGCTTGAACGCGCGCGACGACTGGTCCAGGTCCGGGAAACCCCAGTTCTCGCCGCGGAACATCCGGAAATAGGGGCTCGCGTCGTAGTCGGCGCCGTACAACTGGTATAGCGCGGAGTTGCGGTCCATGTGGTTGAAGACCGCGTCCATGATCACGGCCATGCCCCGCCGGTGCGCCTCGTCGATCAGCCGCTTCAAGTCGTCGGGCGTCCCGTAGGCCGACTCGGGCGCGAAGTGGAACGCCGGGTTGTAGCCCCAGCTGCGATCCACCGTGAACTCCATCCACGGCATCGGCCCGATCGCGTTGAAGCCCATGCCGCGGATGTAGTCGAGCTTCGCGATCACGCCGGTGAACCCGCCGCCCGGCGCCAGGTCGTCGATGTGAAACTCGTAGATCACCAGCTGGTCCAGCGGAGGCCGCGTGTAGTTCGTGGCCGCCCACGCGAAGGGCGCGCGCCCGACCTCCAGCACCGCGCGCGCGTGCCAGGGCTCGTGCCCCTCGCGCCCCGACTCGTCCTTCCACTCCACGTCCCGCGCGTAGGGGTCGGCCAGGAACCGGCGGCCCTCGATGCAGAACTGGTAGCGGTGCGTCCCGTTCGAGAGCGGCCGCGTCAGCCACCACGTGCCGTCCGGCGAGGCGATCATCATGTCCGCGTACGGGTCCCAGCCGTTGAAATCGCCGACCAGCGAGACGAACCGCTTGCCCGGCGCGTGCAGGGTGAACGTCGCCGTGCCGTCCGCGTTCACCGTCGGCCCCCACGGCGTGCCCTGCGGCAGGTTCTCCACGCGGTGCGGCGGCAGCTTCCAGAAGAAGATCTCCTCCATGCCCACGAGCCCCTCGCGCTCCGCGCGGGCCGTGAGCTGGTGCCGGCCGTACTTGAGCTGGCGGAAGGGGATCTTGAGCTCGAACGGCGTCTCGCCGACCGACGCGATGGAGCGTCCGTTCAGCCACATCTCCGCCCGGTCCGCGCGCTCGGCCTGGAGCTGGACCAGGGGATTGTCGATGATGACCTCCCCGTCCTGCGGGGAGATCAGGCGGACCGCGGGGGCCTCCTCGCCGGTCCGGAGCGAAATCTCCACGTTGTAGTTGCGGCCCGCGTCCGTGTCCCAGTCGTCGCCCCAGTGCACGGCCATGTGCAGCGTCCGCACGACCTGCTCCGCGCGGTTGAACGGCCCGAGCACGACGGAGGACACCCCGTTGCTGTCCGGCCGGCCGAGGGGCGTATCGACGGCCAGCCCGTCCGGCGTGGCGAACGTGCCGGCCGGCCCGTAGCCCTTCAGGGGCGGCCTCCACAACTGGTTCTCCGCGTTCACGCCCCAGCGCAGCAGCCCGCCCGGGCGGCTGCGCCGTACGCGGACGACCACGCGGTCGTTGATCGTGGGCTCCTCCGGACTGGCCTCGATGCGACCGAAGGAAACGGGAATGTTGTAGTTCTTCTCGTCCTTGTTCGACCAGGTCCCGTCCTTCCACTGGATCGCGAAGTTGAGCGCGCGGATGAGTTGGTTCGTGTTGTTGAAAGGCCCAAGCCGGACCCGCAGCACGCCGCGCTCGTCCGGGCCCTCCATCTCCGTGCGCGTCGCGATCCCTTCCAGCACCGAACCCGGCGGGCGATACTCGGGAATGGCCTGCTCCCAGATCATACCCACCGCGTTCACGCCCCAATGCAGCGTCGCGCCCTGCGTCGCGCCGCGGATCTCGATCAGGATCTCCTGGTCAATGGACGGATGGACCGGGCTGTACCGGATTTCCCAGGCCCCGGCGGAGAACAGGCTCATCGTCGAGAGAAAAAACGCTAAACCGGCGCGCTTCATGTCGCCGGCACTTTACCCCTTCACCCCGGCGGACGGCCAGCCCGGAAAAAAGATTGAGTGTAAAAAGCCGGGAGCGGGTCCATAGGGTGGACATGACCGCGCGAGGGATCAGCCGCCGCCGTTTTCTGAAACTGGCGGGCTATGTTGGGGCCGGCAGCCTGGCCGCCGGCTACCCGCTGTTCATCGAGCGCCATCTTGTGGTGACCAGCCGGCGGCGGCTGGTCGTCCCGCGCCTGCCGGACGCCTTCGCCGGCCTGCGGATCGCGCACTTGAGCGATCTGCACTTCGGCGCGCTCGTTCCGCTTTCGGCGGTCCGGGACGTCGTCCGGCGCGCCAACGCGCTCGGCGCCGACCTGATTCTCTGCACGGGCGACTACGTTCACGAGAGGCGATCCGCGGCTCAAATCGACGCCGTCTGGCCCGAGCTGGCCCGGCTGTCGGCCCCGCTCGGGGTCTACTCGGTGCTCGGCAACCACGACCACTGGGCGGACAGCGCGCGGTCGCAGGACTGGCTGACCCGGACGGGCCAGGATCTGCGGCACAGAACGGCGCCCCTCGAACGGGACGGGCAGCGGCTGTGGCTGGCGGGCGCCGGCGATCTGTGGGAGGATCACCGGGACCTGGACGACCTGTTGCGCCGCGTGCCGGACTCCGAATGCCGGATCGTCCTCGCCCACAACCCGGACACCGCCGACACGGCCTTCTCGCGCCCGGTGGACCTGATGCTTTCCGGGCACACCCACGGCGGGCAGGTGCGCCTGCCGTTTCTCGGCGCGCCCGTCCTGCCGGTGCGGAACAAGAACTATTCCAGCGGGCTCTGCACCTCTCCGCGCGGCGTCCGCGTCTTCATCTCCCGGGGAATCGGCTGGGCCTGCCTGCCCGTCCGGTTCAACTGCCTCCCGGAAATCGCCCTGCTCGAACTGCAGCCCGCGCCGCGGCCGGCGTGAGAACGAAGCCGCCCGCCCTTTCTCATTGATTCCGCTCCCTCGGATGACTAGCGTGGGCACATGAATACTATTCGACGATGGCGCCAATGGGTCCGCGGGTTCATCGGCCCGGCGCTCCTGGCCGGAATCGCCCGGGGCGCCTTGGCCGCCGATCCGGATCCCATGCAGGGGCAGCAGCCGGTCCCCATGCTGGGCCGGGAATTTCGCTTCGTCCCCGGCTCGTGGGGTTTGTACAAGCTGACGGGCCGGGAGGGCGCCGAGGAGCACAAGATGTATTTCTCCGTGCTCGACGAGGTGAAGCAGCGCAAGGGGAAGAAGGCCTACTGGATGGAGATCGAGGTGTACACCAACGACCAGCCCGCCGTGGTGACGCGCCTGCTGGTGCCGGATACCGGCGAGGGGCCGGGCGAGGCCCGGAAGGCCTACGTGCAGATTGCCGGCCACCGGCCGTTCGAGGTGCCGGGAAAATACCTGAAGCCGAACCCTAAGAAAAAGCAGGAGGGCGTGGGCCAGTTCATCAAATACAACCTCTCCGGCGAGCCGAAGGAAAAGACCATCGAGTGGAAAGGCCGCTCGCTGAAGGCCGCCACCGTGGACGCAACCGACGCGCAGGGAAACCCGACCAGGGTTACCGTCAGCATCGAGGCGCCGCCGCTCTGCGTGGTGAAACTGGATTCGCCGGAGGCGAAGATGGAACTGCTGGACTGGGGCATCGGCGCGAAGACGAAGATCGTCGGCAAGCCGGTCGGGATGTGGCGCTGGGTCTGGGGTGTCGCGATGCAAGCCGCCGGGGACGCGGAAAACGCACCGACGAAATGACGGATCGCCAAGAGCACCAGGTGGGCATCGTCTGGCTCGGCAAGTTCCGGCCGACCTATCCCATGTACTGGCGATACGTTTTCGCCCTCTACGCCATTATCACGACGCCCATCACGGGCTTCTTCATCTTCCTGAACGCCTGGCCGGCGGTGTTGATCATCAACGGCGTTGTCCTGCTGATCCTGGGCCTGTCCTACCTGTGGGCGGCGTGGCTCACGCATCGCCCGAAGGGCGGCCCGGAGGGGCTCTTCGCGGTGACGGAAGAGGGCGCGCACTACCATGCGGGATCGGAACTGCGGAACATGGGCCAGTTCACGGCCGCGACGGCCGCCGCCGTTACGGGCCAGTTGCACCACCTGCTCATGAGGAAGGGCGCGCGGGCCTGCGACGACCTGTTCATCCCATGGCCGGACGTCAAGTCGGTCGAGCTCCTGCCGTCCATGCGCCTGGTCTATGTCTCCCGCGGCCTGTACGGACCGGTGCCGCTGTTCTGCACAGAGGAGAACTTCGAGGCGGTGAAACGCTACGTCCTCGCCCATGCGCCGCACGCACAGGTGAAGAAATCGTCGTCGGGCCAGTGACGGCTCGCGGGGACGCTCGCCCTCCAGCAACAAGCCTGGAGGGCGGAGCTCTGCGACGCCGTTCGTACCGCCTCTCACCCGTACCTGGTATGACGGCTCGCGGGGACGCTCGCCCTCCAGCAACAGGCCTGGAGGGCGGAGTTCCGAGAGGCCGGGATTCAATCGAACAGGAGCTGAAGCGCCTTCGCCAGTTTCTCGCTTCCGCACCGCGGGCACCGGGCCAAGGCCTCGGGGGACGGGATCTCCGCGAACTGCTTCTTGCAGCCGGGACAGGCGAACAGCCGCAGCAGGCGCCCGGTCATCGAGTCCCAGGCCATGCCCTCCGGCTCCGGGCCGCCGCGTTCCCGCTCGAAGTCCACCTGCACGAATTTCTCGCAGGTCGCGCAGTACCCGGTGATCTGGCCGCGAAGCATGCCGCCGCCGAAGCTGACCCGGTCCTCGTAGCCGCAGTCTTCGCAGCGGAGCTCGTACAGGCTGCCGGCATGCGCGCCTATCGGGAGCGCGATGCATAGCATGAGCAGACGCAGTTTCCATCGACTCATCGCAACCTCCTTTGTGCTTGTTCAATCTGTCCGGTCCACTTCCCATCGGCCGGATATCGCGTTCCTGAGGATAATCCACAGGTTGGCGCTGAAGGTGCCGTACAGGGTCTGGTTGTCCTTCAGGCGCCCCTCAAAGACAAGATCGGCGCCGTCGGGATGGTTCAGCCTGAACGAAAGAACGCCATCCTTGTAGGTCGCGCGGTCGCGGATTTCGACGGTGTCCCCGTCCTCCTTCGTGTCATAGTAGTACACATCGTAGGCGTCCTTCCGGCCGGGAACCGCTTCCAGTTGCAGGATGAATTCCTTCGGCTCGGGAGGGGTCTTGTTCTGGTCGCGGAAATTCTGCCGTATCTTCTGCTCGTCGGCCTCGCCGGTGATGCCTCTGACCAGCCACACGGCGATCTCCTCGAGGAATCGCATGAGTTTCTCGGATTCCTCGATCGCCAGCGTCCCCTTCCAGCGGCCCGCCAGGTCGACCTCCTCGTACTTCACGGTCACACGCTGGAAATCCACGTAGCGCCACTTCGTCTCGCCCTGGTGGGTCTTCTCCTGCTCGACCAGAAAACCGAGGTCGTTCACGCCCTTTTCCAATTCAAGCTCCACGATGGCGAAACTCCCGGCCGGCGCGACCTGCCGCGCAAGCAGGCGGGTCCCGCGGTAGGCCGACAGACACCGCTGGGGTGTGGGCGTGAAGAGCGCCACGGCGATCTTGCCCCGCAGGTCGGGCCGGGGCCGCGCTGTTTTGCCCTCGTCGGTTTCATAGCCGTCGGCCAGTTCCACCCATTCCTCCTCCGGCGGATCGCCCTCGGCTTCCAGCACCTTCAGGGTAAAGGCGTCGTCGAAATAATCGTCGCCGGCCACACCGCCCTGGATCTGTCCCCAGCGCCGGGCCACCTGGGGCCAGTCCACCAGCGCGCTGCCCGCGCAGTACCCTATCCGGTCGTAGGATATTTCCTTGCCTTCCGCGATGGCCGTCGCATTGTCGCCCGAGTTGTAGGGAAGGAACCGGCCGTCCTCGTAGCGGATGAAGCGCTCGATGCCCGGGTAATTGGGGTCCGCCACGTACAGGCGGCCGGATGCGATTCGATAGGCAATGACGGCATGCCGGTTGGGAGCGGTGGAGGAGGCCAGCGCAATGTATTGGGGAGAGCGCGTAAGCAGCATGGAGTACCTGAAGGCGTTCATCGTCAATCGGTCTTGATACGCTTGCAGCTTTCGCATGAATTGAGCGGCCTGACGGTCCCAATTGCAGTCCCGTTGCACGGCGGACGCCAGGCGATATCCCCAGGAATCGTCCTGCCAGAAGTCGATGGTCCCGTAGCCGCGGTCGTTGTTGTCATAGCGCCCGTACAGGCACCGCTCGCCCGGCCGTTTTTCATAGAAGTACCACATGGCGCTGATGGATTGCCCCGCGCAATGACCCACGGGAGCGGCAAGCGATCCATGGTTGGTGAATTGCCAATCGTCGAACCCCGGCTTGAATCCGGTGTCAACATCCACCTCTCCCTGTAAAATGCGGATATCGATCGAGCTGACCACCACGTCGCTGAAGTGTCGCGTGACCACGGTGATGCTTCCCGGGGCCGAGCCCGCCAGGGGCAGGCCCTCCAGCCGGCCCGACCGGCGGTCGTAGTAGAACGCCATCGCAAACTTGTCCGGGTCGTCCGGGACGGGGATGGTCACGGTCACCGGGTCTTCCGCATACCCGCCGCCATTCTGTACGCTGATGAGCGGCGTCACGGGATGGAAATCCGGGCCCAAGTTGTGCTCCCGGATCGGCTGGTAGCCGATGTCGAACGAAACCGCCCGCGGGTAGGCGTCCTTCGGCACGTCGATGGCGAACCCGTTCAGCGGATGGCCCGGGGCCTCCACGGCGACGCGGCCGCCCTCCGGGCCGACCTTCTCTTTCGTGACGAAGACCCGCTTGCCGACCACGATGTTACGGCTGGGCTGCCGGCCGCGGATGAACACCACGAGCGCGACGACGCCGACGGCCAGCGCCAGGACAAGCAGCATCTTGCCCAGGCAGCCGAGGCACCCGACCTTTCGCTTGCCGGGACCGGCCTTCGGGCGGTCCGGGACTCGCGCCAGTTTGAGCGCAGGCGCGCCGGGCCCGGGCGCTGTGTGCCACGGGCTGGACATCTCCCGCGGCGGCGGTTTGGCCGGCATGGGCGCCATGGCGGGGCCCGCATCGGGCGCGGTCGCGGAAAAGGCCTGGCCGCAACGGGTACAGAAGCGCGCAGTCGACGCCCGGGGCGCTCCGCATTGTCCGCAGAACTGTTTTTTAAGCTCCGTCATGATTGCCTCCCCTGGCGGGCGCGCATCCAGCTGCAACAGCGGAACTACAGACTACCGACGGCGGAAGTCGGCGTGTTCAGTCCTTCGTCTTCTCGGGTAACGCGGTCAGGTACAGGTCATAGCCGCCCAGCCCGCCGGGGCGGTCGGACGAGAACACGAGGATCCGCTGGTCGAAACGATGACCCGCGTTGCCTTCGAGCGCGATTCCAAGGGACAACGCGCACGGCCGGAACTCATTGGCCTTCGTATTGAGCGATACCCCGCGCGGCATCAGCTTCTGGAGGTTGACCGGCCGCTCCCAGCCGTTCGCGCCGCGCTTGGAGGCATAGATATCGTATTGCCCATACCCGCCCTTCCGGTCGGACGCGAAGAACATCCAGTCGCCGTCCACCACCGGCGCCATCGTGTTCCCGTCGGATTCGAACTCCCGCGCCGGCTCGATGTCGGCGGCCCGCGAGGCGTCGCCCAGCCACTGGTTGAAGTCCTGGACGCGAGGCCGGTTCTTCACGCGGTAAAGCTGCCAGCGGCCGGACCGGTTCGAGCTGAAGTACAACTCGTCCCGCCGGAAATCATACGTCGCATAGGCGTCGTCCGCCTCCGGCAGGTTCCCGAAGAAGGGCCGCGGCTTTCCATCCTTCCCGACGAAATACAGGTCCCGGCGACCGCCCTCGTCCAAATCGAACATCCAGGCATCGCCGTCCCCCGGCCGGCCGCCTTCGCTCCAGGACAACGGTTCGGCCACCATGACATACCCTGCGCCGCCGCTGTCGAAATCGGCGACGATTTTCGCCGTCCGGTCGTTCGTGCCTCGCCGGGCCTCCGCGGGAGGAAGATTGGAATAGACCAGCGGATAGGGCCGCGGCCTCCTGGGGGCGTTGAACAACCCCGTGGGCCCCCGCACGTTGTGCGGGGATTCCGGGATGAAAGCGAACCGCCCGCCGCGTTCAGCCTGGATCACGGGGCGCCTCATGTCCTTCTTTTCATAGGGCGAATACGGATCCTGCCGGACGCGCAGGCGCCCGGTCTCGATACCGAACGTCCGACCCTGCGAACGCGCATTGCTCGCGAACACCAGCAGGGCGTCGAAGCCCATGGACGGGGGCGGGAGTCCGACATTGTAATCGTCATGCTCGGTATTCAGCCCAGCCAGGCGCACGATCTCCGGTTCCATCGCCACTTCGCTCGGCCAATCCGCGTACATCATGCGCATGATGCAGCCGGACGCCGCCACCAAGGCGGCCAGCCCAAGCGCCAGAAGGAACATCCGGCAACGACAAGGAGCCGCGGTCCTATTCATTTTCATGCCTCCTCCAGAAATCCCCACTCCGTCAGTCTTTTCCTCGCATACTCGGCTTCCTCGCCGGCTTCCACCTGGTTCAGAAACTGCTGGTAGAACTCGGCGGCGTCCGCCTTCCGGCCCATGCCGTCGCAGGCGCGGCCCCGGTAGTAGGTGATGAGGGGATTGCCCGGCAGCAGGTTCGCATACTCGTTGAACTGCTCCAGCGCCTCGCCGTAGCGCCGCAACTCCAGGTGCGCCATGCCGGTCATGTGGCAGGCCTGCGGCTCGGCGGGATACACAGCCCGCGCCTTGCGCGCGAAGTTCAGGGCCTCCGACGGCTTCTCCTGCGCCAGCTTGGCGTTGGCCATCTTCAGCAGCGCCTCGTAGTCGTCGGCGCCGGCCCGCAGGGCGTTGCCGTAGTGGGACAGCGCGGCGTCCAGCTTCTCGTCCGACAGCTCGTCGTCGCCCTTCTGGATCTCCTCGATCACGTTCTTGGCGCGCCGGACGGACGCGGTCATGTCCATGTACCGCTCCCGGCGGAGCGGCTGCCCGCGCAGATGGGCGTATTTCGAGCCGGCGCGCTTGACGGCGTCGTCGTACCGGTCGCTGCCCCAAGGGTGGCTGGAGAACATGCGGAACACGAGCCACGGCTTCTCGCCGTCCAGCTTCTTCAGCATGGCCATCAGCCCGACCATGCCCTCGGGGCTGTAGCCGGCCTTGACCATGTAATCCATGCCCACCTTGTCCGCCTCCTGCTCGTTGGACCGGCTGTACTTCGCCAGCAGCAGGCCGGACCCGAGCGCGCCCAGGCCCGTGATCCACGGCGTGTACTCCTCCTCGCCCGTGCTCGCCTCGACGGCGAGGGCGGCGACGATCACCAGGCCGGTGATCATCAGGTTCTTGGTCATGGCCTCCGCCGTGTGGCGGTAGTTGACGTGGCCGATCTCGTGGCCCAGCAGCGCGGCCAGCTCGTCCTCGTTCTGGAGGTTCAGCAGGATGCCCCGCGTCGTGGCCATGCTGCCCGCCGGGAAGGTGTAGGCGTTGATGTAGGAGGCGTTGACGCACCGGTAGTTGTACGGCCGGTTCGGCCGGTGGGCGTGCGGCGTGATCGCGCCGCCGACCTCGGCGACGTAGGCGTTCAGGGCGGCGTCCTGCACCGCCCCGTAGTCGGCCGAGAACTGGTGCGGCGCGGACTCCTGGTCCCACTCCAGCTCGCTGCTCTTGCCGAAGAACATCAACTGCCGCTTGCCGGACACCGGATTGGTGGCGCACCCCGTCAGCGCCCCCGCCGCGGCCAGGGACGACAACGCCATAAACTCGCGCCGCGTCATTCTGCCGACAGGGGGATGCTCATCGTTGGTCTTCATGGCAGGGTCCTTTCATTTCCATCGCAGTTCATATCGAAATGGCGCCAAGCCCGGACAACGGAACGGCCGACACCCGGTCGGCCATCGGGTATTCCCGTGGGCCGGGATACACAACAAAGAGCCGCTCCAGCATCAGGAGCTTGCAGGCTTCTCGCATGGATTTAGTTATTGCCGGGGCATCGCTGTACTTGAATTCGAACCCGTAACGCTTCCCGTTCCGCGGGCAGAACAGATCCAGCTCGGCGCCGCCGTGGACGGCCCAGAAGTAGACCTCCGTGAGCCCGAGGACCCTGGCGGCCTGCTCCAGGGCAAAGCCCTCCCACGAAGCGCCGCACTTGGGATGCGAAAACAGAGCCGCGCCTTCACCGATATTCAGCAAGCGATGTAGCAGCCCCGTGTCGCGAAGATACACCTTGGGCGCTTTGCGCTGTCGTTTGCCAAGATTCTCGAACCAGGGCGGCAGGATGCGCACCATGTAGGCGCCGGACAGGATGTCCAGATACCGCCGGGCCGTGTGGTCGGCCACCCCCAGGGCCCCTCCCACTTCAGAGCTGTTCCAACTGGCGCCATGATAATGCGCCACCATGCTCCAGAATCGGCGAAGTTGCAGGGCGGGAAGATTCAAACCCAGTTGCGGAATATCCCGCTCCAGGAACGTCGCGATGAACTGATCGCGCCAACTTTGACTATTCGGATCGGACTCCGCCAGGAACGATCTCGGGAAGCCGCCGCGAGACCAGAGTTTCTTCCAGGCCTCGGGCCCTATCTCGGCCAGGCTGAACCCGCCCATTTCAATGAACTCGACGCGTCCCGCCAGGGATTCCGAGGACTGCCGCAACAGGGATGGAGAAGCGCTTCCCAGCAGAAGGAAGCGCGCCGGCAAAGGATCGCGATCAGCCAGGACACGCAGAAGGGGGAAAAGGTCCGGCCGCCGCTGCACCTCATCAATCACCACCAACCCCCGCAAATCGCGCAAGACAAGGGCCGGGTTGTCAAAACTCCCCAGCGTGGCGGGATCCTCAAGGTCAAAGAAAGTGACATCCGCCCGATCCCGGATCACCATGCGGGCAAGGGTGGTTTTGCCGCACTGGCGTGGGCCCAGGAGGACAGCTACCGGATTTCTTCCCAAGGCCGTCCCCACCGCGTGAAACAGTTGAGATCGCTCAATCATGAGTTATTAATACAATAATGAAATATCGATATTCCATATCGAATTTTCATAATATTATGTAACCGTTTAATTAAAAGTATATTATGCATGAAATATTTCCGAGCCAATGCCGTAAAAGTCTGTAAGAGCTGCCTATGACGCCACGGCCAACGAGGACAGCGCTATCAACTCGCGCCGGGTCATGCCGCCGGGAGGTGAATGCGCATCACTGGTTTTCATGGCAGGCTCCTTTTTTACGGGCATAAAAAGGGGCGATCCATCAACCTCCTCGCCCATGTCGCCTTCCGTCACCCGGACCCACTTGTCCTTGTACGCGTCGGAGTCCATCGCCAGCTCCACCGTCGCGCAGCCGGCGATGAGAAACACAGAAATACTGAGTAGATGAGCTCTCATATGAGCCCTCGCCAGGAAATGAATCTTCAGAATCTTGCCTACACGTCCGCGATTTTTTTAGTTCGGAGGTCAACGCGTAGCCGACCACTTGTAAACGCCATCAAAGGTCCCCTCTAGAGCGCCATTTCGAAGCGTTCCTCTGAATTGTTGTGCGCTATTGGCTTGACCAAATCTGATCTCCTTCAACACGGGATCATATTGCGGGTTGACAAGATTAACCCAGACGCCCCATTTATCCGTGATGTTTCGCCCGGTCAATCCTTCTGGCCCGCTGTTGAGCTCCAGCCATCCGGGATATGTGTTAATAACGATTCGCCATCTGCCCACGACTTCCTGCAGCAATGCAGGATCTTTTGTGGGGTTGAATGAGGCTGTCGTGTCCGTCGAGCCCTCGCCGGTCGAGGATCCCGATCCCACGCCCGTCGGATTCGTGCCCGGCCGCACCCATTCCGAATCGCCCCAGTCGAGCCGCTGGCCGCCGTCCCGGATCGTGGCCCTGGCCGCATTCCAGTCGGTGGCCACCACCGTACCGGCATCCAGGAACTTGCCGGTCGAACGAGGCGCCGGGGTGCGACTCGTGATGATGAAGACCAGATTCTGGCCGTCCTGCCGGATTTCGCAGTCCGCCACCTTGTTGTTGTTCTGATAGGCAATCCACTTGCCGCTTAAGTTGACGGACGGGACCGGGGGTTGCGAGGTCCGGCGGAGGCGCAGCTGCCCGGGATTTCCGTTGGCCCAGCGGCCGCTCAAGGTGAAATCGGAGGAACTCTCTCCCGAGATCTGCCCCTCAAAGTAACCCCAGGTGCTGCGGTCGGGCTGCGTCCGCCAGTTGAACACAAAGGTGTTCTTCCCGGGATTGAACTGCCAGAGGATCTTGTAGTAACCCCCGGCCACCTCATGATCGTTACCGACCAGTTTGCCAAAGTTTTGCTCCTGGGCGATACCGGTTCCGCCGTCGCTCAATACGCACGTGCCGTTATAGGCCTCAAACGTTCTCGTGGGATCCGTCATCTGGTAGCTGCCCACGAAGTCCGCCGCGGTCACTTTCTTGACCCACTCGGGCGGCTTCGGCTTCTCGATGCTTCCCGCCTCGTGAGGCTGGCCCCGTTCGTCCGTCTCGAAGGACTGAACGGACTCGCAGTGGCCGGTCGCGGTCAGGTTCTGGATATGCACCGTGTACCGGCTATTGGGCGGGATCATCAAGGTCAGGGCCGCACGGCCGGTGCCTTCCGCCTTGTACTCTTTCCCGTCCCCCATGGTGACCGTAATGCGGGCCTGCTGCGCGGCGCCGACGGTCGCGGTCACCGAGCTTTGGAAGAACGTGTAGGTGTGCTCGACGCCGTTCTCGTCAACGGCCGTGCCTCCCGCCCCGCAGCCCGACATGGCCACGCTCATAATGCAATCCCTGGAAACCGTGACCGGCTGCGCGAACCCGCCGACGCGCGCGAAGCCGATCCCGCGCGAAACACTGTTGTACGACCACGTCGCCGTTTCGGAATCCATCACCGTGTACGTGCCCGGCGGTATCGTGATGCCCGGGAATACGACCCAGTTTATGTTGGTCCAGCGTCCCCCGAGTTCCACGTCGATGCCGGCTTCCCACGGGCCATAGACCCGGCCGCTCTGGTCGCGCAGCCCTATCGTGCCAGGCTGCGCTCCCTTGGCGCCGTTATAGTGATAGGTGCAGATGAACTCTATCAACTGCGGCGTCTGGACGGTGAACGAGGGGGGTTGGGGCGATCCCTCGCTTACGCCGTCTATGTTGTAATTGCTGAATATGTATTTCCGCTCCCGGCCCCGCACGACCTCCGCGATCATGCCGTCGAGTTTCGCCTGCAGCCGCTTGATGTAGGCTTCCAGTTCCGCATTGGGCCACAGCCGCAGGCTCTCCCTGTACTTGTCGAGGGCCTTCTGCAGGTCCGGGATCGTGCCGCCCTGTTCGATTCGTTCGCCTTCGCCGCGCAGGGTCTGGGCCTGGGCGCGTCGCTGCCGGAGGCCGGCCACAAAATCGCGCCGGGACTTGTTGGACGCCAGAGAAATGCTCTCCTCGCACGTGGCGAGGCCCTTCTCCATGTCCTTCGGCGGCTCGATGAACTGCTTGCCCTCGGCCCACAGCTTGTTGGCCCTCTGCAGTTTCGACAGCCAGTCCTTGTGGGCGTCGCTGGGATAGGGATCGATCCGGACGCTCTGGGTGCACAGGGATTCCACGGTCTTCATGTCCCCGTTGTTCTCCAGGAGATCCTTGGCCTGTTTCCAGAGCTGGTCGGCTTTCCGCTTTTTCTCGGCCTTCTCCCTGCGCTCGCGGATCAGCGTCTCGAGCGTGACGAGGAACCCGCGCCGCGATTCGACGGGCGCGAAGTCCAGGCTTTGCTTGCACAGGCCCAGGATTTTCTCCAGCAGCGTGGTATCGTAGGGGTCCTGTACCCTGGGAAATTCGCTTTCGTAAAGGTTCTTCGCCTGGCTCCAAAGGCTTTCCCCCTTCTTGCGGGTTTCCAGTTTCCGGATGGCCTGGTCGAACCGAGCCCGGCGCGGATCCCACGAGCCGAACAACTGCTGCTTTTGCTTCAAATCCTGGATCGCCTGGTCCGCCTGCCCGCCGAGGAAGTAGGCGGGCGTCCCGGAGCCGGCCTGCTGCTCCGCCGCGTCCGCGGCCTTCAGGGCGTCGTCCTGCTCCTTGATCTTCCGCTCGGCGGTGGCGACCTGTTCCTTGAGCTTGTTCTCGTCCGCAGGGGCGAGTTCCCATTCCCGCTTGCCCTCGGCCGCCTGCTTCGCCGCTTTCCAGTCCAGCTTGTCAGCCGCGGCTTTGTGGGCCTGGTCCTTCTGGCCGATGAAGGCGTTGTACTTCTGCTGCGCAGCGGCGATCTTGCTCGCCATGTCGTCCTTAATGCGTTTTGCGCCATCGCCGGGCAGCCCGGTGGCCAGGTTCACGAGGTCGTTCTGACCCTTGATCGCGGTCTGCAGTTTGTTCTGGCCCAGCAGGCCCGTGATCTCGGCGGACTTGGCCATGACCTTCTTGAGCTGCGCGATAGCGGCCTCGATCTTCTTCTGCAGGTCCTGGACTTGTCCGGCCAGCGCGGGCGGGGCGAGGCCGGCGGATTCCTGGATGCCTTTCAGCACGGGCGCCAGGGTGGCCTGGGCACCGGCGAAGTCGCCGGCGTTGTACTGGGTCTGCGCCTTCTGGTATTCCCGCTGCCAGCCGTCCACCATGTCTTTCTTGGCCTGGGCGATCTTGTCGCGCAGGGCCAGCGAGGGCGGATATTTCCCGTTCAGTTGCAGCGCCTCGTCCGCCTTCTTCTCCGCGTCGGCCAGTTTCTTCTGGCCCAGCAAAGCCTCGCCGTCGCGCACGGCAAGCTTGATGGCGTCCCGGTCCTTGCGCATCTGGTCGGCCTCGCGCCGGATGGCCTCGTCCTTTGGATTGGCCGTTTGCGCCTCGCCGGCGAGCGTGACCGCCTTGTCTATCTCCCCGGCCGCCCAGGCCTTGCGGGCCTCGTCCATCTTCTTCTGCGAGGCCTTCGGACCCGTGCCGCCCTCGACCACGGTGAAACTGACCGTGCCCGTGCCGAGGATGACGTCGTCCCCGTTCCGGGCGGTCACGGTCAACATCGCGACGCCGGGCTCGTGCCGGTAGGCCCGGGCGGTCTTGCTGATATCGGCGGTCAGGGTCGTGCCTTCGTTGGCCGTCCATCTCCAGCGCACGTCGCCGTCCGGGGTCGGGGCGATAGACGCCTCGACCTCGACATGCTCGTCCGTGTTGAAGTCCGTGCGGGGCTTCGCCGGTGTCGGCGAAAAGACCGCGCCCTTGACCGCGGTTTGGATCTCGTACAGCCGGGCCGTGCAGGTCTTGACCGCCTCGCCGGCATCGTCGTCGCCCTCGGTGGTGATGGCCTCGGCCCGGATCCTGATCGGCTCGGGCTTCTTCGGCGTGAAGGTGTACTCCCACACGTAGGCGCCGGCCTCCTTGGCGCCGTAGCGCACCGTGGGCCCATCCACATACCACTGGAATCGAAGGGCTTCTTTCGGCAGCGGCGGCTCGGCAACGACCCGGGCCGTGACCTCCTGGCCCACGCAGGGTTCGGCCGGCTCGAATTCGAGCGTCAGGCCGGGCGGCACGACCTCGATCTCGACGTCCTCGGACCGCGCGACCACTTTCTGGCTTCCGCCCTCCACGGTCCGCGCCGCGACATGGATCCGGGTTTTCCCGGGCCGCGTGAACCGGGCCACGGTCCGGCCTTTCTCGCTCTCGTCGGGCGAGAACGCCACGTTGTTGTCGGAAAGCCAGAGATAGGTCATCTTCCCGGCGGGCGTGGCGGTCCCGAACAGGTTTGCGCCCTGCGGCGCCGCCGCCTTGACCTCCAGCGCCATGGTCTCGCCGATGATCACGCGCTTCTTCGGCGGGGGCAGGATCTCGACCGTCACGCCCCAGTCGAAGGTCATCACGGTCTGCTCATCCCCCACGCCGCCCAGCGAGAGGTTCCACGTCTGGACCGGGCGCGCGCCGTCCAGCAGCGTGACGGAGACGGGCGTGGCGGGCGGGGTATCCCGGCCGGACATGTTGTCGGCGTAGTAATGGATGTAGAGCCGGTAACGGCCCTCGCGGGTCAGCGGCCGGAGCGTGATGATCTCGTCGCCGGGGCCGTGCTGGTCGTCGTCGTCCAGCTCCGCGAAGTCCGTGGGCTTGTTCCCGTAGAAGCAATGGCCGCCGCCGGGCGCCGACAGGTGCAGGTCAATGTCCGTGTCCTCGGTCTGCCACTTCATGTGGAACCGGAACCGGTTTTCCGGGGATTGCGTGGACTTGATGCGCACCGGGGCGCTGCGGACGGTCTTCCCGTCCTTCGTGGCGGCCTCGACCACGAACGTGTTGTCGCCCGGGACCAGCGCCTGGGTGTCCTCCGTGAAGGCCGGCCCCACCGGCACCTGGGCCGCATTCCCGTTCCAGATCACCGACACCCTGGCGACGTTTTCGTGCCCGGTCATCGTGAAGGACAGGGGCGTCGTGGACTGGGACGTCTCCGTGCCGTCCGCGGGCTGGGTGATCCTGATCTCCACGGGCGGCTCCGTCACCTTGATCGGGTGATCCGCCGAGCCCTTGAGGGCATCCTGGACGTAGACGTCGAGGTGCGCGGTGTACTCGCCCGGCGGCTGCTTGAAGACGGCCTTCCCGCCCGGCTTCTTCTCCGCGCCCTTCCATTCGTACCGGGCGTCCTCCGCGCGCAGGCCCGCCGTCGGCGGGATCACCGCCGTCAGCGTGACTTCCTCGCCCGCCTTCGCGGTCGCCGGCCCCTCGATACGCACGGCGCCGGATCCGGCCGGGCCGATGGTAAACGAGGCGCGCGCCCAGACTTCCTCGACGGCCGCCTCGCCCGCGACGGCCCACTCGGCGGACGCGGACAGGTCCACGCGCCCCGCTTCCGCAAACGTCAGCTCGATGGTCTTGCCCTTCGGGAGCGCTTCCAGGCCCTTGAACCACGAGAAAACCGCGCTGTCCGGGATATTTGTCGGCGCCAGGCCGAAGCTGTACTTCTTTCCCGTAACCCCTTTTCCTTCGGCAAGTTCCGCCGGGACCACGATGGTCAGCACGGGTTCCCGGCCGGCCTGCGAGCCGGGCGCCCCGATGGCGCAGCGCAGCTCCGCTTTCGCGGTCCCGGCCCGCTTGACGCGCGCCGACGGCACCCAGGCCGCCACCACGGTGACCGTGTGGATACCGGCGGCGGCGAAGGCATGCGATATCGTCCCTCCCTTTCCACCCTCGCGGCCGTTCACGAACCAGGTGAACACCGCCTCGGCCGGGACGTGGCGGGACTCCACCCGGAAGACATACATCTTCTGCGCCTCGGCGCGTTCCTCGAGCACGGCGGCGGGAGGGCGAATGACCAGCGTGCCATCCTGCTTTTTGTATTTTTCCTTGAACTCGTCCAGTAGTTGCATCTGGCGGTTTAGCTCACGCGTGATCGTGGCGCGCGCTTGCGCCGGGCTCTTCTCGCTCTGCTCCTGGGTGACCTGCCACCCCCAGGGGGTTTCGACGATCTCCGCGCCGGGATCGACTCCGGCGGTGCGGTTGACTTGCTGAAGGCGCTGCCCCGCCCGGGCCGAGGCATCGCGTATCGCCTCGGCGTTGTACTGGATCATGATCGAATCGCAGTATTCCCGCAGGATCCGCTTGTCGAAATCGCTATCCAGCCCGGCGAGGTTGTCGTTGAGCCCGTCGCGTTTGATCCACAGGAGCGTTCCCTTGTCCTTCTCCCACTGCTTCACCGCGGTCTGGATGAACTTGACCGCCATGGCGCGGTCGAGGTCCGGATCGGCCGTCAAGGGGGGCGTGCCCGTGAGCAGGCGGGGCGTGAACCGGCCGCCGCCGTTGGCGGCGCAAACGCTCTCGGCCGTCTCGCGCAGGGCCAGGATCGCGGAGTAGGCGGCCTTGTAGCGCTGCATGACCTCCATGGCCTTGATCTTCTGCTCCTTGGCGCTGACGAAGAACGCGCGCTGGATGAAGTTGAACGACGCGTCGTAGTCCATCGCGGCCATGCCGAAGTTGTAGATCCCCAGTTCCCGCAGGATCTGCTCGATCTCGGCGAGCATCTCGAGGGCTTTCTGGTCCCCCTCACCGAGCTGTTTTTCCGCGCGATACCGCGTTTCGAGGCTGGCGCGGATGGCGTCGCCCAGGGCCTGCTTGACGTCCGCCCATTTCTGGCTGCGCAACACCAGCAGCTCCTTCAGCTTTCGCTGCGCGGACGGTTCGAGGTTCGGGTGCGACCAGGACCCGTCCACCTGGCGGGGCACGCTGTCCGCGAACCCGAGGCCTTCTACGAAGTCGTTGATCACGGACGTCACCGTGCGCACCTGGGCGCAGGCTTCCTGGACCCGGCCGTCTTCCTTCATCACCAGCGGCTCGCCGTTGATCACCGTGGCGTCGAGCGCCCGTACCAGGGCTTGTGCGCCGACCGCGTTGAGACCGCCCAGGACTTCCACCGACAGGTTCTTCTGCTTGGCCAGGGCCAAGGCCTCGTCGAAGAGCCCCTTGACGGCGTTGTACCCGCCGGGCAGCAGCGCGTCGTCAAGGAATTGGTGGGGCGCGCCGGGCCCGTTGTAGGAGCCGATGCCCAGCAGGTCGCCGGTCTTGGGATCGAACCGGGCCGCGAGGTAGAGGGCCATCAACTGCTTGTCGAACGCGACGCTGGTCGTGATCGCGATCGCCGAGTCGCCGATGGCCTTGACGACGTCCGGGATCGCCGCCTCCGGGCAGAACAGGATGATCAAGCCCTTGGCCAGGGCCGCACCGTCCTGTTCCACCACGCCCGTGTAGATGTAGCTGGCGATCAGCCCGTAGTACGTCCGCGAGGCCAGGGTCTTGCCGACCGCGATCGCCAGTTCGGAATCAGTCTTCGCGGCGCGGACCTGCTCGGCGAGCCCCAGCAGCATCGACAGCTGCATGGCCCGGTTGCCGGCCTGCTGACCCGTCGCCCGCATTTCGGAATACAGGGTTTGGAGGAACTGGGCGGACGACGTGGCCCGGCTCCGCTCCCTGGTCAGCTCGTCGAAAGCCCAGGCCATGTGGGCCACCATTTTTTGGCCGGTCTGGGTCTTCTCCAGGAACGCGCGCAGGCGCTGCAGCTGCGACGGATCCTCGCGGGTCTTGTCGAGCAGGCTGAACTGCACGAGCTGGGCCTTCACCTGCGTGGCCACGGCAGGCTCCAGCTCCCGCAGGATGGCGCCCCGCTCGTTGGAACTGGAAGGCAGCCCGTGCAGGCGCAGGGCCAGGAGGAAGCCCGCCTCGCTGCGCATCTCGGGACTGGCGGACGAGCTGCCGGCGATGGCCCCGAGCGTCTTGGCGAATTGCAGGCGGCCGGCGGCGGCATAGTTGCCTTCCGTGGACAGCGCCGGCGGCGGGGGCGCGCCCGCCTGCGCCGCCAGCGCGGCGCTGACCTTGGTGATGCGCGCGATGTACTTGTTCCGCTCGTACTCCAGCGTGTTGATCTGGCCCTGCAGCTCGGCGGCGGCCTGGCCGGTGGCGCCCGCCAGCTGTGCCTTGAGCTTGTCGATCTTGCCCTGCTTCTTGGCCGCCTGGTCCTGCATCTCCTCCATGTACTGGTGGCCGCCCTCGAGCGTGACCGGCGCGCCGCTCCGCAACTGGCTTTCCACCTGCGCCGCGGCGTACCGCGTGTACACGTCCGCGCCCTTGGACTTGAAATACTCGGCGATGCGCTTGAACTCCTGCTCGCTGGTCCCGTCCGTCGCGGCCATGAAGTCCGTGTCGGTGTTGAACGCGGAAGGCGACGGGTTCACCCGTTTGCCGGAGGCCTCGCTGCGCTTCTTCACCTCCTCGTTGACCAGCACCCGGTACGCGCGCTCGACGGCCTGGATATCTTCCAGCGTCACGGGCTTGCCGTCCTTGCGGCGGACGTGGAAATCGGTGTCCGAGCCCGTGCGGTAAGCCCCGGCCGTGGGGTCCACCTGCTGGAACGAAACGATCAGCCCGGTCTTGGCGCCCGCCTGCCGGCCCAGCGCCCCGTTCTCGACCTGGTGCCACGACATGACGTTCTGGTACTGCGCGTCCGTGATCCGGCCCTGCGCGCGCAACTGGTGGATTTGCTTGATGTTCTTCAGCACCAGCGCCTCGTCGTACTTCGTGAAGCCGGCCGTGCCGACCTTTTGCGCCGCGTTGATGATGTCGCCCACCGTTTCCTGCGCCCTCGCCCCGGGCAGTAACGCAAGGAGCAGCGGCAAAGCGATGAGCCATGGAGCCGCGCGGCCGCTCCGGAGCGGCCGGGGAGAAGTGAACGCGCGCAGGCTCGGGGGAAGGATCACAGCAAGCGGATTCATGCTTCATTCTCCTTGTTACGACTCATCGCGGGATCGGTTGCGGCCTCGCGGCCGGCGCGACCGTTCAATCGGGCATCGCTGGAAAGCCCTTGTCCTCCAGGGACGGAGGCTCCGGCTCCGCATCGGATTCGATGGGTTCTTCGGAGACGCGATCCTTCTCCGGCTCGCGCTCCAGGGCCTCGACCCGCCGCAGGGTCTCGGCCTTCTCGCGCCACTGGCCGGCCTCGAAGGGGTCGGCCTCGATGCCCTGGCCGGCCTCGTAGATTTCAGCCAGCTTTTCGCAAGCGAGGGCCCAGCCGTTTTCGGCCGCCACCTTGAACCATCGGACGGCCAGCTCGAAGTTCTCCTGCTCCACGGCTTCCTCGGCCAACTCGTAGGCCGCGCCGGACCAACCCAGCTCGGCGGCCTTGCGGCGCCAGGAATCCGCCTTTGCGGTGTCCTGGGGGACCTGTTCTCCTTTTCGATAGAGATCTTCCAGGATGGACGCGGAAAACGCGTGTCCATACTGCGCGGCCATCTCGTAGGCATGAAGGGCCTTTTGCTTGTCCTTGACCCGGATCGAAAGATACGGATCGCCGTAGGCGAAAGCCACGGCGAAGCAGGCTTCAGGATCAAGCGAACTCAAGACCAGGTCCAGGTACCGCTCCGCCTCGTCGGGATCCTCCTCTACTCCCTCGCCGTACAGGTAGCGCCTGCACAAGTCCACCTGGGCCTTGGCCAGCCCGGCATCCGCCGCCCGGCGCATCAGGTCGACAGCCCGCTCTTCGTCCTGCGCCACACCCCAGCCCTCGTCGTAGAAATCCGCCAGGTAGCACTGCGCTTCCGGGTCGCCCTGGTCCGCCCACTCCTGCAGTTCCCGCGCCACGTCGCGCGCCAGCACCGCGCCGACCCTCGGATCATGGAAGGGGCTGTCCTCGTCCAGGTACGCCCCGCACAGCGCGACGCGCGCAACCAGGTTGCCCTGGTTGGCCAACTCTCCCGCGCGCTCCAACAGGGCCACCTTGCCGAGCCAGGCACTCTGTTTCTCCAGGGCGTTCATCTCCTGCTGCATCGAGGCCCAATCCGGCCCGGCGCGGGCAACGCCAGAGACCGTCAGGAAGGCGGCGGAAATGATCATGAAAAAAGAAACGGAGCCCTTCATCGTTCACCCTTTCGTTTTGGTAAAAACAACCGCTTGCGCGCGGGACGGCACAGCGTCCACCCGCCTACTCCGGCATCCGTTCGGTGTCTTCGGAGAGTTCCTCTGCGCCGGGCTCGGCTTCCTCTGTCGCGGGCGCCTCGACAGATACCTCCGCCCCGGCGCGCCAGATCCGGATATCCTCGGCCCGGAACCAGCCGTGGCCGACCAGCTCCAGCCGGAAGCTCTTGGCCACTACGGGATCGAAGTCCTTGCGATAGGTGGGCACGGAATTCCCGCGCTTTTCGAAGGACAGCTCCTCATAGTTGACGTTCGTATCCTTGAGTTCATCCACGACGACCCACGCGCCGTCCTCGCCCTGCAGCTTGATCGTGATGAGGGCGTCCTGGGTCGTGATGTCCGTGCCGGCCATGCCGATGCTGATGGCCGCCACCTCGACGGGCTCGGTAAAGTCCAGCTGGATCCAGTCCTGCCAGTTCTTGGCGCCGCACCAGTGCCCGCCGTCGAACACGTTCCCGCGCGTGTTCGGCCCGTAGGTGGAACTGGCGCTGAACGTTCCTTCCGTCACCCACTCCGCCGCGCCCGCGATCATGACCGCGCTCAACAACACCGCCCCCGCCATGCCGATCGTCTTCATGCCCATTCCTTTCCCGGCCTCCATCGTGCCGGTTATTCTTCGTTGGCGTCCGAGCCGCTTTTGGCCTTCAAGTGCTCCACCGCGCGCGCCCCCCAGATCCGCGTGTTGAGGTTCAGGTCGTCCACGATGCCCAGCACGAGCTGCAGGGCCTCAAAGTAGCCGCGGATGTCGTCGTAACTGATCGCCGACCGGTTAAGCGGGGGCTGGAACAGGTTGTGCCCGTAATGGATGGCGACGTAGAGGTCGGAGTCCACGAACGAAAGCCGGAGTTCCCGCCCGGCCTTCTTCTGAAACGCCGTCAGCCGCGCCATCAGGCTCGTGGAGAGGACGTAGCGGGCCACAACCTGGTCCGTCCCGTACACGGCAAACAGCCGCTCGAACTCCGGGTCCTCCAGCTTGACCAGTTCGCCGAACGCCGTCTTTTCCCTCTGCAACGCCGCGCCGAGGTCGCCGAGGCTCTTCTCCAGCTTGTCCGGGAATACGTAGGTCCGGCCCTTGAACATCTTGTTGAATTCGCACACAAAAAACAGGCCGTAAAAGATGGTGTGCCAGATGTCCTTGGGATTGCCGAAAATGTCTTTTCCCTCCGTGGCGTACTGGGTATGCAGCTCGGAAAAGGAGAACGGCGTCTTCCCGATCTTCCCGGAAATCAAGTCGTCGCCTTCATAGCGGCCATACGGCCTCGGATAAAGCCCGCTTCGTTCGTACAGCTTCTTCGAAAGGCGGGAGTCGGCCTCGTACTTCAGGCTGGGCTCGATGAACCGGATGAGGGCCTCGATGACCGTCTTCTTGTACTGGTCGTGGTACTTCACGAAGGCTCTGTGCTTCCAGCGGCCAAGGGCCAGGAAGAAATTCAAAACGGCGGTAGCCACGACCAGGGCGCCGAAGGCCATCAGGAGTGAAACCGGCTTCTGGAGTATCCCCGGATCAACGGAAACCATGAAGAGCAAGATGATGCCCAGCGTGATGGCTATGCCAATGACCGCGTGCTTGACCTTCGTCCCCCTCGTTTTGGGCTGCCGGGCTGATGCGTTCATAGGCTGCTCAATCCCACGGCTATCGCCAGGACCAGCACAATGAAGGCACAGGTGATCCAGCGGACCGCGACGATGCGGCGGCGGCATTCCAGCCGCAGCTTCTCGACTTCCTTCAGCGCGGGGAGAATGGAATTCTGATAGAAGGTTCTAAACTCGGCCTCCGTCCGAACGGGCATCCGGTCGGGGCTCTGCGGTTTCGCTTCCGCGGGCGGCGGCTCCGGCGCCGCGGCGGCCCCCCTCCCCGCGAGGGCCGCCACGGCGGCGCCGCACGCGGTGCAGAATCGCGCCCCGTCATTCAGTTGTTGCCCGCATTGCGTGCAGAACATGGTCTCGCTCCTCAATCCGGCATCGGTTCATACGGGATGCTGCCCGATGGCGAAACCGGCTCGTCGCTCACGGGCGGAGGCTCGTACGGAACCGGTTCTTCGACGGGCGAGGCCGCCTGCTCCACCTCGACCGGGGCCGCGGGACCGGGCTCCTTCCGCTTGTGCCTGATCCAGAGCGCCAGGCCGGCGACGACCACGAGCACGATGATAACCGCCGGCACCATGAGGGCCTGGCTGTTATGCGAAGCGGCGCTGCGCACCGACGAGGCCGAGGTGTCGAACGGATCCGACATGGCCGGCGCCGGGGAGGGCCGGACCGCCGCCGGGGGCGCCGGCGCGGGCGGCGGCGGCGCTGCCGCCATGGGCGCGCCGCACGCCTCGCAGAATTTTGCACCGTCCTTTACCGAGCCTCCGCATTGCGGGCAGAACATGACAGCCTCCTTGAGTTGAGGATCTCGATGGTCAGCGCGGCGCGCCGATATTGACCGAGGGGACCGTGTTGCGCTCCTCCGCGCCGGCCTCGAAGAACGCGGCGCGCTGGAACCCGAAAAGCATCCCCACCAGGCTCGACGGGAACATATCCAGCGCGTTGTTCAGGTTCAGCACCGTCGCGTTGTAAGCCCGGCGCCCGGCGGAGATTTGCTCCTCGATCTCGGCCAGGGTGGCCTGCAGGTGCAGCACGTTCTCGTTGGCCTTGAGTTGGGGATAATTCTCGATCGCCACGCGCAGGCCGCCCAGCAAGGTTCCCAACTGCGCGTTCGTGGCGAACATCTGCTCGGTCGTCAGGCGCCCGGACACGGCCTGCGCGCGCAAGGCCGTGATCTGCTCCAGCACCGCCCGCTCGTGCTGCATGTAGCCCTGCACGGCGGCGACGAGGTTCGGGATCAGGTCGTACCGCTTCTTCAGCAGCACGTCCATCGTGCCGAAGCCGTTCATCACGGCATTCCGGCGCCCGACCAGCTTGTTGTACGTGCCGATCAGGAACAGCACGAGCACTGCCGCGACTGCTATGATGACCATGGTTACCGGGTCCATATCATTCCTTTCTTGTAAGCTCGATATACATCTTGCCTGATATTACGCCAAACGGTTCCCGCAATGCCCGCAAAACCGTGCGCCCGGCTTCAAAGCGGCCCCGCAGCCGGCGCAAAAGGAACCCGCCGCGCGCGGGGCGGGCGAAGCAGGTGCCGGCGCGGACACGGCCTGCCGGGCGGCGTCCGCCAGTTTCCGGACGGGCCCGCGCAGGATCTCCCCGGCCTTCGCCTTCAGCAAGTCCATGGGCGACGGCAGGGTCTCGCCCACCACGACGTTCCAGCGGGGCGGCGCCAGCCCTTTCATGGCCCCGCCGCCCTTGAATATCTGCGCCGCGGCCGATACCGCGCGGGCCGCGCCCCGTCCTGCCGCCCCGGCGCTTTCGAACGGCGAGGCCATGGCGGGACGGCTCGCGCCGCCGGCCCACGGCGACGACATGGCCGGCGCCGGCGCCTCGAACCGGGCCCCGCACCCGCCGCAAAAAGCCGCGCCGGTATTCAGCGGCGCCCCGCACTGCTTGCAAAACTTCGCCGTCATTCTTCCTCTTTCATTCCTTGCCCTTGCCCCCGGCGACCGGCGCCCCGCAGGCACCGCAGAACTTGGCCCCTGTCTTGATCGGCTGCCCGCACTGCGAGCAGATTTGTGGCCGATCCTTGCGTTCGACCGGACGCCCACATTCGGAACAGAACTTGCTGGCGGCCTTAACAGATCTGCCGCAGAATACACAATTTATGCCGGCGGTGGCTATTATGACCGCTATCGGATTACCGCACGAAGGACAGAAGCGGGCCCCGGGCGACAACGACGCACCGCAGCCAGCACAACATGACGACAATCCGGCCGCAGGCGAAGTCTTGGGGGGCCCGAGGGATCGGTCCGCCACGCGGGGCGAGAAGGATTGATCGACAGAACTGGCGACTCCCGTGTGGAGCGCCGGCGGCATGGGGGCGGACACCCCCTCTGTCCACTTAGTATCGATAGTCTCTGTGACAACTGGAAGGCCGCAGAAATCGCAGACTGTTGAACCCTCGTTCAGTTCGGCGCCACAGAGCGGGCAGTTGGACGGTTTTGTCATGCCGGGCGAACCTTGCGAAGCGGGTATAAGAAGCGGCCCAACCAGGGAATCGCCAGCTTTACAACACCAATTATCTGATCGAGATCAATCACGTGTGGATCGGCATAAGCATTGGCATCGCCACGGGTTACCACCGCACTGTCAAGCGCATGCGCCACTCGGTGGACGACCACCCGGCCGTCCAATGGAGCCCGAAAGACGAGCACCTCCCCCACCCGAGGATGCCGTTTCAGACCACAAGCCACGATGACATCGCCCTCCCGCAGGGCAGGACGCATGCTTTCGCCTTCAATTACAAAGCATTTAATCATAGGCCAGTGCCTTAGCTCCCCCGGGCTTCATTTCTGACCGTTCGGTTTTAGGTGGATCAGGAATGCATGAAACTGATTGTCACCCCCGCCCTTGGGCAGTAGTTCAAGTTTCTTCAGACTGGCCTCCTGCTCCCGAGTGATGCCGCCTTGGTTGCCAGACGAGGGAACGCGAAATCCTGTGAGAGTCGCGCGGTTGTACGGACTAACCTCCTGCGTTTGGAACTCCTGCTTTGGGCAGTCCTGTGAAAAGACTAGTGTTTCCTGTGACTCGGGAGCAAAAAACACTTGAGAATTACTGGCCTCTGATGACGACCCACCGCCCCCCATAGATGCGGTCGTTGAATTCAATGTCATTACGTCCAGCGACAGTCCGTTCTCCCATAACTCTTTGTCGGTTCCGTCCTTGACCAATTCGATCTCGATGGTCAGGGGCAAAGGCACCGGCAGGTGGTTGGCCACGCCAATTACCGCCCCGACGTCGGCTTTCAGAGTCTCGTCGTTCGAAGGCGCTCGAAGCACCTCGATCCCGGGACGCTCGCTTGGCGCGAAGTACTTGTTAAGCCATATTCCAAGCCCGCGCCCTTGGCCGGGGCGAAAAGCTTGTTCAAACCAGTTGTTCAGCATGTGAGCACAGTAGGCTACAGCCGTCGACTCAGTCTGAAGGTATTGCTCTTGGATCTGGTTTTCGGAGAGAGCGCACGGTCCATGTAGATTATTATAGCCGTATAGGATTCCCTCCTCGGGGATTGTGTCCACCCACTGCATAATCACTTGGTCGACACTCGTCTGGCTCTCGGCAAGCTGCAACAGACGGTTGATGTCCAGCGACTTATACAGCCTAGAGAAGAACGCGCAGCGGTGCATTAGGCCTTTGTCCAACAATGGACCCTCAGCACGATGGCTGTCTTCGGGCCTCCAGACCCCGGAGTCGTATTCCCTTTCGAAGTAGATTCTGATGTAGCTAGAATAGGTGCTTTGAATAAGGACTAGTGCTTTTCGCAATTCGGCAATGCCGCCGTTTTCACCAGCGCAAATTGTAAGGATGTTCTGGCCAAGCTGCTGGCCGTGCTGCCACTGCGCAGGAGCCTGCGGGAACATCTGGCGGAAGGCATGTTCGAGGCCGTCGCCGAACTTGCGCAGCACCCGCCAGAGCGCCGCAGGGTTCGGACTGCACTTTTTCCAGTCCACCCTTTTGTCGCCCCGGAGAAGCTTCCTGCTTGGATCGTTCGGGTCATGGGAGTCGCCATTGCCAGGGATCGTGCTGTGGCTGTAGAATTCACTGTTGGACCACTTGGCCAGTTCAACGAAAAGCGCTGCGGGCTGTGCCTTTTTATGGGATCCATAGGATTCGATGGCCTGCCAGAATATATCTGAGGCGCCGGAAGGATACTTCCGGGCGGGGCGAAAGTCCCAAATCTCGTAGTTACCATCCTCTTTAGCGGCGTACTGCTCCAACGGGTCCTTCGAATCGCCGCACTCCCCGGAATGCGAGTCGTTTCGTGTGTGAGCCGGCACCGCCATGTCCTGGAGCAAGTGGAGAACTCTTCCGATGGCGTAAAACGCCAGGTGAGAGTACCCCCACTCCAGATAGAGGACGGCGTCCAATATGGTGTAGTTGCGCCCCTCATTGTCCAAATGCCAGTTCCGATTGATAAGTCCACGCATGTTCCAGCCTGGGTCGGCTTTCGCAGCACGGAAGGTCGCCCGCTCTAGCGCGCTTGGCATGGGCACTTCGCAACCAGATATATCACCTAATAGTTTTGTACCCCAGTCCGAGTCACTCAATCCCTTTTTGGGGTTAGGATTGTTAGGATCAGGATTGTAGAAATGATACGCCCCGTTGACACCACGGAACTTCGGTATTTCGACAAGGATAATCGAGTTCATATCCTCGTCGATCGTGCCCCGCCGGATCTGCATCTCGATGGCATTCCTAAAGGTCTCCGCCGGGTGTTTCCGACTCAGGTCGAGCACCCAGCCGAAAAGGCTTTTCGGGTTCAACTGCTGCAGCATGTCAAGGGCGTAGCAGGCCATTTTGTCGTGAGAGTTTGGATCCCAGGCATAGGCTTTTTCCAGGGAAACAACCCGCCAGATAAGGAAACAAAAGGCCGTCAGCAGGCACGCGCCAAGAACTAATAGTAATAGAAGCATTAGATCGCCTCTCTAGGGGATGTTGATGTCCACATAAAATTCACGAGCCAGTGAGTTCCTGACTTCTGGATTGTTGAGAGAAAGCTCTTGGAGATCGGATGGGCGAACCTTGAGCCTGAACCTTGCCTTTTTAACCCATCCGATCTTGACGGTCGCTTCATGGCTGCTTGTATTGGTTTGCGCGCGCACTTTGATTTCCGCTTCCGGGACTGTGGGCGTCCCAAGCAGGCGGACGGAGGCATTCAGAACGCCGCCATTAACCGTCACCGGATCTACAACGATCTCCCGCGTGTTGGGATGCGACAGGGTGATGCTCGCATCTGTCGCTACAGTCGGCGTGCCCCAGCCATCCACCTTCCAGACATTCACCCGCAACGGCGCCGGCCGCCCAACAGCCACTTCCAGCCGGTCGGAGCTCAACTGCAGGACATAGCCGACAACCTCGTTCTTCTTGTCCCGACTCTCCGCCTTCTCCTGGGCTTGCGGCTTCTGCGCGGCATTGCTCTTCGCAAGCAGCTTCTTCGCCGCACCCAACACCGCGAGCGTCACGCCTGTGCCCACGGCGATGGGGAGCACCGGCAAATCACTTGTGCCGCCGGAGCCAGTAACTACTTCCCATTCTGAAGAATCCAGATCTGGGAATCCTGGAGTATACCCATAACCATGATTTGATTCGGGCTTGTAAATCTCATCTACTTCAATCTCTGCTTTCCTAATCAGTTCTGCATCTGTGAAGGATCCTTCCCCGCGCACTTGGGTCCTGAATTTCCACTCATTCTGCGCGTTATCATAATCGAGCCACGACCATAGTACTTTCCCTCCTGCAACCTTGTAGAATACAACCCCCATCCGGGCATTCACAGCTCCATCGTCAATCGTATACGAATACAACCGCCCATCTACATTCTTCCTGAGTAATCGTGGATTATGGAATTTATATGCTTTTGAAACCCAGAGCGGATGATCTAATTGTGAGGCGACTTGGTATGCCTTCTCGATCTCGGAATCAGTAGGAAAACGTGGCCAAACAATTTCGCGTATAAATTCGGCATGACAATGCTTGGGGACAATCCACAGCAACGCAAACAACAAGAGGATGCTGAAATTGCGATTGAATTGTTGCATAATTAGGCGATGTTTCTATGTTGTATGCATGTCCATCACCACAAAGCACCCGCTCAACTTGTCGTGCCACGCCTGCTTGGTTTGGCTGAAAGCGGCGGCGAGGAAGCCGAGGCCGAGCGGCAGGGCGGAGAGGATCTTGGCGAGGTAGCGCCCGGTCGCCTTGCCGAACCCGATGCGTCGGCCCTGCAGGTCCACGACCCGTATCTTGCAGATCATCTTCCCGATCGTGCCCTGCCGGGCCGAGGACTCCAGGCCGGCGAAATAGAGCCAGCCGGCCAGGATGCCGATCGCGTACATCCCCGTGGTCGGGGAAAGGCCCATCCGCCAGAACCACGTATAGAGCTGCCTCATGATCAGGCCTCCGGCCAGCCACCAGAGGCCACCGAGCAGGAATCCGTCTACCAGCAGGGCGCCGAAGCGCTGCACGATCCCCGCGTACGGGGCTCCCTCCACGATCGGGGCCGGACCGGCCCGGGGCGAAGAAGCCCAGGGCGTTGCCTGGGGAGACGAGACCCAGGGCGCGGCCTGTGGCGCAGGGCCGGCGGCCCATGGGGAGGGCGCCGGTGCCGGAATCGGGATCGGTATGGGTGTCGGCGCGGGCGGCGGAGATGTGCCGGGTTGCGGCAGCGCCACCGCCGGAGCCGGCGGGGCGGCCGCCGTCATGCCCGCGATGGCCGTTCCGCACTGTTCACAGAACTTCGCGCCGGCGGTCAGCGCCGCGCCGCATTGGCTGCAGAATTTCGGAACCATGTCGTCTTCTCCCAGGGAATCGGCAACTTATTGCGGCCCCGACGGCTTGCCTGTAAAGACGTCCCCGGCCCGCGCGTATTCACGGGCCGCGGCGTTTTCAGTCCGTTTCCGGCTCCTCCGGGATGACCTCCCGGCGTATTGCGTCCAGGACCTTCATGACTTCGGAAAACCGCTCCTGCCGGGTGTTCATCACGGCCACGCTGTGTTCCCGGCCGCCGGCCTGGACCGCGATGAAACTGGAGAAACCGTCCCGGACGCCCGGATTCGAGTACTGTTCCCGCAGGTTGAAGAACCGGTGCTCCTGGATCGCGCGCCACAAGGCATCGAGCTGCTCCCGGCTCGCCTGGCCCCGCCGTTCGGTGCGGGTGGCCTCGTCACCGGAGCCGCGGCTTTCGACCCAGACCAGTTCGCCCTGCGCGTTCAAGGTTCCTTCCTTGCGCCCCCACTCCGCGTGGGTCGCGCCGCTACTCCAGCGGAGCTCGAAGTCGGCGGGCAGGGCTGTCTCGGGCGGCGGGCGTGAAAGCGGATCGCACGCCGAGAAAAGAAGGAGGGAAACCACCAGTCCCGCCGCGACCGCCGTTAGCGAACCGCACCGATGATTCATGATGGATCAATTTCCGATTGGAGATTCTATCCGGGGCGCGCCCACGAGGCTATGAAAAAAGACCGGGTGAACCCCGGCGGATGTGACCAAGCCGTCCACAAAATTCATGCCGGCTTCACCGTGGCGCGTGGCGCGCGCCCGGAGCCTGATTGCCGCTTGCCTCCCCGGTGGCGTGCTGGTAGCTTGGCTGCCGCTGGTTCTGAATGGCGCCGGGTGGCGGATACGGATCTGTATGTGCTCGTGCGGATGGCAATAGTCGTGTAACAGAAATCAGGGCTGGCGCAGCGCGCGCCATGTAACGCGCGTCGCGCCAGGTTATTATGTCATCGCGGAGAGGTGCCAGAGCGGTTGATTGGGCACGCCTGGAGAGCGTGTTTACCCCAAAAGGGTAACGTGGGTTCGAATCCCACCCTCTCCGCCAGTTGTTCAAACCCCACAAACAAGGAGACCACGGATGAAGACGCGTCGCGGCAGCCTTCGCAAGTTTAACTCCGGATGGCTCGGTGCCGTTATGGCGCTGGCGCTGCTCCTGCCCTCCGGCGCCCGCGCGGGCGATCCCGCGCGCTCGGCGGAGTTGTTCGACCAGGCCGCCGCCGAACTCGACCTGCACGGCGACATGTTCGTGTATTTCCAGATCGAGAACCTGGTCGAGGGCCTGCTCGGAAAGTTCAAGGCGGCCATGGAGCGCGTCGCCCAGCAGGACGACTCGGCCGCCGAGGCGGCGGATGTCTTCCGGCGGCTGGACGCCTTCCTGCGCGGCCAGGGCCTGTACGACGGGGTCAGCGTCGGCTTGAGCTCCAAGCCGCGGCCGGACGGGCTGTTCGAGGTCAAGAGCTTCATCGGCCGCCGGCCGGCGGAGAACGAGCCCCTCTTCTGGCGCATGCTCGGGGGCGCCCCGCGCGCGCTGCGCGTGCTGGACCTGCTGCCCGCGGATGCCGCCCTGGTGGTCTCCGCGGATATCCAGCCCGCCGACATCTGGGCCTTCCTCCAGGCCGCCGTGCGCGAGGTCGGAAGCGAACAGGCGCACGAGGAAATGCGGGCCGCCGTGGATGAGTTGAAGACGTCCGCGGGCGCGGACCTCGACGCGCTGCTGGCCTCCTTGAGCGGGGAACTGGCCGTGTCCGTGCAGCTCTCGAAGGAAAAAACGCTGCCGCTGCCCCTCGGGGAGGAAGGGATCGAGGTGCCCGAGCCCTCGCTGCTGATCGCGATCGGCGTCAAGGACGACTCACTGATGCAACTCCTCCTGACGCTCCTGGGCGGGAGCGGCCTGACCTTCGAGGAACAGCAGACCGGGGGCGCCACGCTCCACGTCTCCCCCGCCGTCGCCGAGGCCCCGTTCCCGCTGCAGCCCGCGCTCGCGCAGCACGAGGGATTTCTGCTGGCGGGCTCCACGCCGGACGTCCTCGCCCAGGCTGTAGCCGTGCTCGGCGGCGCCCCGGGCTTGAAGGCGGAGGCGGGCTTCCAGGCCCTGACACAGGGATTGCCCGCGGAGCATAACGGGCTGACGTTCATCGACGAGCGGCTCAAGGCCGCCGCGTACGAGATCCAGCGCGGCGCCATCCGGGGCGACATGGATGAGGAGGAAGCCGAGCTGACGCTCGAACTCATGGACCTCTTCTTTGGCTGGAGCATGAAAGGCTCGGTCGCGAGCGTGCGCGTGGTCAAGCCGACCGGGCTCCTGACGCATTCCGTGACCCCGACCGGCGGGCGGGAAGTCCTGCTCCTCGGCGCCGCCATGCCGGCGGGCATGCTGGCGGCCATCACCATCCCCAGCTTCACGAGGGCGCGTTCACACGCGCAGCACGCGCAGATGATCAATACGCTGCGGCTCGTGGACGCCGCCAAGCAGCAGTGGGCGCTGGAGGAGAGCAAGAACGACGGCGAAGAGGTCACCGAGGCGGACATCGAGCCGTATCTGCGGCCCGGCTCCCTCGCGCTCCCGCCCGGGCATACGCTGACGATCAATCCGCTCGGCGAGGACCCGGTCATCACGCGGCCGGACGGCACACAAATCACTCTTCCGTAGTCTGACGAAGGCAGAGGGCGAGGACCACGCCCGGCGAGGGGTCCCCGCCCTCGTTCACCGGCGGGGCAAGCCCGCCGGGGTTCTTGTCGGCTTATCTCGCCGAAGTCCGCGGCGCGATCAGGGTTGCGCCATCTTGGTCATATTCTCGCGCCACTTGGCCATGGCGGCCTGGACTTCCGGATCGTCCCCGTACTGGGTGCCGATTTTCATGAAGGCCTGGGCAAACTTCATGGCCGCGGCCTTGACCTTCTCCATCTCTTCCTTCAGTTCCGGCGCATTCTCGAGATCCTCGCCCTTGTACTTCTCCTTGAGTTTCTCGCTCTTCTCCATCATGGCGGACATTCTCTCGGAGTAGCGGTTCACGGCGGCGGCGACTTCCTTCCCGCTGCCGGCCTTCTCGACCTGGGAGACGAAGTCGTCCATGAACGAGATCTGATCGTTCATGGCGGCTTTCGCGTCGGCATATTTCCCGCCCGAGCACGAGGCCAGGCTCGCCACGACCGCCAGCAGACACAGGCACCTGATGAATTTCACGAAACCCTCCTTTCAAGGGATATGTTGGGCCGCACGCTATCGCAGAACGGCCCGTTCGTCGAGGCCGAAGAAGATCGCCCCCACCCGCACGCAGCGGCCGCCGCACAGGCCCGCTCTTTTTCGTGGAATGGATCCGGCCTCGCTCCTTTCTACTGGTGAAGGCGCGCGTGCTGGCCGGGCCGCGCGCCGCGGGGGGAGGTGATGACGATGGCTTGATTTTACGGATTTCGCGGCGCATCGTCGGCGCCATGGAATCCTTCTCCATAGCGACGAAGCGGCGCACGGACTTCGTGGATATCACGCGCGAGGTCGAGCGCGCGGCGGCCGCGCTGGGCGTGCGGGACGGGGCGGTGACCGTCTTCGTGCCTCACACCACGGCCGGCATCACGATCAACGAGCATGCGGATCCCGACGTGATGTCGGACCTGGAGGCGGCGCTGGAGCGCGTGGTCCCGTGGAGGGCCGACTATGCCCACGCGGAGGGCAACGCGGCGGCGCATGTGAAGGCCAGCCTGATGGGCTCCTCCGTCCGGGTTCTCGTGGAGCGCGGGCACCTGCGGCTGGGGACGTGGCAGGGCGTGTTCCTGTGCGAATTCGACGGACCGCGCACCCGCACCGTCTGGGTCTCGGCCTGACTTGGCCGTGCGCAAACTCGCATCGGACCGGCGGCCGGGCCCGGCGGGGCACGCCGGGTTGGCAACAAGCCGGGGGGGGTGGACCGCCTGTCGCGCTCCGGAACCGAAGGCGCAGACGGGGCGGCGCCCTCCAGCGTTCTTCAGCACAGGCTTCGTGATATCGCAACCTGGAGGGCCGCGTGTTGTCACGTCCGCGGCGGCCGGATGGGAAGTGCAAGGCGCGCGGACGCTCGCGTGATCTGAAACATCAGCGCCGGCTTCATGATGCCGATGTCTGGACCGGCAGGACACGTTTCGATCACGGCCCCGGAGAGGACCCTCCGCCGAACCCACCCGCCGTTCTCTTTCGCGAGATCCCTCGCTATCGCTCGGGATGAGCGGCCGGCTTTTCGGATGCCGGGCGATATCCATCGGCGCTTCAAAGCAGCGCGCTTCGCGCGGGAGAAGACCGTCGCGGGGGGCAACCTTGTCCGCGCATTTGGGCGCCCCCTTTTCCTTGTCCGCGCTCTGTCTCCTGCGTTATCCTGAAGGCGCGGGCAGGAAACCATGGGAAGCATACTCAAGAGCCTGGCGGGCGCGGCCGCGCTGTTCATATTGGGCCTGGGCTTCCTGGGCGGCTGCGGCGGGGCGCCGGGCGAACGGGAATACAGCCTCGGCTTGCGCGAATTCAACCGCGAGCGATGGGTCCGGGCGCGGGCCCTGCTGGAGAAAGCAATCGCGCGGCGGCCGGGCCACGCGGACAACGCCGCGGCGTACCACTTTCTCGGCGTGGCCTGCTGGCGCATGGGCCAGGTGCAGCCCGCGCTGGAAGCCTTCGAGGCCAGCCGCCGGCTGGCGCCCGATCTGCCCGAACCCCTGTACAACACGGCGGTGATCTTTTTCGAGAGCGGCGATCCCGCCCGCGCGGAGTCGCTGTTCCAGGAGGCCGCGCTGTCCCGGCCCGGGGACCCGCGCCCGCTGGAATTCATGGGCGCCCTGTACACGCAGTCGGGACAATGGGCGGAAGCGAGGCGCGTGCTTTCCGTCGCCCTGGCGCGCGCGCCGCAATCCGCACGCATCCTGAACGCGTTGGCGTGCGTCGAGGCCCGGGCCGGCCAACGGGACCCGGCGGTGTTCTACTTCATGCAGGCGCTGGAAAAGGACTCCCGGTACTCGCCGGCGCTCTTCAATCTCGCCCGGCTGCACGAGGGACGCGACGCGGCACAGGCGGAGTCCTATTTCGGGAAATACCTGGAGGCCCTTCGCGGCGACACGGCGGCGAACGCGGGGCCCCAAGCCGAGTACGCGAGACGCGCCCTCGGCGACATGGCCGCCGAGAAAGCCGAGAAATCGGCGGCGCCCCAAGCCCCCTCGCCCTCTCCGCTTCCGGCGGCCAAGTCCTACGAGGCGCTGCTGAAGAACGCGGCCGCGGAATCGGCCAGGGGACATACCGCCGCGGCGCTGCACCTGTGCCTTGAAGCCGCGGGCCGGGCAGAGCGGCAGCGCGAGGCCGGCAAGCAGGAGAAGGCCCTGCAGGCCGCCGTCCAACTCGCGCCGCAGCAGGCTCGGGCCCATTACGCGCTAGGACGATTCCTGGCCGAGCGAGGGAAAGCCGACGCCGCGCTGGAGAGTTTCAAGAAGGCCGTGGAACTCGATGCGCGCTTTTCGCTGGCCCAGCTCGGGCTGGCCGAGGCCGCCGTCAAAACGGGCGAATTCGATGCCGCCCTCGTGGCCTGCCGGGCCGTCGTCCAGCAGGAACCGGAAAACCCCGAGGCCCTCTGGCTCATGGCGACGCTCTACGACCAGCCGCTGGACATGCCCGAACCCGCCGCGCGCACGTACCGCGAATTCGAGCGCCGCTTCCCGGGCGATCCGCGGGTCGTGCGAGCCCGGGAGCGCCTGAAGGTCCTGCAGCCCCCGCGGCCCGAGCCCCCCGCACCCGCCGAGCCTGCGCCGACGCCGCCCCCGGAACCTGCGCCGGCGCCCGAGCCTCCTCCCCCCGCGCCCCCGGCCCGCGCGGAATCCCGCGACGGCGCGCGCCGCGTGTCCTTCAAGCCGCCCGCCACCCGCGACCTCCAGGCCGCCGTGCAGGCCTACAACCGCGGCACGACGTATCAGCAGCAGGGCGACGTGGACCGCGCCGTCTTTTACTACCTGCGGGCCGTCGAAAACGACGATTCCTTCGCCACGGCGTTTTTCAACCTGGGCATCGTGTACACCGCCCGCCGGGATTTCGATCTCGCGAAGGACGCCTACCGCCTGGCCCTGGAGCGGCAGCCGGACCTCGTGGCGGCCCGCTACAACCTGGCCGTGCTGCTCGCGGAGCAGGACGAGGTGGAGGCCGCCGCGGAGCAATACGCCCTGATCCTCAAAACCCACCCGGACCACGCGGCGTCGCACTATGCGCTCGGCCTGCTCTACGCGGACAAGGCCGGCACCTACGGGCTCGCGCGCCGGCACTACGAGGCCTTCCTGAAGCTGGAGCCGGAAAGCCCGGCCGCCGGGGCCGTGCGCGACTGGTTGAGCATCCATTGATCCCGCCGGGCCGCCTTCAGTCCGGGCGGCCGCCCCACCGGCCCCGCCCGTTGCGCGCGCCGTTCTCCTTGCGGCACGCGCGCTTGACGACCTCGACGTAGACGCCGTCCTCGCCCACCACGTGCTCCAGCTCCCGGACCAGGGCCTCCGCCGCCTCGACGTGAAACGTCCGGTCGGCCTTGACGAAAACCTTTTCGCCCGTCGGGAACTGCAGGCAGAGCGTGACCGGGGTGGGCCCGGGATGACGGGCCAGCAGCTCCTTGATCTTCCAGAGCTTGGCGTCGTCGAGCCCGGCGGCGGGGACGTGCACACTCAAGCGCTCGGCGAACATCCGGTGCACGTCCTTGAGCGGGTAGATCTCCTGGACCTCGATCTTGGTCTGGTCGCCTTTCTTGACGACGCCGCAGAGCATCACCGGCGCGGCATCCTGGAGGTGCACCCCGTACTCGCGGAACGCGTCGGGAAACGCCACGGCCTCCACCGCGCCGTCGAGCAGTTCCAGCCGGAACACGCCCATCGGCTTCTCGTCCTTCTTCGTGAACTTCTTCTGGAACTGCGCGACGAGGCCGCCGACCCGCGCGGCGCCGCCGGACGGCACGGCCTCCAGGCCCGCCATGTTGGCCACGCCGAAGGTCCGCAGCGCCCACTCGTAGGCGGTCAGCGGGTGGCCCGAGATGTAGAAGCCCAGCAGCTCCCGCTCGGCGGCCAGCATCTGGCTTTCCGGCCACGGCTCGCCCGGGGGCAGTTCGTCCTGGGCGGGCGTCCCTTCCGTCGGGGCTAGGAGGTCGAAGAGCGAGGTCTGCCCGCTACGCTTGTCCCGCTGCAGGGCCGCGGCATGGCTCACGGCAAAGTCCAGGCCGGCGAAGAGCCGCCCGCGCGACATCCCGCTGAAGTCGAAGGCCCCGCACTTGACCAAACTCTCCAGCGTCTTCTTGTTGACGAGCTGGGCGTCCACGCGCCCGCAGAAATCCACCAGGCCCTTGAACGGGCCGCGCTCCGCGCGCTCGGCGACGATCGCCGCGACGGCGCCGGTCCCGACGTTCTTCACCCCCGCCATGCCGAACCGGATGGCGTCGCCGACGGGCTTGAACCGCACCTCGCTGTCGTTGACGTTCGGCGGCAGGACCTCGATGCCCATCTCGCGCGCCTCGGCCACCAGCAGGGGCAGCTTGTCCGTGTTGCCGATTTCGCTCGAGAGCAGCGCGGCCATGAACTCGACCGGGTAGTGCGTCTTCAGCCATGCCGTCTGGTAGGAGAGAATGGCGTAGGCCGCGCTGTGCGACTTGTTGAAGCCGTAGCCGGCGAAGCGGGAGATGTCTTCGAACACTTTCTTGGCGACGCGGGGCGGGATGCGGTTGGTCTTCTGGCAGCCCTGGACGAACTTCTCCTCCATCTCGTCCATGACTTCCTTCTTCTTCTTGCCCATCGCGCGCCGGAGAATGTCGCCCTGGCCCAGGCTGAACCCGGCCAGCACGTTGGCCACCTGCTGCACCTGCTCCTGGTAGAGCATGACGCCGTAGGTCTCGCGGAGGATGGGCTCCATCAGAGGATGGTCGTAGGCGAGCTTGACCTTGCCGTGCTTCCGGTTGACGTAGTCGTCCAGCATGTTCATCGGGCCGGGCCGGAAGAGGGCGATCATGGCGATCAGGTCCTCGAAGCGCGTCAGCCCGATACGCCGCAGCAGGTCGCGCATCCCCTTGCTTTCCACCTGGAACACGCCGACGGTGTCGCCGCGGTTGAGCAGGTCGAACGTCGCCGCGTCGTCCATGGGCAGGTTCGCCATGTCCAGCTCGACGCCGCGCCCGGACCGGACAAGGTCGACGGCCTCCTGGATGACGGTGAGGGTCTTCAGCCCGAGGAAGTCCATCTTCAGCAGGCCGACCTCGCCGAGGGGCTCCATCTCGAACTGCGTGATGACCTCGCCGTCCTTATCCCGCTGGAGCGGAACGAGTTCAATCAGCGGCCTCTCGCCGATCACCACGCCGGCGGCGTGGGTGCCCGGGTTGCGCGGCAGGCCCTCCAGCACCTCGGCATACTTGAGGATGCGCCGCGCGTTGTCCTCGGTGTCGCGGGCCTTGCGGAACTCGGGATTCTGCTTGAGCGCGATCTCCAGCGTCATCTTGGGATCGTCCGGGACCATCTTGGCCAACCGGTCGCACTCGCCTAGCGGGATCTCGAGCACGCGCCCGATGTCCCGGATCACCGTCTTGGCGCCGAGGCTGCCGAAGGTGATGATCTGGGCCACGTTATCGCGCCCGTACTTCTCGCGGACGTATTCGATCACCTCGCCGCGCCGGCTTTGGCAGAAATCGATGTCGAAGTCCGGCGGCGAGATGCGCTCCGGGTTCAGGAACCGCTCGAAGATGAGATTGTACCGCAGCGGGTCGATGCCCGTGATGCCCAGCGCGTACGCCACGATGCTGCCCGCGCCGGACCCGCGGCCGGGCCCGACGGGGATATGCTGCTCGTGGGCGAAGCGGACGAAGTCCCAGACGACGAGGAAGTAGTTGAGGAACCGGGTCTTTTCGATCACGCCCAGCTCGAAGAAGAACCGCTCGCGGATTTTCTTTTCCGCGTCGTTCTTCGGATGATCGAGGTCCTCGATGCCGTAGCGGCGCCGTAGCCCCTCGCGCCCGAGCTGCTCGAGGTAGGTCTTCTCGTCTTTCCCGCCCGGGATCTCGTATTTCGGGAAGTGCAGGTCTTTTTCCAGGCGCAGCTCCACGTTGCAGCGGTCGGCGATCTCCACGGTGTTCGCCAGGACCTCGGGATGGTCCGGGAAGAGGCGCTGCATCTCCTCGCCGCTTTTCATGTAGAACTGGTTCGAGGCATAGCGCATTCGCTTGGGATCGGTCATGACGGTCTGCGTCTGGAGGCAGAGCAGCACCTCATGGGCCTCGGCATGCTCCGGGCGGAGGTAATGCACGTCGTTGGTGGCCACGACGGGCAGGCCGGTCCGGCGGGCGACCTCCAGGATGCCCCGGTTGGCGGTCTTCTGTTCGGGCAGGCCGTGGTCCTGGATCTCCAGGAAGAAGTTGCCGGGCCCCAGGATCTCCGTGTAGGCCCGGGCGGCGCGCTCCGCCGCGGCCGTATCCTCGTGCGCGCAGGCCGCGGCCACCTCGCCGTGCAGGCAGCTCGCAAGCCCGATCAGCCCTTCGTGGTGCTGCGCCAGCAGTTCCTTGTCGATGCGCGGCTTGTAGTAGAAGCCCTCGAGGTGCGCGAGGGAGACGAGGCGCACGAGGTTGTGCCAGCCCTGCAGGTTCTCGGCCAGCAGCACCAGGTGATGCCGCGGCGCGTTCGCGTTCCGTTCCCGCCGTCCGTCGGACGCCACGTACACCTCGCAGCCCAGCACGGGCTTGATCCCGAGGCTGCGCGCCTGCTTGTAGAAGTCCACGATGCCGTAGAGCACGCCGTGATCGGTGATCGCGACGGCCGCCATGCCGAGCTCCTGCGCCCGCTCCATCACGCGGTCCGGCTGGCAGGCCCCGTCCAGCAAGCTGTACGCCGTGTGAAAATGCAAATGGACAAACGGTACGGTCTTCAAATTTTACGCTCCGCGGGATCGCCGAACTCTTCCGCCATGGTACCGGGACTCCTTATAGCCCATCCGGGAGCCCGATGCCAAAAAAGAATTTGCGCCGCCGGAAAACAGCGGGGTTTAGCGCTTTTTTCTCTTGCCTGCCGGGGGTTCCCCCGGCATAGTCGCCGCCTTTTTACGGCCGGGACGACCTCGCGCAGAACCGCGACCGAACCCCCGCGGGAAGGAAGACACCATGCCCAGACAGGTACCGCTTTCGAATATACGGAACATCGGCATCATGGCGCACATCGATGCCGGCAAGACGACCGTCAGTGAGCGCATCCTCTTTTTCACGGGGAAGACGCACAAGCTCGGGGAGGTCCACGACGGCGCCGCCCAGCTCGACTGGATGCCCCAGGAACGCGAGCGCGGCATCACGATCACGTCCGCCGCGACCACGACCACCTGGCGCGATCACCAGATCACGCTGATCGACACCCCGGGCCACGTGGACTTTACGGTCGAGGTCGAGCGCAGCCTGCGCGTCCTGGACGGCGCCATCGCCCTCTTCTGCGCCGTCGGCGGCGTGGAGCCCCAGGCGGAAAAGGTCTGGCACCAGAGCGAAAAGTACAACGTGCCCAAGATCGCCTTCGTCAACAAGATGGACCGCGTGGGCGCGGATTTCTTCGCCGTCCTGGAGGAGATCCAGACCGACCTCGGCGCCAATGCCGTGCCCGTCGTCGTGCCGATCGGCAAGGAGGAATCGTTCAAGGGCATCATCGACCTGGTCGCCATGAAGGCCATCTACTACGACGAGGACAACCAGGGCACCACGTTCCGCGAGGAGAACATCCCCGCGGACAAGATGGACAAGGCGCGGAAGTGGCGCGCCAACCTCGTCGAGAAGTGCGCGGAGCAGGACGACGCCCTGCTCGAGAAGTTCGTCGAGAAGGGCGACCTGACCGAGGGCGAGATCCTGGGCATCCTGCGCAAGGCCACCATCGCCCGGCGCGTCGTGCCGGTCTACTGCGGCTCCGCCTTCAAGAACAAGGGCATCCAGCGCGTGCTCGACGGCGTGATCCGCTGCCTGCCCGCCCCGAACGAGATCCCGCCCATCATCTGCGCGCGCGAGCCGGAGGTGAACACCCGCGAGCCCAGGGACGACGACCCGTTCTCCGCCCTGGCCTTCAAGGTGGTGTCCGACAAGCACATGGGCAAACTCACGTACATCCGCATCTACTCCGGCCGGCTGGAATCCGGCTCGACGGTGCTGAACAGCAGCCGCGACAAAACCCAGCGCGTCAGCCGGCTGTTCCGCATGCACGCGAACCGCCAGGAGGTGATCACCGAGGCCTTCACGGGCGACATCGTCGCCGTCGTCGGCCTCACCGACACGCGGACCGGCGACACGCTGTGCAACGAGGATCAGCCCATCCATCTCGAGGCCATCGAGTTCCCGGCCCCCGTCGTCTCCATCAGCATCGCGCCGGAGACGCAGGGCGACTCGGAGCGGCTGGGCGAGGCGCTGCACCGGCTGGCGGACGAGGATCCGACCTTCACCGTGGCCTTCGATCCCGAGACCTCCGAAACGATCATCTCCGGCATGGGGGAGCTGCACCTCGAGATCATCGTGGACCGCCTGAAGCGCGAGTTCAACGTGACGGCGAAGGTCGGGCGGCCCGAGGTGGCCTACCGCGAGACCGCGACGGTGGCCGTCGACGGCGAGGGCAAGTACATCAAGCAGTCCGGCGGGCGCGGCCAGTACGGCCACGTGTGCATGAAACTGGAGCCGCTGCCGCCCGGCGGCGGGTTCGAGTTCGTCAACGACGTCGTCGGCGGGCGCATCCCGCTGCAATACATCCCGTCCGTCGAGAAGGGCGTGGTCCGGGCCCTGCGCTCCGGCCCGTTCGCCGGGTACCCGGTGGTGGACCTGCGGATCTCGCTCTACGACGGGTCGTACCACGAGGTGGACTCCAACGACTTCGCCTTCCAGGAGGCGGCCCGCATCGCGTTCAAGCAGATGTTTCTCAAGGGCCAGCCCGAGCTGCTCGAGCCGGTCATGTCCGTCGAGGTGGTCGCCCCGGAGGAGTTCATGGGCCCGTGCGCCAGCTCCGTCTGCCAGCGGCGCGGACGCATCGAGTCCATGACCAAGAAGGGCGACATGCAGATCATCGAGGGGCTCGTGCCGCTGGCCGAGATGTTCGGCTACGCCAACGCGCTGCGAACCCTGACCCAGGGCCGCGCCTCGTTCAGCATGCACTTCGAACACTACGAGGCCGTGCCCGATGCCCTCGCCGAGGCCATCGTCGAGAAGCGGCGCAAAGAGAAGAAGGTGCGGTAAGGACCCGCCTTTCCGGCTTCTCTTTCGCCGGAGGGGACCCCATACTCGGGCCATGGAAAACCCGAAGGCGCCAGGCATGATACCGGACCTGCAATCGAGCATCCTGTGCGACGATGTGCGCCAGGAGCGGAACGGCAAGTTCATCCTCATCGGGCTCTTCGACGCCATTGGCGCGCCGAAGTTCCCGCTGGTCTACCCGCGGCTGTTCATGGTCACCCGCTGGTGCAGCGGCGAGGGCACCTTCCAGCAGCGGACACGCATCCTGCGGCCCGACGGCCTGACCACGCTCGCCGAGGGCAAGGACATCCCCGTGCGCCTGCCCAACGCCGAGGCCACGGCGACGAACATCGAGGCCTTCATGAACGTGGTCTTCCAGGAGGAAGGCACGCACTGGATCGAAATCCTGCTGGAGGGCGACCTGAAGGTACGGTTCCCGCTGCGGGTGAACAAGATCCAGCCCCCGGCCGGCGCCCCGCCGGCGACGGAAGAAGCTTGAGGCCGCGCGCCGTGACGCGGGCGTCCCGCCCGCGCTCTTCGCGGCCGGGGACGGCCGCGCCACTTTTTCAGCCCTGCGCGTCGGGGTCGCTTTCCACGAGGCGGATGGTCTTGGGCTTGGCCGCCTCGCGCAGCAGCTTGTCCGAGGCCTCGACGTGCTTGTTGAGCACGTCGAGCGTCTTGCGGAACTCCTCGGTCGCCGCGACGGCCTTGAGCGTGCCGTCCACGGTCTGCTGGACGTGGAGGACCTTCTCGATTTCCTTGCCGAACTGCGCGACGCGGTCGAGTTGGGCCTGGAGTCCCTGGCTGGCCGCCGCGACTTTCTCGGCGTGGTCCTTGAAAGCCGCCACGACCTGGCCGGCGCCCTCGCCGTAGGTCTTGGCCAGCTGGCCCGGGATCGAGGCGAGGGACTTGTCGAGGCTTTGCGAATGCGCCTCGAGCACGCCCTTCCACTGCCCGACGCCCGCGGCCAGCCCGGTCTTGAGATCGCCCGTGGCCGAGGAGAGCGACTCCTTGACCGCCTTGAGATCGGCGGTGGCGGCCGACAGCGCCTGCGCGACCTTCTCGGCCGCGGCGCCCTGGCCTTCCCCGACGCTCTTCTGCAGCTTCTCGACCGAGGCCGCCACCTGTTGCATCGCGCCCTCCACGGCCGACCGCATCGCGGCCGCCATCGCATCGGGCTGCGGCACGTGGTTCTTGAACGCCGCCTGGATCGCCCCGCCCAGCGCGCCGGCCAGGTCGGCGGCGGTCATGGCGGTCTGCGGGATGTTGCACGGCAGCCGCGCGAGGAGCCGGCACTCGATGTAGCGGTCCACGCGCAGGAGCAGCGTCTGGCGCGCCAGCACGGTCAGGCCCAGCAGCATCATCCCGCCCCAGAACCACATCGTGTTCCCCTGGAGCCACACGGCGACCACCAGCAGGAGGAGCGCGAACACCACGCCGCCATACAACTGGCCCCTGGCCTGGGCGCTCTGGAAGCCGGCCAGGCCCATGACCTGCCGGGGCTGCCATCCGAGACTCCACGTCTTGAGGAGGTGACGAAGGCGCGCGCGCAAGGCGGACGAGGCGCAGAGCGTCTCGAGGTGGGCGGACACCGCCGCGCGGTCGGCGACATCGAGTTCGGCCGGCGCCGGGTCGCCCTTCAAGGCGATGTACTCGGAGACCAGGTCCAGCCACTGCAGGAAGAGGTAAGCCCAGACCAGGCCGAGGCTGAAGCAGGCGGCCAGGTGGCGGATCGAGGCCGAGAAAATATCCCCCGCCAGCAGGTAGCCGAGCAAACCGCCCAGGGCCACCAGCGGCAGGAGGCCCATGGCCAGGGATCCGGATCCATCACGACTCGAGGCATCGCTTTTCATGAGGGCATTCCTCCACTCTGGAGTTAGAGCGCAGAAGCATAGGGCGTTTCGCGGAGATTGTCAAAGCACAGTCTTGCGGTTATAAGCCCTTTACAACAACCGCGGGTCTTCACCATGGGCGGACACGGCAGGATACGAAGAGACTTGGCGCTGGCGCTGCTCGGGGGCGGGCTCGTCGGCGGGGTCGTGAAAGCGGGGGACCGCGCCGCGGGCGCGCCGCCCCTGGCCGCCATCCCGGCCGGCCGCTTTGTCATGGGCGGCCGCGAGGCCGAGCCCCCGCAGGAACGGCGCGAGGTCGAAGTCCCGGCCTTCCGCATGGGCCTTCACGAGGTGACGGTGCGGGAGTGGGTCGCATGGCTCAATACCCCGGGCGCCGCGGGCTACCCGGGCTCGCCGCAGATCGTCCGCCGCGGGGACCGGTTCCGGCCGGCGCGCGGGCAGGCCCGCCGCCCGGCGGCCTGGGTCAGCCTGGCCGACGCGCAGGCCTACTGCGGCTGGCTTTCGGAGCGGACCAGGCTTCGCGTCCGCCTGCCGACGGAAGCGGAGTGGGAGCGCGCCGCGCGCGGCGGGCTCGAGGGCGCGCGCTATCCTTGGGGCTGGGGCGCGCCCGAGGGCCGGGCCTGCTTCGCCGCGAAAGAGGCCCGGGAGGTCGGCTCCTACCCACCCAACCCGTACGGCCTGCGCGACATGGCCGGCAATGTCTTCGAGTGGTGCGCGCCGGACCCGGCCGGCGGCGCCTTCGCCCGCGGCGGAAGCTGGGCGGAAAACGATCCGCGTTTCCTCCGCGTGTACAACCGCGTATCCTTTCCCGCGGGCTACCGGGACGCCGACGTCGGGTTCCGGATCGTGGTGGAGCAGGACGAATGAAACACCGGGTGCGCGATTACGTGGAATACGGACTCGTGCGCGGCCTGACCGCGCTCGTCGGGCGGCTGCCCCACCGCGCGGCGCTGGCCCTCGGCTGGGCGCTGGCCCGGCTGGCCTTCCTGGTCGCCCGCCGCCGGATGCGCAAGTTCGAAAGGCGGATCGCCCAGGTGTTCGGCGACACGAAATCCCCCCGCGAGCGCAGACGAATCCTATGGCTGGCGTGGCGCAACCTGGTGTTCAACGGCATCGAGTCCATGCGCACGCCCCTCGTCACCCGCGAGTGGATCCACCGCGTGGTGGACCAGCGCGACGTCCACCTGCTGTTCGAGAACATGAAGGACGGGCGCGGAGCCGTCCTGGCCGTCCCGCACATGGGCAACTGGGAGCTGGCCGGCGTGGGGATGCAGCTCCTGGGAGCCCGGCTGATGATCATCGTCCGCCGCCAGAAGAACATGCTCACCTACGAATGGCTCAACCGCGTGCGCGCCTCCGCGGGCATCGAGTCGTTCCTCCGCGAGGCTCACAGCTTCATGGGTATTGTAAAGGGGCTGCAGCACGGCAAGGTGCTCGCCATCCTGCCGGACCTGCGGGCCAAGGCGCAGTTCGTGGCCGTGCCGTTTCTCGGGCACACGGCCCAGATCCCCGCCGGCATGGCCGCCTTCGCGCGCGAGGCCGGCGTCCCGATCATCCCGGCCTATGCCGTCCGCGAGGGCTGGACGCGGCACCGCTGGTTGGGCTTCCCGCCGATCCATCCCGATCCCGCGCTCGACCGGGATTCGGATATCGAGCGGATGACGCGCTACGTCATCGGGTTTTTCGACCAGGTCATCCGCGAACACCCGGACCAGTATTTCTGGTTCAACGGGCGGTGGGTGCTGGGCGAAGAATCGAAGTAGGCGGCGACGGCCGGGGCCGGCCTCCCGCCAGGCTATGATTCGTCAACATGTCATTGAGGTGCCGCCCGCGGACGCGGGGAAACGGCTCGACCTTTTTCTCGTGGCGCGCCTGCCGGGCACGACCCGGCCGCTGGTCACCCGGGCCATCGAGCGGAAGGCCGTCCATGTCAACGACCGGCCGGCCGCCAAGGGAACCCGGCTGGCGGCGGGCGACCGGATCGAAATCGTCGAGTTGATGGAGACCACCGACTGGAAGGCCGCGCCCAACCCGGAACTGCCCCTGGCCGTGCTCCACGAGAACCCGGCGTTCCTCGTGCTCGACAAGCCCGCGGGCCTGCCCGTCCACCCGCTGGAGCCCGGCGACGCGCACACGCTCGTCAGCGCCCTGCTCGCCCGCTACCCGGAACTGTCGGCCCTCGGGCCCGATCCCCTGTTCCCGGCCATCGCGCACCGGCTGGACGCGGACACCTCGGGCGTTCTCCTGGCGGCGCGGGACGAAGCCACCTATGACTTCTTCCGCCGCCAGTTCCGGGCCGGGTCCGTCGAAAAAAAATACGTGGCGCTCGTGATCGGCCACGTGGAGCGCGGGGGGCGGCTGGATCAGTTCCTGGCGCACGCGGGGGGCGAGGCGCACCGGATGATCGTGGTCCGGGACGGAACGCGCGGCCGCCGTCCCATGCGGGCGATCACGGAATACGAGCCGCGCGAGCGCCTGCCCGGGCACACGCTCCTCGACGTGCGCATCCGGACGGGGGTCACGCACCAGATCCGTTGCCAGCTCGCGTCGGCCGGGCATCCGGTCGCGGGCGACCGCCTGTACGGGCGCGCTTCGGAAGATATCCCGAGGCTTTTTCTGCACGCGGCGGAGATCGCCTTCCGCGATCCGCGCGCCGGGACGGAATGCCGCTTCCAGGCCCCGCTGCCGGCGGACCTTCAGGCCGCGCTCGAATCCTTACGGTCTCGCGGGAGCTCGACCCTCCAGAAACAAGCGGATGGAGGGCGGCGTTCCCGCGACGCCGCCTGGTCATGGATCGACGCCCATTGCCACCTGCAGGACGAGCGGCTGGCGCCCGACCTCGACGGTGTCCTGGCCCGGGCCCGCGCGGCCGGCATCGAGCGGATGATCTGCTGCGGCTCGACGGAATCCGACTGGCCCCGCGTCGCGGAACTGGCCGGGCGGCACGCGGACCTCGTCCCCGCGTTCGGCCTTCACCCGTGGTACTTGCGCGAACGTTCCGCACAATGGATCGAGAACCTCGAACGCCTGCTGATCGAGCACCCCGGCGCCGGCGTCGGGGAAATCGGGCTCGACCATGCGATCCCGGACCGGAACGACGCGGAACAGGAAGAGGTCTTCCTAGCCCAGTTGCAACTGGCCCGGCGGCTCGGCCGGCCCGTATGGATTCACAGCCGCCGCGCCTGGGGCCGTTTGCCCGACTTGCTGCGCGAGTTCGGCCGCCACGAGCCCGGCCTGGTGCTGCATTCCTATTCCGGGCCCGCGGAACTCATGGGACAACTGGCGGAACTCAACGCGTACTTCTCTTTCTCCGGCACGATCACCCGCTCGAACAACCGGCGCGGGCGCGAGGCCGCCGCGCGGGCGCCAGCGGAACGGCTGCTCATCGAAACCGACGCCCCCGACCTGCCGCCGGTCATTCGCGCCGCTGACGGTTCTGCCCATGTTCCGGCCTTGAGCGAGCCGGCGCACCTGGTCTACGTGGCCGGGGCGCTGGCGGAAATCAGGGGGTGGACGCTGGAGGAGACGGCGCGCGTCACGCTTGAAAATGCCCGGAACCTTTCCTTCCGGCGACACAAGGTCGCCGGGGAGGCGAGAAAATGACTCGCGATGCAGCCTTCTTCTCGCGCAACGAACTGCTGCTCGGCCCGGACGCCGTGACGAGACTGGGCGAGGCCCTCGCGGTCATCGCCGGCCTGGGGGCCGTGGGTTCGTTCGCGCTCGAGGCCCTCGCGCGCGCCGGGGTCGGGCGCTTCCGCCTGGCGGATTTCGACGAGATCCGCGCGAGCAACCTGAACCGCCACCTCGCCGCGCTCCACTCGACGCTCGGCCGCAAGAAGGTCGAGGCCGCCGCGGCGCGCGTGGCCGACATCAACCCGGACGGCCGGGTCGAGGCGCTGGAACTGTTCGCCGACGAGTCATCCTTCCCCCGAATCCTGGCCGGGCCGCCGGACGTGGTGATCGACGCGATCGACAGCGTCGGGCCCAAGTCGGCCCTGCTGACCGCCGCCGTCCGCGCGGGCGCGCGGGCGGTGATCTCCTGCATGGGCGCGGCCAACCGGGGCGATCCGCTGGCGGTGAAAGTGGCGCCGCTTTCAAAAACGCGCGACTGCCCGCTGGCCCGCGAAGTCCGCGGCCGCGTTCCGAAAGAGCTGCAGAAACATGTCCTCTGCGTGTACTCGGACGAACCGCCCTGGCACCCGCCGGCGCCGCCGGAGGCGGACGGCGCGTTGCGCCGCGGGCGCCCGCGCCGGACACTGGGGAGTCTCTGCTGCGTGACGGGGGTCTTCGGCCTCGTCGCGGCGCGGGAGGCGATCCGGGCGATCTGCGGTAAGTGACCCTGGAGACGCCGCGCCCGCGCGGCGCTTGTCGCGGGACGGCGCGGGCCGGGGGCGGCCCGCCTCCACATTCAGAATAGGGTCAGGTAGTACAGCAGCGGGCTTGTTTCGTCCTCGTAGGTCCAGCCGGTGAGCGACGAGTAGCGCATGGCGTAGTAGCGGACCGTCTTGCCGTCGGACGGGGGCTGGCCGTCCACCGACACCTCGACCCGGCAGACGATATGGTCCCCGGAGCCGCGGGCGCGGATCGAGGTGATCCGCACGCGGCCGGCCGCGAGGACCTTGTCCGAGAATGCCTTCTGCTCGGAGGCCGTCATCCGTTCAAAGGGCCGGTCCGCTTCCCCCAGCGCGTTCCACATGTACGCGGCGGCGAGCCAGGGCCGGATCGCCTCCACGGCCTCCGTGTCCAGGGTGCGGTAGGCCCGCGCGCGGGCGAAGAGCCACAGGCCGAGGACGGCCAGCAGCAAGGCCGCCGCCTGCCACCCTTTCACGTGGACGGTCAGGCTCAAGACAATCCGGGGTCAGTCGATGCTCTGCAGGATCGCGGTGTTGACGAGGTTGGTGAAGATGCTGTTGGCGGCGTCGGCGTTCTGGATCGCCGCCACGTGGCCGTCGAGGTAAAGCACGTTGCGGTACTCGGCGCCGTGGTTGTCGTCTTCCGTGATGTCCGGCATGTCGCCGGGCGTCGCCGAGCCGTTTTCCGTGGCGTTGGCCTCGTCGCACATCAGGGGGGCGACGGCCGCGTTCTCCGGGGAGGCCGTGAGCCGGTGGCCCGCGATGTACATGTAGCTGATGTTGAAACGGTTGAGGGCCGCGATGGTGGCCGCCGGCGTCACGGGCGTCTTGTTGTCGCCGTCGATCTTGTCGCTGGGGCACACCCAGACCTTGGGATCCACAAGGAGGCTGCGCACCCGGTTGCTGACAAAGGTCGGGTCGACAAAGCCTCCGGCGGGCTGCGCTCCGCCCAGCAGCATGGCGTGGCTCGGCAGGGGCCACTGGCGGATGAGCGGCGTCTGCCGGGGCCGGATGAGGGTGAACTCCCCGTTCATCACCGGGTCCGCCGCGTAGAGGTACAGCGCGGCGCCGATCTGCTTCAGGTTGCTGCGGCAGGTGGCCCGCCGGGCGTTTTCGACGCCCAGCTTGGCCACGGGAATGAGGATGGACATCAGGATCGTGATGATCGCGATGACCACGAGCAACTCGATCAACGTGAACGCCCGGCGCGGTCTGCTCATGGATTTCTCCCCTACTTGTTGATGAAGGCGCGCCACACCCGGCCGCCGCCGCTCTCGCTGTCCCAGTTGGTCGTGGTGCCGCTGTACTTGTTGTTGAACACCCAGTTCACGCTCAACACGGCGGTGGTCGGGATGGGGATGGACAATTCCCAGACCGTGCCCCCGATATTGGCCATGACATTGGTGGTCAGATTGTTCCAGGTCTCGTCGAACCCGAGGTGGGCATTGATGTTGGTCGCCGCCGCCAGCGGGCCGCCGGCCTGGTCGTACGTGATGGTGATCGTCCCGCCATTCGTCGGCGAGTTCGGCGTCCAGGTGGAGCGCAGGGTGCCGCGGTACGCCCGGTAGTTGTCCCCGCCGCCGCCCACGCCTTCCCAGACCGTGCCCGAAACGTTGCGCGGCTTGAACTCGAAGTTCGGGCTGGCGATGACATTGGTGTCCACCGCCAGGTCGTAGTACCAGGTGCCGTCGCCGATGAAGGTCATGGGGAGCGGCCCCCAGCCGGAGGCCGGCCAGTTGCCCGCGATCTGCACGTTGCGGTCGCCGGCCAGCCCGCGGCTGTACTGCGTGTAGTAGATCCGCATCGTCCCGCCGGTTTCCGGCAGCGGGTTGGGATCCCACCAGACGCCCTGGAAGGGATGCGCCCCGGCGTACAGGCGGAAGAACATCGGGTTGCTGGCGTTCTCCACGGTCACCGTCCAGTTCCCGCCCGAGCCCGCGGCCGTCTGGCCGTAATCCACCCAGCCCGCGGCCAGGTTGGTGGAGAACTGGACGCCGTGCTGGGCCTCGCCGATCGCGTTCGTGAACAGGACGCGCGTCCCGCCGGCCACCGGCTGAAGGGCGTAGGGCTCCGGCGGGTTGGCCGCCGGCGCGAAGGGCAGTTCGCTGTTGGCCCACACGTACGGGTCGAGCACGATGTTCGTCGCGCCCGTTTCGATGTAGTACTCGACATCCGAGGCCGGGTCCAGCAGCGCGTCCTCGACGCCGAAAACCACGGCGTACTTGTAGGCGAAGCTGCGGGGCGTACGCCGGTCCGCCCAGCTCCCGGCGTACGGCACGCTGAAGTAATCGCCCCCCCACCAGGGAATAGGGATCGCCCACGAGCGCGGCGTCGAGGCCGTTGGTCGTGAAGCCCCACGTGCGCGAGTAGATGCCGTCCCCGGCGGCCGCGTCGCCCAGCGTGCCGTCGTCCACCAACTCCACGCCGCCGAGGTCCCAGCCGACCACGGCGGCATTGCCCGGCCAGTCGCTGACGCCCGTGCCGCTGCGGTTGTAGCCCCGCAGCGGGTCGCCGCCGACGACGAGGACGCGCTGGACGCCGTAGAGGTCGCGGCCGGAAAGGTCGAGCCGGAAGGTCATGGTCACGCGCTCGCGCACGCCGGCGTCGCCGCGGCGCGCGTCGGCGTACAACGCCGCGTAATGATCCACGTTCGTGTCGTTCGGGTCGCGCCACGGATGGGCGGCCGCGCCGAGGTAGTCGGTGACCACGAGGCTGCTGCCGTCGGTCGGCAGGGTGAGCCAGCGCGACGCGTCGGCGTAGTTGTGCAGGCGGATCGCCTCGAAGTTGTTCGTGCCGGTGTTCTTCAGGATGCCGCTGTACTTGTAGTAAATCCGGGTCGGCGTGCCGGGCGGAAAGGTGACATCGCGGAAGTACGACGTGAGCGGGCCGCCGAGCAGCGCCAGCGGCATGGAGGTCGAGGGCGGGTAGCCCCACTCCAGCGGCTCGGTGGAGCCGTTGAGGTGGTAGGCCAGGCCGTTCGTCCGGCCGAACCCGGAGGCGGTCTGGAGCACGAAGCGGACGGTCACCGCGGTGGCGATGCCCGAGTCCGAAGGGAACAGGCAGAGCGACGCGGTCTTGCTGTTCGTCGCCGCGTCCTCGATGTTGAACGACCGGACCGGCACGAGCGTCCCGGCCGCCGGCAGGTCGTTCGTCAGGTGCAGCAGGAACGCGTCCTCGGCCAGCTTGTCCACGGATTCCGGGATCCCCCCGCCCACTTCCCAGTTCGCCGGGTTCGTCGCCGTCGCCTCCACGACGTCTTCGTTGAAGCGGGCGTAAACGATGGAGTTGGACTGCGCGCCGGCGACCGCCCGGATGAACGGCGCGTTGACGTCGCCGGCGGCGACGTCCGGGAAGCCGTCGTTGTCCGCGTCCACGTCCAGCGTGACATAATCGGCCGTGGTGAGCAGCCCGTCGGCGTAGGCCGCGCCCGCGCTGACCTGCGCGGGAATGACGTCCGACGCGCTATAGGAACTGTCCGGCGCGTTATTGTGCAGGTTGGCGAAGAGGCGCAGCCGCGCCCCGTACGGCACGACCTTGCCGGCGTCGACGGTCCCGAAGCGGGTCCCGGCGTACAGCACGCTCCAAGGGATGCGGGCTTCGAAGCCCTTCAGGTCGCAGGCGGTCGCGTCGGCCTGCACGACCATATCCACCGGCGTGCCGCGCGGGCCGGCGCCGTTGCCCTGGTCGAACAGCGCCTCGACGGCGTTGGTGTCCAGCGTCACGCCGTCGTAGGTAATCCGCAGGACGTTGTTATAATAGCCTTCGGAGGCCAGCATGTAATCCAGGCCGAAGCTGTCGGCCGCGGCGTCCGAGGCCTGCCAGCCCACGCAGTTGTACTTGATGTAGGCAGGGTCCACGTTCACCCAGTTGGTCGTCGTGGTCGCGCCCGTCCCGGCCTCGGGGTCCACGTCCAGCAGGACCACCAGCTTGTTGTCGGCCTCCCAACCCTGCAGCGCGACGTACAGGTACGCCTCGTCCCAAGTGACGTACAGGTTGGTGATGAGGCTGCCGACCCACAGCGGCGCGCCGGTGAACGTGCCGGCCAGGTCGGTCCCGTCGTACTCCGTGGGCCGGCCGTCGAGGATCGCGGTGTTCGGTGGATCGGCCTGCGCGGTGAACACGAGGCCGGCAATCAGCAGGAGCATGGAGGGCAGTATGGTTCGGCGCATGTGTTGAACTCCCATGGTTAAACGATTCCATGCTTACCACAAAAGCGCGATCTTGTTGACTTTTTTTCTTGCGCGCGGCGGAAGTCTGCTAGAATGAATAATTAGCTGGCAATATGCCGGCCCGGCGCGAGGCGCGCCGTCATCAGCAAAGGAGAAAAGCATGAAGAAAGCGATCGGTGTACTGCTGGCGCTGTTGTTTGTCTCCGTGTTCGCGATGCCGGCGGCGGCGCAGGAGAGCCGGCTCGGCGGCGGCGTCAACTACTGGCGCGTGATCGACGACGTGGACGAGGACTTCGACGAGGACGGCCTGTCCTACCTCGTGTCCTACCAGTACTGTCCGTCGGAGATGTTCCGGATCGAGGCCGACGTGGAATTCTTCCCGGACGGCGTGCTCGGCCGGGGGGACACGGACTACGCGCCCCAGGCGTTCGCCATCCTCGGCAGCTGGATCTATGCGGGCGTCGGCGTCGGCATCTATTACTTCGGCGATCCCATCAAGGACTGGGCGGACGATCCGTTCTACGTCCTGCGCGCCGGCCTGGACCTGGAAGTCCTGCCGGATGCCCTCCACCTGGACATCTACGGCCGCTACCAGTTCACGGAATGGGGCGACATCGACGTGGACACCGACACGGCGATCCTCGGCGGCTGCGTGCGGTTCGAATTCTGATCGACCTCCGCGGGGAACGAAGTAGGGGCGCCGCTTGCCGGCGCCCTTATTTTATTCCCCGATCAGGGTCTCGCCCATCGCCATGGTGACGACGTCGGTCATCTCGCGGAACGAGAAGGGCTTCTGGAGGAAGGAGGTCCGCTTCAGGCGCAGGGCCCTGGCGATGTCCGGCTGCGTGGCGGCGAAGCCGCTGACCAGGATCACGGGCACGAGACCGCCCTCGGCCTTGAGCCATTCGCAGAGCTGAAGGCCGTTGTACTCCGGCATGCTGAAATCCATGATGATCAGGTCGGGCTTCGCGCCGCCCTTGCGCCAGCGCTCCTTGAACGCCGAGCCGCTGTCCAGTTCCTCGACCTCGTGGCCGCTGTCGGAAAGGACCTGGCGGCACATCTCCCGGAAGATGGGGTCGTCGTCGACCACCCAGATCACGCGCGGCGTCAGGCGCCGGCGGCGCTTCGTCTCCTCGGGGGCCGCCGCGCCGGCGGCGCCGACGGGCAGCAGGACGCGCACGCGGCTCCCCGCGTCGCCCTGCTCGGTGATGACGAGCGAGCCCTCGAGGCGGCCGACCATGCCGTAGGCGCTGGAGAGCTTGAGGCTCTTGCGCGCGCCGGCCTCGGGCGCGGCGCGGCGGGGCTCCGCCCCCTTCTCCGAAAGGTCCACGACGTCGAGTTGCAGGAACTCGCGCTCCCCGGCCTCGCCGCCCATGCGCTCGTTCGTCGTGCTGACCTCCAGCCAGCCGCCGCCCGGCAGGCTGTCGATCGCGTGGGTCAGGAGGTTGAAGACGATCTGGTGGATGGCGCTGGGCACGGAGAGGACCGTGTCGCGGCGGGCGTCGAAATGGGTGCGCACGCGGATGGCGGTCCCGGTCTGGGATTCGAGCAGCGAGAGCACGTGGCGCAGCGTGTCGTGCACGCTGCACGGCTTGACCTCCTCGCTGTCGCCGCCGAGGAACGCCAGGATCTCCTCCGTCAGGCGGCGCCCCCGCTGGGCGGCCTCGGCGATCTTGCGCAGCGCCTCGGCGGCCTCCTTCGAGAGGGACTCGCGGTTGAGCACGAAGGAGGAATAGCCGAGGATCACCGACAGCAGGTTGTTGAAATGGTGGGCCACGCCGCCGGACAGCGCGCCCAGCGACTGGGCGCGCTCGGACTGCACCAGCAGCCGCGTCAGTTCCGCCACTTCGGCTTCGAGTTCGTGAAGGCTGTGCTTCTCTTTCATGGCTGTGGTCGTCAATACAGGCTATCCCTGCACCCCGGGGGAAAAAATACCCTTCGGCCCGGCCGCTGTTCAGAGCCGGCGGCCGGTCAGGGGGATTCGGGCGGCCGGATCGAACCGATGTTCTTTTTGACCAGGTACTCGATGAACTTGTCCCGGAACGCCGCGTCGCAGCGCACCCGGCTTTCCCGGTCGAGCTCGGCCAGCGGCACGGAGGCTTCGCCCTCCTCGCGCAGTACCAGCGCGTTCTGGGCATCCACCGATTTGAGCTTGCCGCGGATGACCAGCCCGTTGACCTTGCGCAGTTCCACGACGTCGCCCGGCCGGTAGAGCGGCTGCTGCTGGTCCAGGCGGCCCTGGAGCGACGCGCGGTAATCCGCCTCCAGGCGGGTCAGCTCCTCCGCGGAAACCTCCGGCTCGGCGAGGGGCGCGTTCGTCTCGGACGGCGGGACCGGCACCGGCGGGGGGGCGGGCGCCGGCTCCGCGACGGGGGCTGCTTCGGGCGCGGGCACGGGCGCCGTCGGCGCGGGCGGCGGGGCCTGCACCGCGGGCGCCGGCGCGGCGATCTCGGAAATCGCATGGGGGCGCAGGAAGGTCTTCACGAGCATGACCACGATGATCACGCCGGCGCCGGCGATCAGCCAGCGCACGTACGGCGGCCAGCCCGGGGTCTCGCCAAGCCGGACGCCCTTGCGCACATCGTATCCGCATTCGACGCAGAGCACGGCGCCCGGCGGCATGGTCGCGCCGCAGGACGGGCAGTTCATGCCGACGGCCGCCAGGGGGCCCTCCCGGCGGAGGGCCAGCTTCGGCGCGCGCTCGGCCTGGTCCGACGGCACGGGCACGGCGATCTGGCGGCCGCACTGGGGACACGGGACCAGGAGCCCGGCCTGGTCATCGGAAACGAGGAAGGCCTTGCTGCAACCGAGGCATTGAAGTTGTATGTCCGACATAGATTCCGCCTTTACCCGCCGGACCGCCGCGGGGCGGACGCCGGCCGATGTGAAAGGCGCCATTTTGAACGCCGGACCGCCAAAGTCAAGCGGCCCGGTGCCGCTTTACAAAAACGGGCCGGACGCCTATCGTGGGCCTGTTTTTGCACGCATGAGAGAAAGCCGTCATGGCGCCCGGCGCGCCGTTCTGTGGGCGGGCCTCCTGGCCGCCGCCGGGCTGACCGCCTGGCAGGTGCGGTCGGAATGGGCGTCCGCGCCGTTCACGATCCTGGTCCTGGGCTCGGACACGCGATCCGCGTCGGAACCGGGCCGGTCGGACGCCATCTTCGTATTGCGCGCGGACCCGGCGAGGCGAAGCATGAGCGGGCTCTCCCTGCCGCGCGACCTGTACGTGCCGATCCGCGGCCTGCCGACCCTGCAGACCAACCGCATCAACACCGCCCTCTTCTACGGCGACTATTTCGGCGTGCCGGGCGGCGGACGGCGGGCGGCCCGAGAGACGGTGTCGCGCCTGCTCGGCGTCCCGATCGACGGCGTCGTCGTGCTCGGGTTCCCGATCGTGCAGGATATCGTGGATTCCATCGGCGGCGTGGAGGTGTACATCGACCACCTCGTGGTGGACCGCTCGTTCTTCCCCGTGAAGGGCGGGCGGGGTTACGCCGTGTGGTTCGGGCCGGGCTGGAACTACCTCGACGGGCGGCGTGCCCTGGAGTTCGTCCGGCTGCGCAAGCCCGACACCGACTTCGGGCGGATGGACCGGAACCGGCAGTTCGTCGCCGCACTGCAGGAAGCCCTGGAAGGCCGGCTGGGCGCTTGGCAGCGGCTCCGGCTGCTGGCCCGCGTGAAGAGCCGGATCCGCACCGACATGAGCCCAGCCCGGAAGACGCGCACCGCCTGGGTATTTTCCCGGTGCGCCGACGGGCCGATCCGGTGGAACACCCTGGCCCGCGACGAGGTCGAGGCGGCCGTCACGGCGCAGGGCGCGCAAGTCCTGGTTCCGGTGCCCGGCGCGCTGAAACGCGCCGGCCTCCGGCTTCTCGAGGGGCGGACGACCGCCCTGGCCCGGAGCCCCGGGCGCCCGAAGACGAACTTTTGACCGCCCAGCCCGCCCCGATTTTATCGGCTTGCCGGGGCCCGGGGCCTCCCCTATCTTTCAGCATGCTCGGCGAGAGGCCTGCTGCCGGCCTCTTTCCGGAAGGCGGGAATGGGCAGCGAGCACGCAGGAGCAACGAGAGTGAACATATACGTCGGGAACCTGTCGTTTAAAGCCACCGACGCGGACCTCCGCGCCGCGTTCGAGCCGTTCGGCCAGGTCAAGTCGGCCAAGGTCGTGGAAGACCGGGAAACGGGACGCTCCCGGGGCTTCGGCTTCGTGGAAATGTCCAACGACGACGAGGGCCGCAAGGCCATCGAGGCCGTGAATAACCAGGAAATCGCCGGGAGGGCCGTCCGCGTCAACGAGGCGCGCCCGCGCGAGGATCGTCCCCCGCGCGGCTGACCCGCGCCGGGCCAGAGACCATAGAAAGCCCGCGCCGCCGAACCGGCGGGGCGGGCTTTCAAGAAAGCAGCCGGCGGCCCCGGAAGCGGCGCCTTGCGCCTTCCTTTCGAGGCCGGGGTTTCGTTATTGCTTCTTCTGGAACTTGTAGACGTTCTTGATGTTCTTGGCGAAGAAGTTCCCCTTCGACTCCGCCGCCATGAACTGGTCGTAGACTTCCTGCGGCACGCCGAAGTACTCGTACACGCTGCCGTCCGTGACCAGCTTGACCGTCAGCGTCTGCGTGGCCGCGTCGTAGCCCACCGCCTGGACCAAGGTGGACTCGACATCCTGCAGCGCCGCCTCCTCCGCCATCACCGGGACCGCCATCAGCACCGCCGCCATCACCGCGCCCGCCATCCATGCCCAGCGACTCATAGGTTTCCTCCTATTTTGAAACCGCCTTTACACTACACCATCCGGCCCCGCTTGTCGCGTGGAATCGGAAGATGGGTTCAGGGTTCAGGGTTCAGGGTTCAGGAGCGGAGGGGGTGTGCATCAGCGGGCGGCCGGCGCCGCGTACCACACGCGGACCGGCAACCGCTGGACGCCCCACGCCTCGGCCGTGGAATGCCGCTTGAAGAAGACATCGAGGCGATGGCCCTGGATGTCGCCGCCGATGTCCTCGACCCGGCCGTAGCCGTAGCCCGGCACGTACAGGACGGTGCCGAACGGCAGGAGGCGGGTATCCGCCGCGATGGTGCCGGGCCGGGCCTTTGTCCCGGAGGCGGTCACGCCGACGGCCTTGGGTTTGCCGCGGCGCGGTCCCGAACTGATGACCGGGCGGAAGAGCCAGTTGCGACGCCAGCCGCAGCATTTCCCGCAGGGGCAATAGGCCGTGACGGTCATGTTCAGCGTCCGGTCCGGGGGCCGCCGGGCCTCTTTCGGTGTCGTGGCGCAGGAGGACGCCAACAGCAGCGCGCCCAGCAGCATGATGATTCGGAACATCGGCCGCACCATGCCCCGCTCCCGGCGAAAAATCAACCGCAACACGGTCCGAAAAGTATGGGCGGCAGACTAAACACCAGCGCGGCACGGGGGTATAGTCACCCTTCAACTTTACGCAGAAATACTTAAAGGTTTTACATGCCGAGATTTAGGCTGGGAGCCCTTTGCATTCTGGCGGCCGCGTTATGCGGGCGGCCCTGTTCTCTTTTCGCCGCCGACCACTTTGTCGAGAACTTTGACACCTTCACCAACGGCTCCTACATCACCGGCAACGTCCTGCTGTCCAGCGGGACCTGGACCGGCCTCTCCGTTTTGGGCGAAGCCGCCTCGGCGTCGCTCGGCGGCACGGGCCGGGCGGTACGGATCAACGACGACACGGCCGGCGCCCAGTTGGCCACGCCCGCGTTGGATACGGTCGGCACGGTGTCCTTCTACTGGCGCGAACTCAACACCGGCGGCGGCACGTTCCGCGTGCAAAAATCCGTCGCGGGCGGCGCGTACACGGACGTGGGCACGCTGGTCTATACCGGCACGACGTTCACCCTCTACAGCACCAACGTGAACGACGCCAGCAGCGCGATCCGCATCCGCATCCTCAACGACAACCAGTACGGGCACCTCATCATCGACGACATGACCGTGACGGACTACAGCGCCGGCTCGACCAACACGCCGCCGGTGCTGAACGCCATCGGGGCAAAGTCCGTGGGTGTCGGCAGCAACCTGCAGTTCACCGTCACCGCCACGCCCACCGACGGCGACACGGTGACCCTGACCGCCAGCAACCTGCCCGCGGGCGCCGCCTTCTACCCGACCAACGAGGCCGCCTCCTTCCTCTGGACCAATGCCGCCCCCACCGGCACCTATTCCGTCACCTTCAACGCGGCGGACAACGACGGCTCCGACGAGGAGTCCATTACGATCACCGTCAACCCGGCCGCCGGGGGCGGGGGTTCCTCCCTGGACATCAGCGGCTACAGCCTGATCCAGTCCAACGCCACCCAGACCTATACCTTCCCGGCGAGCACGACGGTGGGCCCGAACCAGTACGTCGTCGTGGCCCGCGCGGCAAACCAGTCCGTGTTCGAGGCCGCGTGGGGGGTTACGCTCGGGACGAACGTCCTCTTCCTCAATTCCGGCGGCACCCTGCCGTTGTTGAACGGGGGCGAGACGTACACGCTGCTCAACGGTTCGGGCGTCCTGGTGGACGGCACGACCCCGGCCTCGTTGAACCCGCAATACATGTCGGTCCAGCGCACCAACCTGGGGGGGGCCGCCTCGGACGCAGGGAACTGGTCGTCCGCCGCGCTGGAAACGGCCACGCCCGGCGCGGGCGCGTCCGGCAACGGCACGGCGGGCCTGCGGATCAGCGAGTACGCGGACGCGTCCAACTTCTCCAACGAGTTCGTGGAGCTGTACTACGACGCGGCGAGCAGCCTGCCGACCAACCAGCCGCCGGTCCTGGCCGCCATCGGAAACAAGGTGACCGAGGAGGCCGTCCAGCTCCAGTTCACCATTGACGCCACGGATTCCGCGGACAACGACCCCATCACGCTCACGATGAGCAACGCCCCGGCCGGCGCGGTGCTCTCCTCCACGAACGGCCACGGCACGTTCACGTGGGCCCTGCCCAGCCCCGACGGCGTCTACACGACGAGCTTCTACGCCGCGGACAAGGACGGCGCGGACTTCGAGACCCTCACGATCACGGTCAACCCGCCGGCGTCCGCGGTCACCAGCAACCTGTGGGACTTCGAGGACGGGTGGCAGGGCTGGACCAACTACAGCCGGGCCAGCGGCGACAACTGGTCGCGCGTGAACTTCCCCGGCGCGGAAAGCACCTCGTGGAAGATGGAGATGGAAGGCACCAGCAGCGACGACTGGCTGATCAGCCCGGCGCTGAACCTGACGGCCGTGACGGATCCGATCCTCACCTACTGGACCAAGCGGGAAAACAGCGGCAACGACATCACGGTCAAGATTTCCACCAACTATCCCGGCACGGGCGACCCGCTGGCCGCCGGCGTGTCCTGGGCCGACCTCTCCTATACCCGCCCGGCGGACCGGAATGTCTGGGCCAAGCACACCAACAACCTGACCGCCTACGTGGGCCAGGAGCAGGTGTTCGTCGCCTTTTACTACGTTTCGCCCTCCTATCGCTCCACCCGCTGGAGCGTGGACCAGGTCCGCTATGCCGCCACCGCGGCCGCGGAATCCAACGCGCCCCCGATCCTCGCGCCCATCGGCGACAAGTCCATCACGATCTCGAACAACCTGATGTTCCCCGTGCAGGCCGTGGATATCGTGGATGACGATCTCATCACGTTGACGGCCAGCAACCTGCCGCCCAGCGCGGAGTTCAGCGCGACCAATGGGAACGGCAATTTCGTGTGGTTGAGCGCCTCACCCGACGGGGTGTACACCTCGAGTTTCTATGCCGCGGACAAGGACGGGGTCGCCACCGAGACCATCGTCATCACCGTATCCCTGCCGCCGGGGCCGACCAACCTGCCCGTCCTGGCTTCCATCGGGAACAAGTCCATCATCGAGAGCAACACGTTGAACTTCACGGTGTCCGCCACCGACTTGGACGGCGACGCCATCACGCTGACGGCCAGCAACCTCCCCGCGGGGGCCGCGTTTTTCCCGACCAACGGCGCCGGCTCGTTTCTCTGGACCAACGCCTCGCCCACCGGCACCTATTCCGTTACCTTCAACGCGGCGGACGACGACGGGGCCGACGACGAAACCATCACGGTCTTCGTCAACCCCGTGGCCCCGACCGGGACCATCGTCTTCCAGGGCTTCGACGGGTCCACCAACGACACCTGGGATTTCAGCGGCGACGGCGCCACCCTGGCCGCGGCGGCCCGCACGGGCGGGTACGGGCGCCGGATCGGAGGCTACGATAGCCTGACCTTCAGCAACGTGGACTTGAGCGGCCACAGTTCCATCATGTTGAGCCTCCACTGCGCGTCCACGGGCGGCGTGGAAAACTATGACGGCCTGCAGGTCTTTGTCGCGCTGGACGGCGGCGAGTTCCCGTCGGACCCCGACATCACCCTCCAGGAGGCCAATCCCACGGACGCGGTCGCCAACCTGACCTGGTCCTACTCGGCCGGCGGGGTGGCCCATACCACCGCCGGCACGCCGGTCACGTTCAACGGCGACGGGGCCGACGGCTACGCCACCATCCGCATACGCATCCCCGACGGCTCCTCGAGCGTCAGCGTCAAGATCGCCGCCGACAACAACTCCACCAGCGAGTTTTACTACGTGGACGACATCGGGCTCACCAGCGGAACCTGGAATTTCAACGATCCGCCGGTGCTGGCCGCGGTGGGCAGCCGCGAGGGCACGCAGGGATCCAGCCTGATCTTCACCGTCAGCGCCAGCGACCCGGACGACGACGCGGTCTCGCTCGTCGCGAGCAACCTGCCGGACGGCGCGGTGTTCGTGGATTACGGCGACGGGTCGGGCGAGTTGAACTGGGCCTACCCGGCGGCCACAGGGTCCTGGGTCACGACGTTCCATGCCTACAACGAGGACGGCTCGGATTCGGAACAGATCGCGGTCTTCATCGATCCGGCCACGTCCACGTCCAACGTGTCGTTCACCGTCATGGCGGCGAACCTCTCCAGCGGGACCGACCAGGCCTACCACGACCCGGGCATCCGGATATTCCAAGCCCTGCAGCCGGATGTCGTGGGCGTCCAGGAATTCAACTACGCCAGCGGCGCGCGAGCCCTCGTGGACGCGGCGTTCAGCACGGGCCACTATTACTACGTGGAAACCGACGGCGAACAGATCCCCAACGGCATCATCAGCAAGTACCCGATCCTGTCCTCCGGTCAGTGGGCGGACCCGTACGTGTCCAACCGCGACATGGCCTGGGCGATCATCGACATCCCCGGGACGCAGGACCTCTACGTCGTCAGCGTGCACCTCCTGACCACCGGGAGCACGGAGCGGAACAACCAGGCCACGTACCTGCGCGGCTGCATCCAGTCCAACTGGCCGGCCCACGCCCTGATCGCCATCGCGGGTGACCTGAATACCCCCACCCGCAGCGAGGCTTGCATCACCACGCTCTCCGCGATCGCCGTGGACCAGCCGCAGTCGCGCGACCAGAGCGGCGACATGGATACGAATGCCGGGCGCGACAGCGACTACGACTACGTCCTCACCAGCACGAACCTCGTCCCCAAACACACCAACACCATGGTCGGCGGCACCAGCTTCCCGTACGGCATGGTCTTCGACACCCGGGTCTGGGCCACCCCGCCCTCGCCGGCGCTAAGCACCGACTCCGGCGTCGAGGGCATGCAGCACATGGCCGTGATGAAGACGTTCCAGTTGGAGCAGGCCGCCGTCCCGGCGACCTCGGCGGTGATCTACGTGCTGGCCGGCCCGAACGGATCCATTTCGCCGACCAACAGCACGGTCAACTTCGGCCAGAACAAGACCTTCACCATCGCGGCCGCGACCAACTACACCATCGCCGACGTGAAGGTGGACGGGGCCTCGATCGGGACCACGAACTCGTACACGTTCACGAATGTCACGAACAACCACAGCCTCGCGGCGACCTTCCTCTACAACGGCCTGACGATCACGGTCATCGACCTGGCCGGCCCGGGCTCGGGCTCGGCCGAGGACAGCGCCGCCGCCGGCTCGGTCCGCGCCTGCACCAACCTGAATTCGCCCGTCACGGCCGGCACCACCCAGTTCCTGCTGACCGGCTGGACGCGGACCGGCTCCTCGCCGGCCTCCGGGACCTCCAACGTCACCGGCCAGTTCACCATGTCGACGAACACGACCGTGACCTGGCTGTGGTCCACCGGCTACTGGTTCAACAGCGAGTCCGGCGCGGGCGGCAGCGTGAACGCCGCGGACCGCTGGGCCGCCCTGGGCAGCAACGTGACGATCACCGCGACCCCTTCCAACTACTACGACTTCGACGCATGGAGCGGCGACGCGCCCTCCGGCGAGGAAACGAACGCCACCATCACGGTCATCATGAATGGGCCGCGGCAGGTGACGGCGGCCTTCGCCGCGCGCCTGGCCGTCCACGACGTGCCCGAGTGGTGGCTGGCGCAGCACGGCTGGACCGCCGACTTCGACAACGCCGCCCTCGGCGACCAGGATGGAGACACGGCCCTCACCTGGCAGGAATACGTGGCGGAAACCATCCCGACCAACAAGACCTCGGTCTTCCAGGTCGACACGCGCCGCGCGGCCACACCCGGCTCTGCCGTCCTGGCCTGGCCGAGCGCCACGGGCCGCACCTACGACGTGGATTTCCGCACCAACGCCGCCAGCGGCGCCTGGCAAATGTTCCAGACCAACATCGCGGCTTCCGCGCCCGTCAACGTCTATACCGGCGCCATGGGCGCGGCGGATCGCCTGTACTTCCGCGTCCGGGTCCGGCAGCCTTGACCGGCCGCACCGCGGTAAAAAAATGCGTGCGGCCTTTACACGAGTAAAACGTTTAGGTACATATTGCGCAGGTGAGGACAGCACTTTTCCATAACGGAGAGGACGATGCGCTTTTTTAAATGGGGGAGGCACGAGGAAAGTCCCGAACCGGAGTACACGGGCGTGATGGCGCTGAAGGATTTGTGGGGGATCAGCGAGGAGAAGAAAACCTTTAAACCTCTCACCACTCCAGTCTGTACGGATATCTATCACGTGCCGAGCGGCCTGAATATCATCCCACACCGGCACCCTTCCAAACCATGACCGGCGCCCCGCTCCGCCCCCGGTCTTGAACACGGAATTCCGCACGTCCGAATCCGCGAAGGCGCGCCTCGATGCGGCACGGGTCATCTCGGCCTGGTTGAGCCAGGGTCTGTTTCCGGATCGCTTGCTCCATCGCCTCGCCACCCAACGGTCGTTGGCCATGGAACTGGCCTACGGGGTCATCCGCGGCTGGCGCGCCCTGGACTGGCTCCGCGCGCAGCTCGCGCCGCGCCAACCCCGGCCGGAACTGGACGCCCTGGCGCTCGTCGGCCTCCAGCAACTGCTTTTCATGGACGGCATGCGGGACCACGCCGCCGTCCACGAAACCGTCGAGGCCGCGCGCGCGGCGGAGGGCCCCCGCGCCGCCGGCTTCGTCAATGCCCTGCTGCGCCGCGCGCAGGCCGACCGGGCGAACCTGCTGGCGCGCCTGGCGGAACAGCCGCCCGGAATCCGCCTCTCCCATCCGGACATCCTGCTGGACCGCTGGACCGCCCGCTACGGCGTCGACGCCGCCGCCCGCCTCTGCGAATGGAATAACACGCCGCCCGCCGCGGCGCTGCGACCGGCCCGCGGCGCCCCGGCGGACTTTCCAGAACGGCTCCGCGCCGCCGGCATCGAGGTCCGCCCCCACCCGGCCGATCCCCGCTTCCTCGAATTGCCGCACGGCCACCGCGTGGAGGCCCTGCCCGGCTACGCCGAGGGCTGGTTCGCCGTCCAGGATCCCTCTACCGCCATGGCCGTGGACTTGCTCGCGCCGAAACCGGGCGAACGCGTACTCGACGCCTGCGCGGCGCCGGGCGGCAAAACGATCCTGATCTCCGAGCGGATGGAGCGCCGAGGGCTCCTCGTCGCCATGGATGCCTCCGCCGGGCGCCTGGACCGCCTCCGCGAAAACCTGGCGCGGTTCCAGGACGATTTCGTGCGCGTGGCGCAAGGGCGCGCGGACGATCCCGCCTTGCTCGAAAAAGGCCTGCCGCCGGACGCGCGCGGCGGGTTCGATGCGATCCTCGCGGACGCGCCCTGCACCAACACGGGCGTGCTGCGCCGCAGGCCCGACGCCCGCTGGCGGTTCAACGCGGACCGCCTGCGGGGCGCGGTCCGCCAGCAGCGGGCGCTGCTCGACGCGCTGGCCGTCACCGTTGCCCCCGGCGGCCGGATCGTGTATAGCACGTGCAGCCTCGAGCCCGAGGAGGACGAAGAGCAGGTCCGGTCATGGCTGAAAGAGCATCCCGGTTTTTCCATGGAAGCGGAACGCACCCTGCGCCCGCCCGGTTCGAAGACCGACGGAGCCTACGCGGCCAGGCTCGTCCGCCGAGGGTGAATCACGGAGGGGCTTCGCATGGATAACACCTACGTGCACGGGTACCATCCCCGGGAAAATCTCCGCCTCCAGGACCAGGCCTCGACGCTGGTCGAACTGCTGCATTCCGACACGCGGTACCCGCCCGGCAGCCGGGTCCTGGAAGCCGGCTGCGGCGTCGGCGCCCAGACGGTCACCCTGGCCGGAAACAGTCCGCAGGCCCTGATCACATCCGTGGATATATCGGCAAGCTCGCTCGCGGAGGCGCGGCGGCAGGTAGCGGCGGCAGGCCTGGTCAACGTGCACTTTCAGCAGGCGGACCTATTCAAGCTGCCCTTCGGCCCGGAGACTTTCGACCACGTGTTCGTATGCTTTGTCCTGGAACACCTGGCCCGGCCCGTGGAAGCGTTGCGGATACTGAAGGATCAACTGCGGCCGGGGGGCACGATCACGGTGATCGAGGGCGACCACGGCTCGGCGTATTTCCATCCCGACAGCGAGGCCGCCCGCCGCGCGATTCACTGCCAGGTCGAGCTGCAGCGCCGGGCGGGCGGCGACGCCATGATCGGCCGGCGGCTGTACCCCCTGCTCCTCGATGCGGGTTTCGACGGGGTGGCCGTCTCGCCCCGGATGGTGTACGCCGATTCCAGCCGGCCCGAGTTGGTCGAGGGCTTCACGAAGAACACCTTCACCGCCATGATCGAGGGCGTCCGGGAGCCCGCCCTCCGCGACGGTCTTCTCGATCCGGGCGCCTTCGACGAAGGCCTTCGAGCCTTGTACCGCACGACGGAGCCGGACGGGGTTTTCTGCTACACCTTCTTCAAGGCGCTCGCCAGGAAGTAATTGCCGCACGGGAGCGTTGTGGCTACCTTTTTTCGCCGGCCATGGGCTTCATCCGACAACGATCGATCTGGCTGGGCTGCTGGCTGGCCTGCTTCAGCGGAGCGCCGGTCTGCGCCGCGCCCCCCCGCCTGGCCATCTGGTGCGAGTTCATGCCCTACCGCGACGTGCTGGGCACGCTGCCGCTGCTGGCGCAGTACCGCTGCGACCTGCTGCTCCACGTCGGGCCCGGTGAAATCGGCGACCCGGACCTCGCCCGCGTCTACCGGGAGGCCGCGGCGCGGAAGATCACGGTCGTCGCATGGTTCCTGCACCCGTACGAGGAACACCTGTACGTCGGCGAGGACACGATCGCGGCCACGCGCGCGCTCGCGCTCCGGTTCCTGGAGTGGGCGGAGCAGGAGCGCCTCGACGCCCGCTGGGTCGTGTTCGACTGCGAGCCCAGCCCCCTACTGGGCAAGGAGCTGTTCGCTCACGTGCGCCGGTTCAACATCCCGGGCCTTGCGCGCACGCTCCGCCGCGAAAAGAACGCGAAACGCTTCGCCGCGTCCGTGGCCGACCTCAACGCGCTGATCGAGGAGCTGCACGACCGCGAGGTCCGGGTCATGGGCGCGGCCAACCGCGTGTTTTTGGATTTCCTGCGCTACGGCAACACCACGGCGCAGGACGCCCTCAACGCGCCGTTCAGCATGATCCGCTGGGACCGCATCTCGTATATCACCTACCGCTACCACGCGACGCAGCCCCAGTACGTCACCATGGTCAACCGCTACGCGACGCTGGCCCACCGCTTCCATGGGGACCGCGCGGCGCTGGACCTCGGGCTGATCGGCGACCAAAGCGGGTTTCCGGAGCACCGCGAGCGCGCCCTGCTGTTCGGAGGCGACGAGCACTTTATCTCCTACCTGCACGGCATGCGGTCCGTGCACGACCTGCGCGAAGTGGTTTCGGTGGCCTTGAGCCGCGGGGTACCCCACATCAACCTCTACTCCCTGGAAGGCGCCGTGGAATCCGTGGCGGGCCTGGAGCTGTGGCTGAAGGCCGCCTCGGATGTCCGCCCCGCCCGCGCGCTCGACCGCTGGACCCCGGTCGGTTCCATCCGGGCCGGGATCCTCGGCGCCGCGCTGCAAGGCGTGTTCAAGGCGCTGGTCGGCGAGCATCCGCGCTAATGCCGGAGCGCGGTGGCAAGCGAAGCGCGACACCGCTCTTGCGCGGCGTCAAGCGCCGGCACGCTGCCGAGAGCGCCGTCGCGTCCCGATGCGCTTCGCGATCGGGACTTGCCGGCGCACTCCGTCCTCAACGGCGGTACACCAAGTCCATGTTCCGCGCGGCGGCGACCTCGTCGAGCCGGCCGACCGGCGTCGTGACCGGCGCGCGCTTCAGGGCTTCCGGATCGGTCTTCGCGAGGCCGGCTACTTCGATCATCGCGTCCACGAACCGGTCCAGCGTCTCCCGCGTCTCGGTCTCCGTCGGCTCGATCATGATCGCCTCGGGCACGTTGAGCGGGAAATAAACCGTCGGCGGGTGGATGCCGCGGTCGATCAGCGCCTTGGCCAGGTCCAGCGTGTGCACGCCGTGCGCGCCGAGCGGCTTGCCGCTGAACACGCACTCGTGCATGCAGCGCCCGGCGGCGACGGCCTCGAAGTGGGGCCGCAGTTTTTCCTGGATGTAATTCGCGTTCAGCACGGCCATGTCGCTGACCTCGCGCAGGCCCTCGCGGCCGAGCATCAGCAGGTACGCGTACGCCCGGACGATCACGCCGAAGTTGCCGTAGAAGGGCGCGATGTAGCCGATGCTCCTCGGCAGGTCGTAGTCCAGCGCGAAGGTCCCGTCGGGCTGTTTCACGACGCGGGAGATCGGCAGGAACGGCCGCAGCTTCTCCGCCACGCCCACCGGCCCCGCGCCCGGCCCGCCGCCGCCGTGCGGCGTGGCGAACGTCTTGTGCAGGTTCAGGTGGCAGACGTCGAAGCCCATCTCCGCCGGCTTGCAGCGGCCGAGGATGGCGTTGAGGTTCGCCCCGTCGTAGTACATCAGCCCGTCCACGGCGTGCACCAGGTCCGCGATCTCGCGGCTGTTGGCGACGAACAGGCCGAGCGTCGAGGGGCTGGTCATCATCACGCCCGCGGTCTCCGCGTTGATCGCCCGGCGGAAGGCATCGAGATCCATCCGGCCGGAGGCGTCCGAGGGCACGCTGACGACGTCGTAGCCCGCGATCGCGGCGCTGGCGGGGTTGGTGCCGTGCGCGGAATCGGGCACGAGGATGTGCGTCTTGCGGTTCCCGCGGTCGCGGTGGTAGGCGGCCATCAGCATCACGCCGGTCAGCTCCCCGTGCGCTCCCGCGAGCGGCTGAAGCGTGGTCTCGGCCATGCCGGTGATCTCGGAGAGCATCCGCTCGGTCTCATAGAGGAGTTGCAGCGCGCCCTGCGTCAGCATCCCGCCGTGCCGCAGTTGCGGCCAGAGCGGATGCAGGTCCGCCAGGCCCGGCAGCGCGGCCGCGGCCTCGCAGGCCTTGGGGTTGTACTTCATCGTGCAGGAACCGAGCGGATAGAAGTGCGTGTCCACGGAGAAGTTCAGGCGGGAGAGCGCGGTGAAATGGCGCACCACCTCGACCTCCGCCAGCTCCGGCAGGTCCGCCGGCCGCTCGCGCCGCAGCGCCGCCGGGATATGGGCCGGCGACTCGTCCGCGCCGTCCGGCATCCGCGCCGCCCGCCGCCCCGGCACGCTCTTTTCGTATAGTAACCTCATGACCGTTTTTTAACGCAAAGACGCAAAGACGCGAAGAGGATCTGAGTACTGCCTGTTTCCTTCTTTGCGCCTTTGCGCCTTTGCGTTTAAAAAATTCACAGCAGGGCCTCCAGCTTGGCCGCCAGGATGTTGATCTCCTCTTTCGTCCGCTTCTCGGTAAAGGCCAGCAGCAGGACGTTTTCCATGCCGGGATAATAGCGCCCGACCGGGAAGCCCGCGGCAAGGCCCTGCTCGATGAGCGCGCTGACGACCTCCGACGCGTCCCGCGGCAGCGCGAGGGCCAGCTCGTTGAAGAACGGCGCGTCGAAGGCGGGCTTCACGCCCGGGATCGCCAGCAGCCGCTCCCGCGCGTAGGCGGCGCGCGCGGCGCACAGTTGCGCGACCTCCACCAACCCCCGCTTGCCGACGAGCGAGAGGTAGATCACCGCGCGCAGGGCGCAGAGCGCCTCGTTGGTGCAGATGTTGGACATCGCCTTCTCGCGGCGGATGTGCTGCTCCCGCGCCTGCAGGGTCAGCACGAACCCGCGCCGCCCCTGCGCGTCCTTCGCCGCGCCGACGATCCGGCCGGGCATCTTGCGCACGTGGGCCTGCCGGACCGCCATGAAGCCGAGGTACGGCCCGCCGAACGAGAGCGGCAAGCCGAGGCTCTGGCCCTCGCCCGTGGCGACGTCCGCGCCCATCGCGCCCGGCGTTTTCAGCAGGCCGAGGGCGACCGGGTACACCGACATCACCGCCAGCGCGCCGACGGCCCGCGCGGCGGCGGCCAGGTCGGACAGGTCGTCCACGCTTCCGAAGAAATTCGGGTTCTGCAGCACGACCGCGGCCACGTCGCGGTTCAGGCGGGCCTGGAACGCGACGCGGTCGGCCCGGCCGCCGGACAGCGGAATCTCCTCGTACTCAATGGAGAGGTTCGCGGTGTAGCTGCGGAGCATCGTGCGGTAGATCGGGCTGACGCCCTGGTCCACCAGCACGCGGCGCCGGCCGGTGATGCGCAGGGCCATCATGACGCCCTCGAAGAGGGCCGTGCCGCCGTCGTAGAGCGAGGCGTTGGCGGCGTCCATTTCGGTCAGCCGCGCGATGGCGGTTTGATACTCGTAGATCGCCTGGAGCGTACCCTGCGCCGCCTCGGGCTGGTACGGCGTGTAGGCGGTGTAAAACTCGCCCCGAGAGGAGAGGGCGTCCACGGCGGCCGGGATGAAGTGGTCGTAGAAGCCGCCGCCGCAGAAATTGATCAGCCGCGCCGAATTCCGCGCCGCGAGGCCGCGCAGGACCTGCATCATCTCCAGCTCGGAACGGCCGGCGGGCAGGCGGAATTCTCTCGTCTGGTATTCGGCCGGGACGTGGATAAAGAGGTCGTCAAAATCCTTCGCGCCGATCGCGCGGAGCATCTCGGCCTGTTCCTGCTTTCCCGCCGCGTTGAAGAGGGTGCCCGACATCGGGCGGCTACCTTACTCCGGCCGCCCGCGGCGCGCAAGCGCGGCCGGAGCGGCTTGCGGCCGCCGCCGCCAGCGGCTAGTATGATCGCGGCATGAAGACGGACCAGCCCGTGGTGGGCTCGATTTTCGACCTGTACAAGATCGGCGCCGGCCCCTCGAGCTCGCACAGCATCGGGCCCGAGCGCGCCGCCCGCCGCTTCCTCGCCCGGCAGCCCGCGCCGCCCGCCTCGATCCGCGCGACGCTCTTCGGCAGCCTCGCGGCCACCGGGCGCGGCCACCTGACGGACCAGAGCATCCGGCGCGCGCTCGGAGACATCCCGGTCGAGTTCGCCTGGGACACCGAAACCGGCGGCCTGAAGCATCCGAACACCTTGCGGTTCGACGCGCTGGACGGCGGAGGCCGCGTGACGGATTCGTGGACGGTCTACAGCATCGGCGGCGGCAACCTGCGGGACGACAGCGGGCCCGTGGGGGATGACGAGCCCGCGCGCTATCCCGGCCGCACCATCACCGAGCACCTGGCCGTCTGCGAGGCGCAGGGCCTGCCGTTCTGGCAACTGGTGGAACAAACCGAGCGCGACCCGTGGCCGCGTCTGGAGACCATCTGGGAGGCCATGGAGGCGAGCGTCCGGCGGGGACTGGAAAGCCGGGAGAACTTCCTGCCCGGCCCGCTCAAGCTGGCGCGCAAGGCGCGCACGACCCTGCTCCGCGGCCGCGACCTGGCCAGCCCCCAGCGCGACCTCGCCCTGCTGGCGGCCTTCGCGCTGGCGGTGTCGGAGGAAAACGCGGCCGGGGGGACGATCGTCACGGCGCCGTCCTGCGGCGCGGCCGGCGTGCTGCCCGGGATGCTCTACTACTATCACACGGTCAAGGGGCTGCCCCGCCGCGACATCCTCGAGGCGCTGGCGACCGCGGGGCTGTTCGGATCGGTAATCCGGGCCAACGCGTCGATCTCGGGCGCGGAGGTCGGCTGCCAGGGCGAGGTGGGCTCGGCCTGCTCCATGGCCGCGGCGGCGGGCGCGCAGTTGCTCGGGGGCACGCTGCGCCAGATCGAGTACGCGGCGGAGATCGGCATGGAGCACCACCTCGGCCTGACCTGCGACCCGATCGAGGGCTACGTCCAGATCCCGTGCATCGAGCGCAACATGACCGCGTGCCTGCGCGCCGCGGAATGCGCGGTGTTCGCCCTGCTCACCGACGGGCGGCACCTGGTGAGCTTCGACGACGTGATCGAGGTCATGTACCAGACGGGCGCGGACCTGCAAAGCGCCTACCGCGAGACCGCGCGCGGCGGCCTGGCGGAGCTGTGGCGGAGGCGGATGAGCGGCCGAAGCCAGGCCGGCGCGGCCGCGGCCGCGCCGGCGGGACACCACAGCTATTGCGATTGAGGGCGCCAGGGATTGTGGCCGGGATCGGCGATCCCGGCTACAGCGGCGTCAGCCCGCGAACTCCTTCACGAACGCGGCGTAGAACGCCGCGGCGCGGACGAGGTGCTCGATCTCGATCTGCTCGTCCGGGAAGTGCGCGAACTTCTCGTGCCCGGGGCCGAAGCCGAGGCTCGGCACGCCGTGCATGCCGGCCGTGGCAATGCCGTTGGTGCTGAAGGTCCAGTGCCCGACCTCCGGCTCCCCGCCGAACGTCCCCCGGTAGGCGGCCACGGCCTTCTGCACGTGCGGCGTGGATTCCGGGAATTCCCACGTCGGGAAGTACTTCTTGGTCGGGTAGGTCAGGCCCTTGAAGCTCGGCACGGCGTACTCGAGCACCTTGACCTTCGCGCCGGCGGCCTTGACGGAGGGCAGGTCGTACAGCTCCTTGACCGAGGTCTCCTCCGTCTCGCCCACGGTCAGGCGGCGGTCGAGGTGGATCGTGCAACTGTCCGCGACGGCGCACAGGCTGGGCGACGTGGAGCGGATGTGGCTGATGGTCACGGTGCCCTTGCCCAGCGGGGCGCGGGGCGGCAGGCGCTCGTTGAGCTTCTCGATGTCCTGGATGATCGGGGCCATCTTGTACACGGCGTTGACGCCGCGCTCCGGGGCGGAGCCGTGGCACGAGAGGCCCTCGGTGGAGACCTCGATCTCCATGCGGCCGCGGTGCCCGCGGTAGATCTTCAGGCTGGTCGGCTCGGTGAGGACGACGACGTCGGGGACGATCTTGTCCTCCTTGATGATGTACTGCCAGCAGAGCCCGTCGCAATCCTCCTCCTGGACGGAGGCGACGACGTAGAGCGTGGCCTTCTCGGGGAAGCCGGCCTGCTTGAGCAGCGCGGCCGAATAGATCGCGGAAGCCACGCCGCCCTTCTGGTCGCTGGCGCCGCGGCCGTAGAGGATGCCGTTTTCGACCTCGGCCTTGAAGGGATCGCGCTTCCAGAGCGAGGCGTTGCCGACGTCCACGGTGTCGCAGTGCCCGTCGAGGGCGATCTTCACCGGGCCGTTGCCGATCCGGCCGATCAGGTTGCCCATGGGATCGATGATGACCTCGTCGTACCCCAGCTTCTTCATCTCGGCGGCCATGCGCTCGACGACCGCGCCCTCCTGGCTGCTCAAGGAGGGGATCGAAACGATGTCCTGCATGAACCGCGTCAGGGCCACCCGCTGCTGCTGCGCCAACTCGTAGAACTTGTTGCTCATGGTTTTCCTTCTGGGTTTAACAGGGTGAACAAACACCACAACCCGGCCGGGCTCAAGTCAAAAAAAGGCGGGGCCGCGGCCCCGTCAGAAGGGCACGCGGAAATCCAGCGTCTCGCACGGCACCCGGAAGCGGCGGGTCAGGTATGCGCCGGCCGCGCGCACGCCGAAGAGTTCGGTGGCGTAATGTCCCGCGAAGACGGCGTGCACTCCGTATTCCATCGCCGGGGTCCGGGCCTGCAGGGCGGGCTCGCCGGACAGGAAGACGTCGAGCCCCTTGCGCCCCGCCTCCTCGACCAGGTCCGCCGCGCCGCCCGACACCACCGCGACCGTCCGCACCGTCGCCGGGCCGTACTCCATGGTCTGCAGGCCGTGGCGCAGGACGCGCTCCGCGCGCTTCTTGAACGCGGCGAACGGCATGGGGCTTGCCAGGCGCCCCGCCCAGCCGATCACCTGTCCGTGGTAGTTCCCGAACGGCTTCAGCCCGCGAATGCCCATGGCGCGGGCGATCTGCACGTTGTTGCCGAGCCGCGGGTGAGCGTCCAGCGGCAGGTGCGCCGCATACAAAGCCATGTTGTTTCGAATGAGGAACGCGACCCGCCGGTACTGAACCCCGGTCAGCCGGGTCATGGAATCGCCCCAGCTCAAGCCGTGGTGGCAGATCAGCAGGTCGGCCCCCCGGCGCCGGGCGGCTTCGAAAAACTCCAGGTTGGCGTCCACGCCGCACTCGATCCGCCGGACCCGGCCGTCGTTGGCCACCTGCAGGCCGTTGCGGGACGCATCGCGGAACTGATCGATGCGCAGTTCGCGGTCCAGGGCCGCGACCAGGCGTTCCAGTTTCGTCATGAGGCACCTCGGGGCTGCGGGCATCTTGTCGCCGGGAGCCCAAACTGCAAGCCCATTATTCGGCGCAGGGCGAGCGCGCGTTATGCTTTACAAGGACGGCTGAAAATACGATGATTGTTCTTTTGTAACAAAGGAAGAGCCGTATGCCGCCCCCAGCCAGCACGCCCGAAAAGAACGACCCGCGCCTCCGCCAGGTGACCGCCGCCGCGCGCGCGCTGGCGGGCCTGATCAGCACCGCGCGGATGTACCAGGTGCAGCACCCGGCTTTCCAGCGCGCGGTCGAGCAGCAGCTGGCCGCGCTGGCGGCGGCCATGGACGAGGCCGGCGAGGTGGTCCTGTACTTCGCCGACGGCCAGATCCGCCACGGCGCGCTCGCGCTCGAACCCGAATCCGGGCTGATGCGAAGCACCGCGAAATGGTTCGAGGACCGCGGGGTGAAGGGCGTTTCGCTGCTGCCCGGCCTGACGGCATCGGAACTCTCGGCTTTTGCCGGCATCATGCTCGCCACGGACAGGAAGTTGGAGACGAGCGGCCTGACCCTGTGCCTGGAAAACGCCGGCATCCGGCACGTCCTCGAACAGAAGATCAAATACGGCATCATCGGCCGCGAGCGCGTCGTCTATCCGCCGGCCACGGGCGCCGCCGCGAAAGCCGGCCCGGCGGCGGCCGGTCCGGCCGCCCCCAAGGCCGGGCCCGCATCACCGGCCCGGCCCGCCATGAAGTCCGCGGCCCCGAAATCCTGGGACCTGGAGTCCGAAACCACGTCCGAGATTCGGGCGGCCCCCCCGCGCCTGGCGGGGCAGAAACCGGTCGCCTCCGGGCGCCGGCCTCTGCGGGAATTCGTAAGCAGCGTATTCGACGCCGTCTCCAAGAACGAGGCCACGCCGCCCCAGGCGGCGGATATCATCGCCGCGGAAATCGAAACCCGGATCGATGAGAAGGTGGACGAGGTCCGCGCCGAGCAGGAAGGCCGCATCCGGCGCCTCGAGCAGGTCAAGGACGTGCTGCTGGAGGAATTGGACGATCTGCACCTGGCGGCCATGCTGCTCGACGCGGACCACCGGGTCGTCGCCATGAACAAGGCCGCGCGCGACCTGCTGGGGCTGCTCGACAAGATCCAGGACGGCTCTCCGCTGGACCAGTTCATCCGCTCCGGCAAGGAGCGCCAGACGGTGGAGTTGCCGGGGGCCTCGCGTCTCGCGCACATGATCATCGCGCCCGACGCCGGCGAGGGCAACCTGATGCTGGTGTGCCTGGAGTAGGCGGTTTACTTCCCGCGGGGCGCCGGCGGCTCGTACTTCCACTTCAAGCCCATCGCGACTTCCGGGCAGGTGAACGGGGAATCGTACTTGGTGCAGTTCACGCAACCCGTGTAGAGCTTGTGCATGATGCTCTCCTTGGGCACCTCGGCGAACCCGAACTTCCGGAAAAAGTCCGGCTTGAACGTCAGCACGATCACCATTTCGGGCTTCAGCTTCTTCACGCGCCGGATCGCGGCCTGGACCAGGGCCCGCCCCATCCCGGTGCCGCGGTAGGCGCGGTCCACGGCCACGGATTTGATCTCGATCGTCGGATGCTTGGCCTGCCCGATCTCGGGCAGGATGCCCCAGGACACGTTGCCGACGATCGCACCGTCCACCACCGCCACGAGGAAGCGGTCGATGTTCTGGATGATATCGCTGACCGGGCGGGGCACCAACTCGTCCGGGTGCCGCTTGATGATGGCGAAGATCGCCGGGGCATCCGCGAACCCGGCCTCCCGTATCGTGTAGTTTCGTTTTTTCATGGAGACCGGCTCACGCGATATCCCCCCGCCGCAGTTGCTCGGGCGGCATGGACTGGTTTTCCCCGACCCTGGCCGAAAGACTGCGCTGGACCGTCTGCAGCGCCTGCTTGTACCCGCGCTCCAGTTGCGCGATGCGCCGACGCGCTTCTTCCAGGAGGTCGCGGGGCACCAGGTCGGCGGACGGTTTCGCGGCCTCCTGCCGCGCCTTTTCCGCCTGCGCGGCCGCTTCCGTCGCGGCGACGCGGGCGCGCTCACACTGCTCCCTCCAGGTAGCGATCTCCGCCCGGGCCGACGCGAGCTGGGCGGAGCGCGCCTGCAGTTCGGCGGTTTGTTTCTGGGCCGCGGCCCGGGCCTCCGCGGCTTCCCGGGCGGCCTGCTCGGCGCGACCCCGCGCCTGGGCGGCTTCCGATGCCGCGGCGGCGGCCGCGTCGTCCGTCTCCCGCCGGACCCGGTCCAGTTGCTCCTGGAGGGTCCGGGTCTCGGCGGCGAGGCGCTCGGCGGCCGACGCGGCTTTCGCCTGCTCTGCCGCGCGTTGTTCCGCCGCCGCCCGGGCCCGAGCCTCGGCCGCCTCGGCATTTTTTTCCAGATCGAGCGCCTTCTTCTCGGCCTCCGCGGCGCGCTGCAGGGCCCGGTCTCGCTCCTGCTCCGTCCGGGCCAGCGTCTCCCGGGCTGTTTTCAGCGCCGCATCGGCCTGGCCGGCGCGGGTTTCCGATTCGGCCGACGCCTTCCGTGCCGCCTCCGCCTCGGCCTTCCATTTCAACTCGGCCGCGGAGGGTTTCTCTTCGCTCTCCAACAGGGCGGAGAGCGTCATGGTCAGTCCTGACTTCGCGGATCGGACGGGGGTGTCGGGTTTCAGTTCGCCGCTGCGGATCAACTCGCGCAGGGCCTGGGACGGCACGGGCCCGAACGGCTTGCCGTCGGGCAATTGAGCCACCCATTCCATCTTCAGGCTGGAAACAGTCGGGGCCGGCTTCCATTCCCGCCGGTCCGCCGAGACAAGGTCATTGGGCGCCACGCGGCCGTCGGCGGCCCAGGCCTCGAGGTTCTTCTCGTCCACCGGGCCGTATACGGTTTCGCTCCCGGCCTTCCGCAGATACCAATTCATCGCCTGCTCCCGGAAAGATGCGCGCGGCCGCGGCATCCATCGGGGGGGAACTATATAACGCCCGCCGCGCTTGGCGAGACATGATTTCCGCCGCGGACATACCTCTGTACCGCACATCCCTTCTGAAGACCCCTGCGGCCTTGTGCCGCGGGTGCATCAGTTCGGAGGCCCGCCTCGCGTGCTCCCCCCGGCCCTGGCCTCCGGCGAGTTATTTTTCCCGCCGCGGGACGAGGGCGGCGCGAGCACGTCATCTGGGGCCGAATGATGTGCAAGACCCCCGGCCATACTTTGCAAAGTATGGCCGAGGGGGCGGATTCAGTACAACGGGAAGAGACACACCCCGATGTGCAGGACCTGGGCGCCGGCGTACGTGCCGATGTCTCCGGCATTGCTCTCGAACCCGGGCGCGCTGGCGTAGGCCACCAGCGTCACGCCCGGCGACGCGTCGACCTCGAACCAGGCCACCCCGTCGTACCCCGTGAACCCGGATACGCGCCGCTCCGGCACGGTCGCCACGATCAGTTCGACGTCCGCGTAGGCCACCGCGAATCCCGCGGGATCCGCCACGTAGACCTCGACGCGGTAGGGATAGGCCGGCTCCTCGACGACCACCGCGGGCGGCGGGTCGCCGCAGCCGCCACAGTAGTCCTCCTCGCAACCGCACAGCGCCAGTCCCCACAGCGCCAGCGCGACGCCGCCCCACCGCCTTGCCGCCCTGTTCATGAACGTGCTCATGCGTCCATCCTCTCTTTCCTTTCGACGCGCCCGGCCCGCCGTTATTCAACCGGCCCGCCCCCTTGAGAAAACCCGCCGCCTCGCGTACACTGCCGCCACGACGAGGCCCTTCGCCATGACCGAAACGCCGACGCTCCAGGTGGAACATGACAAGCCGTTGAGCCTCGTCCTCGTGGGCGCCTCCGGCGACCTGGCCCAGAAAAAAATCCTGCCGGCCCTCTTCTCGCTCTTCAGCCAGAACCTCCTCCCGCCCGAGGTCCGCTTCTACGGCTTCGCGCGCACGCCCATGACCGACACGGAGTTCCGGCAGAAGGCGATGGAGCACCTGACCTGCCGCTATGTGCCCGGCGCGAACTGCGCCCAGTGGATGGACCGATTCCTCGCGCGCTGCCACTACCAGGCCGGCCAGTACCACTCGGCGGATTCGTTCCTCGACCTGTTCCGGCGCATGAAGGGCTTCGAGAAAACCGCCGAAGTCAACCGCCTCTTCTACCTCGCCATCCCGCCGTCCGTATTCCTCGACGTGGCCCACGCCCTGGCCGACGCCGGGCTCGTCACGTGCGGCCCCGGCCGCGGCTGGTCGCGCGTGGTGATGGAAAAGCCCTTCGGCCGCGACCGGGCGTCCTCGGACGAAATGGCCCGCGAACTGGTCCACGTCTTCAGCGAACGGCAGATCTACCGGATCGATCACTACCTCGGCAAGGAACTCGTCCAGAACCTGCTGGTCCTTCGCTTCGCCAACATCGTGTTCGAGCCGCTCTGGAGCCGCGAGTTCATCCGGGGCGTGGACATCTGCTGGAAGGAAGACATCGGCATCGGCTCGCGCGGCGGCTACTACGACGGCATCGGCGTCATACGCGACGTGATGCAGAACCACCTGCTGCAGATCCTCTCCCTGCTGGCCATGGAGCGCCCCGCCGCCGTGGACGCCCGCGCCGTGCGCGACGAGAAGGTGAAAGTCCTGCGGGCCATCCCGCCCCTTCGTCAAAAAGACCTCGTGCTGGGCCAGTATACCGGCGTCGAGCGCCGCGGGCGCCGCCAGCCCGGGTACCTTGAGGAGCCCGGCGTGGCGCCGGACTCGGTCACGCCCACCTACGCCGCCTGCGTGCTGCGCGTCGAAAACGACCGTTGGCGGGGAGTCCCGTTCTTCATGCGCGCCGGCAAAGGGCTCGACGGGCGGCTCGCGGAAATCCGGGTCCGCTTCCGGCCGGTGCCGGGCAATCCCTTCGCCCGGCTGCTGCCCGTCCTGCCGGAAAATGACCTCATCATCCGCGTGCAGCCCGACGAGGCCATCAACCTGCGCATCATCAACAAGGCGCCCGGCCTGGCCCTCCGCCTCGAGGAAACCGCGCTGGACCTGCGCTACCACGCCGCGTTCAAGGAGATCATCCCCGACGCCTACGAGTGCCTCCTGCTCGACGCCCTGCGGGGCGACAAGAGCCTCTTCATCCGCGCCGACGAGCTGGCCGCCGCCTGGGATATCTTCACCCCGATCCTCCACGAAACGGAAATCGACCGCGTCCGGCCGGAGCCCTATCCGTTCGGCAGCGCCGGCCCCGCCGCCACCCGCGAACTCGCCGCGCGAGAAGGGATCGAATGCGAATGAAACTGTGCCGATTCGCCTCGCCGGAGGAGTTGACCGACGCCGCGGTCGCGCTGCTGGCGCGGCACCTCGCGCCCCACCCGTCGCCCCGGTGGCGGGCCGTCATGCTCTCCGGCGGCCGGACGCCTCTTCCCGCCTACCGCGCGCTCGCGGCCGAAGGCGTCGTTGCCGCCCCGGAGCTCCGCTTTTTCTTGAGCGACGAGCGCTACGTCCCGCCCACCCACCCGGACAGCAATTTCAGGCCGCTGGCGGACCTGTTCACCGCCCTGTCCGTGCCCGGCGACCGGCTGCTCCGCGTGAACACCAGCCTTCCCCTCGACGAGGCCGCGGAGCAGTACCACCGGGACCTGCAGGCCCTGCTGCACGGGGGCGCGCATTTCACCCTCGGCCTGCTGGGCCTCGGCACCGACGGGCACACGGCGTCGCTGTTCAGCCCGACCGACGTCCGGCGCGGCGCGGGCCGGCTCGCCGTCTCCGTCCGGCGCCCGAACCCGCCGCACCGCATCAGCGTTACGCCGGGGCTGCTGCAGCACGTCGAGGAAGTCGTCTTCCTGGCGTCCGGGCCCGACAAAGCCGCCGTGGTCCGGAAGCTCCTCGACACGCCGGAAAGCCTGCCCGCCGGCCTCGCCGTCGCCGGCTGCCGGAACGTGGAAGTGTGGGTGGCCTGAAAAGGGTTCAGGGTTCGGTGGTCAGGGTTCAGATCCTGAACCCCGAACCCTAAGCCCTGAACCCTTTCCCCAAAACCTCTTGACCCGTTCGCCCCCGCTGGCGCACCATGCCGGTCCCATGACAACGGACAAAGCCCAACTGACCATGGAAGCCCTGGCCTCGCTCTGCAAGCGCCGCGGCTTCATCTTCCAGAGCTCCGAAATCTACGGCGGCATCAACGGGTTCTGGGACTACGGACCGCTGGGCGTCGAGCTCAAGCGGAACATCAAGGAGTCCTGGTGGCGCGCGATGGTCCAGAACCGGGACGACATCGTCGGCCTCGATTCCTCCATCATCATGCACCCGCGCATCTGGGAGGCGTCCGGCCACGTCCAGGGCTTCGCCGACCCCATGGTGGACTGCAAGAAATGCAAGGGCCGCTGGCGCGCGGACCAGCTGCCGGAGACCAAGTGCCCGCAGGGCGGCCCGCACGAGTACACCGAGGCGCGCCTCTTCAACCTGATGTTCGAGACCAATGTCGGGCCGGTCAAGGACGCCTCGACGGTGGCCTACCTCCGCCCCGAAACCGCCCAGGGCATCTTCGCGCAGTTCAAGAACGTCCTCGAGGTCGCGCGCCAGAAGGTCCCGTTCGGCATCGCGCAGATCGGCAAGGCCTTCCGCAACGAGATCAACCCGCGCAACTACACCTTCCGCTCGCGCGAATTCGAGCAGATGGAGCTGGAGTTCTTCATCAAGCCCGGCACCGACGCGGAGTGGCACGAGTACTGGGTCGCGGAGCGGATGAAGTGGTACCAGTCCATCGGCCTGCCCGAGGGCCACCTGCACCGCTACGTCTACCCGAAGGAAGAGCTCGCCCATTACGCCAGCGCCTGCGTGGACGTGATGTACGACTTCCCGTTCGGCACGCAGGAGCTCGAGGGCATCGCGGCGCGTGGCAACTTCGACTTGAGCCGCCACCAGGAATTCAGCGGCAAGTCCATGGAGTACTTCGACGAGGAGACGAAGCAGAAGTTCGTCCCGCACGTCGTCGAGCCGTCCGCCGGCGTGGACCGCATCGCGCTCGCGCTGCTCTGCGAGGCCTACCGCGAGGAGTGGGTGCCCACCGCCGAGGCCGCCGGGCAGCCCCCGCTGCCCGCCGAGCCCGGGAAACAGCCTCCCCAGGGCTATGAGGCCCGCACGGTCATGCGCTTCGCCCCGCGCGCGGCGCCGGTCAAGGTCGCCGTGTTCCCGCTCATGAAGAACAAGCCGGAGCTGGTGGAGAAGGCCCGCGGCATCTTCGACACGCTCCGCCGCCGCTGGCCCGCGTTCTGGGACGTCGCCGGCGCCATCGGCCGCCGCTACCGCCGCCAGGACGAGATCGGCACGCCGTTCTGCATCACCGTGGACTTCCAGACCTTAGAGGACAGCACGGTCACCATCCGCGACCGCGACACAATGAAACAGGAGCGCGTCGCCGTCGCCGATCTGCCCGCGAAGCTCGGGGCCACGCTGGACGCCACATGACCGCGCCCGCGAAAAAGGCCGCGCGCGCCGACGGCCGCGCGCCGGACGAATTGAGGCCCATCCGGTTCATCCCCGACCTCGCCCCGGCCGCGGCCGGGTCCGTCCTCGTCGAGTTCGGCCGCACGCGCGTGATCTGCGGCGCGAGCATCGAGGCCGGCGTCCCGCGCTGGATGCGGGCGCAGAACGTGTCCGGCGGCTGGCTGACGGCCGAGTACAGCATCCTCCCCTACGCCACGAAGCCCCGCAGCTCGCGGGAAAGCAGCACGGGCAAGGTGAGCGGGCGCACGCAGGAGATCCAGCGCCTGATCGGCCGCAGCCTGCGCGCCGTGACGGACCTCGACAAGCTGGGCGAGCGTACGATCTGGCTCGACTGCGACGTGATCGAGGCCGACGGCGGCACCCGGACGGCCGCGGTCACCGGCGCGTGGGTCGCGCTGCGCCGCGCGGTGAACCAGCTCCTGAAAGAGGGCGCGCTCAAGGAAGACCCCCTGCGCGAGGCCGTCGCCGCCGTCAGCGTCGGGATCGTCGAGGGCCGGCCGTTGCTCGACCTGTGCTACACGGAGGACCTCGCCGCCGCCGTGGACATGAACGTGGTCATGACCGCCTCGGGTAAATTCGTCGAGGTCCAGGGCACCGCCGAGGAATCGCCGTATTCCCGCGAGGAACTGGACCGCCTGCTCGCGCTGGCCGGCAAGGGCATCCGGAAACTGCTCAAGGAGCAGGAGTCCGCGGCGCGCGCATGAAGATCGCGACGTTCAACGCCAACTCGATCCGGTCCCGGCTGGAGGTTGTCCTCGCGTGGCTGAAGCAAAACCGGCCGGATATCCTCGCCGTCCAGGAAACCAAGGTCGTGGATGAACTCTTTCCGCGCGAGCCGATCGAGGCCGCGGGCTACCGCGCCGCGTTCCGGGGCCAGAAGGGCTACAACGGCGTCGCCGTCATTTCGAAAAAGCCGGCCGACGAGGTGCGGTTCGGGTTCGACGACCAGGGCCCGGCCGACGAGACCCGCCTGATCCACGCGCGCTTCGGGAAGCTGCACGTGATCAACACCTACGTCCCGCAGGGCCGCGAGGTGGATCACCCGATGTACCGGTACAAGATCGAATGGTACGCCCGGCTGCGGAACTATTTCGACCGGCACTTCACACCGCGCGACCGCGTGATCTGGCTCGGTGACCTCAACGTCGCGCGCACCCCGCTGGACGTCCACAATCCCGAAGAACGGGAAAACCACGTCTGCTATCATCGCGCCGCGCGCGAGGCGTTCGAGCAGTGCCTCGCGTGGGGCTTCACGGACGTCTTCCGCAAGCACCATCCCGAGCCGGGCCAGTACTCGTTCTTCGACTACCGCACCCCGCGCGCGGTGGAGCGGGGGCTGGGCTGGAGGCTGGACTACATCCTCGCCTCGCCGCCCACGGCCAAGACGAGCCGGGCGTCCGGCATCGATCTCGATCCTCGGCGCGCTAATCCTTCCTCCGACCATACCTTCGTGTTCGCCGATTTTTAGCGGCCCCCGCTTGACAACCATTCCAACTCGGCATAGAGTTAAAACAATCGTTTGATACATTTGTTTTATACGGTGCACATGAACACTGAACATGTTTTAAATAAAGAAGATGCGAAAAAGCGCATTCTTCTGGCCGCGATGGAAAAGTTCGCCGACAGGGGCTTCGGGCCGACCAGTGTGCGTGAAATCTGCGAGGCGGCAGATGTCAATGTGGCCGCCGTGAATTACTACTTCCGCTCGAAGGAGCAGTTGTACCACGAGGTCTTCCAGTCCTTGTTCGAAAATGTGGGCAAACCCCTGATGGCCATCCCTTCCACGGTCCGCGACGAGGATTCCTGGAAGGCCGCTTTGCTGGAATGGTTCCGCACGGCGCTCCGGCTGGTCACGGAGGAAAAGCCGCCCACGCGCTGGATGGTTCAGTTGACCGCCCACGAGCGCACGCGGCCCTCGAGTGTATTCCCCGTCCTGTACGAAAGCTTCTTCGAGCCGCTGCGCATGAGCCTGGGCATGCTGCTCCGCATGGGCCTGCCGAAGGACGTCGACGAGGTCGAGGTCCGCATCTGGGAGATCTCGGCGGCCTCGCAGGTGGTGGTGTACATTCACCGCGCGCCGCCGTGGGACGCCCACCTGTTTCCTCCGGGTCTTTCCCGCGAGGACTGGGTTGAGCGAACCGCCCTTCACGTGGCCGACAGCATCACCGCCCGCCTATCCTTCCGGACGGCCACGCCGTGAAGACTCTTCCCCGACACCTTCTGCTTCTTCCCCTGCTGGCCGCCGGCTGTTCCAGCCTGACGCCGGCCGAGCAGCGCGCGCACCATGCCGACGCGTGGTCCTCCAACCTGGTGGCCGAGACGCAGGCGGTCCTGGAAAAATACAGCCCTTCGCTTTCGCTGGCGGACTGCCGGGCGATCGCGCGCGAGCGCAGCCTTTCGCTCGCAGGCGCGCGGCTGGCCGAGCGCCTGGCGCGGATCGACAGCCAAGCCGCCTTCAGCGCCTACCTGCCCCAGGTCTCGGCCCAGTTCGAGGCGGTCAACTTGAGCGAGCCCGCGCTGCGCCGGATGGGCGAGAGCCCCGTTGAAACGCAGGACCAGGACATCCGCCTCGCCTCGATCCGGATCGCCCAGCCGGTCTTCACCCCGAACGCCTGGCTGCTCTACGCCTCCGCGCGGCGCGGCGCGGACATCCGGGCCCTCTCCCGCGAGCGCGCGGAGCAGTTCGTGGATGTCCAGGTTTCCGGCCTGTTTCTCCAGTTGGCGGTGCTCGAATCTCGGCGCGCGGCCGCCCGGCGCCAGGCCGACGCGGCCGACGCGCTGCGGAAGGAAGTCGCCGCCCTCGCGCGGGAAGGCTACGCGCGGGACGCGGACCTGCAGCAGGTCCGCGCCCTGGAAATGAACGCCCGGCTCCGGGCCGCGCAACTTGACCGCGAGGCCGGGCTCGCCCGGTCGCGCCTGCTCGAGGCCCTGAACCTCTGGCCGCTGGCGGACGCCTCGTTCCGGGCGGACTCCATCGACGATCCCGCGCTGCGCCGGATCGCCGCCGGGCCGCCGGACGGGAAGCCGACGGTCCTGGATCCCGAGGCCGTGGAAGCCCGGCCGGTCGAGGAATGGCTCTTCATCGCCCTGCGGCAGAGGCTGGAGCTGTACGCCGGCGACCAGGCGGTCGCCCTGCACAAGAACGAGATCCTGCGCGCGCTGGCGCTTTTCCTGCCCGAGCTGTACGGCTTCGCGAATTTCTACACGACGTCGGATTCCTACACCGTCAACGACCAGTACTGGGGCGCGGGCCTGCAGGGCGCGTGGTCGCTGTTCACGGGTTTCCGCAACATCCAGGCCTACCGCGCGGCGCGGGCGCAGAAACGGCAGGCCTTCGTCGAGCGCGAGGAAACCGCGCTGTCCGTGCTGCTCCAGGTGCTCGAGGCGCGGAAGGGCGTGCGGGACGCGGACGAGCAGTGGCACGTCGCGAAGCAGAATGCCCGGGCGGCGGGGCAGGAACGGAAGGACGCGCGCGCGCAATACGAATCCGGCTACGAGAACCTGTCGCGCTACCTGGACGCCCTGGCCGCCGACGAGGCCGCCGCGGCGGCCCTCGCGAGCGCCGGCTACGCGCGCTCGATGACGGTGCAGGTCTTCCGCGATGTCATCGGCATGAACAAGGACTCCGAACATGAAAAAGAATGATCTTCCGCGCATCGTCGCCGGGCTTGGCATCATCCTGCTGTTTCTCTGCCTGGCCGGCTGCGGCCGGAAACCGGCCCGGGAGGCCGGCGCGGCCCGCCTGATCAAGGTTAGCGTCGCGCAACCCGAGGAGCGGGTTTTCCGGAGCGCGTTGCGCGTGCAGGGCACGGTCCGGGCGGTGGACCGCGCGCGCGTCGCGGCCCGCGTCGCGGGCACGATCGAAGAGGTCTTCGTAGATGAGGGCGCGGCGGTCGAAGCGGGCCGGCCGCTCTTCCAGACCGACAAGGCCAGCCTGGAAAGCAAGGTCCAGATCGAGCGCGACAACCTGAAGGTCGCGGCCGCGTCCCGCGCCGAGGCCCAGGCCGCGCTCGCGGAGGCCCGGGCCGTTTTCGCCAAGGCGGAACTGGACTATGGGCGGTTCCAGAAGCTCTACCGGGACGACAAGGCCGTGACGCTCAACGCGCTCGAGCAGGCCGAGACGGCGTTCAAGAGCGCCGAGGCGGGGCTGCTCCACGCCCGCGCGGTGGTGGACCTGGCGAAGGCGCGCGAGGCGCAGGCGCGGTCGGCGCTGGAGATCGCCGAGAAACAGCTCGCCGACTCCACGGTAACCGCGCCGTTCCAGGGCACCGTGACGCGGAAGCTGGTCGAGCTCGGGGAATACGCCTCGGCCGGGGCGGCGGTCTTCGAGCTGGAGGACCCGGCCCGGCTGGAGGCGGTTTTTGTCTTGAGCGCGGAGTACTACGGCCGGGTCGAGACGAACCGGACACGCCTGCGGATCGCCCGCGGCGCCGAACCGGTGGAAGCCGCGGTGACATACAAGGCGCCCTCGGTTCACCCGGTCACGCGGACGTTCGAGGTCCGGGCCGCGCTGCCGGACGCCCGCGGGTACGCCCCCGGCATGCTCTGCGACGTGGATGTCACGCTCGACGAGCACCGCGGCTGGGGCCTGCCGACCGCGGCCATCGGCCTGCGCGGCGGCCAAGCGGTCGTCTTCGCCGTGGAGGAGGACCGGGCCGTGCTGACGCCGGTCAGGCCGGGGCCCGCGGACAACGGGTTCACCGAGTTGCTCGACGCGGACGCGCTGCTCGACCGGGGCTTTGTCGTGGAAGGCCAGGCGTTCCTGAACGACGGCGACCGGGTCCGCCTCGACTGACCGGGAAAGGAGCGCGCCATGTTTCTTTCCAATGCCTCCATCAAGCGGCCCATCGCGATGACCACGGTCATCCTGATGGTGCTGTTCTTCGGAGCCTTCGCCTACCGGCAGCTCGGACTGGACCTGATGCCACAGGTCGAATTACCGTTCATCACGGTGCTGACGGTCTATCCCGGCGCCGCGCCCGACGAGATCGAGACCTCCGTCGCGAAGAAGATCGAGGACGCCGTCGTCGCCGTGGACGGCATCCGGCACCTGCACTCCACGTGCATGAACAACGTGTGCCAGACGCTGATCGAATTCGAGTTGAGCCGCGACGTGGACCTCGCGGCCATGGACGTCCGGGAGAAGATCGACCTCATCCGCGCCGACCTGCCGGAGGCCGTGGAGGATCCCAACATCCTGAAGTTCGACGTCAACGCCCGGCCGGTCGTCACCCTTGCGCTCACCGGCGACCTGGCGACAGACGAGCTGTACGACTACGCCGACAACCGGCTGCGCGACCGGCTTTCCACCCTCGCCGGCGTGGCGAACGTCGAGATCACGGGCGGGGCCACGCGCGAGGTCCACGTGCTGGCCGACCGCGGGAAGCTGGCCGCGCGCGGGCTGACCGTTCCCGACCTCGCCCGGGCGGTCAGCGAGGGGAACATCAAGATCCCCTCGGGCTCGCTGCGGGACGGCTCGCGCGAGTTTACCGTCACGTTCGACGGCGAGGCGGGGCGGATCGAGGATCTCGCCGACCTGCAGGTCGGCGTGGTCGCCGGCGAGCGCGTCTACGTGCGCGACGTGGCGGACGTCACAATGGGCACGGAGCGCGTCGAGGCCGCGGCTTACTTCCGGGGCCGGCCGTGCATCGCGGTCAAGATCGTCAAGAAGGGCGAGGCCAATGCCGTCCGCGTGGTCCAGCGCGTGCGGGAGGCCGTCGAACAGCTCCGGCCGGAACTGCCGGGCGGCATGGAGCTGGCCTGGTTCCGGGACGACGCGGACTTCATCGAGGCCACGGTGGACGACGCCTGGAGCAGCGTGGTCCAGGGCATCCTGCTGACCGGCGCCATCCTGCTGCTGTTCCTGCAGGACATCCGCACGGCCTTCATCGCGTTCATCAGCATGCCGGCCTCCATCGTGGCGGCGTTCACCATCATGCCGTCGCTAGGGTACACGCTCAACACGCCGACGCTGACCGCGTTCGGCATCTCTGTGGGCATCCTGGTCACCAATTCCATCGTCGTGCTCGAGAACATCGCGGCCAAGCTGTCCGGGCACCGCGACCGGGTGAAGGACGACGTGCAGAAGGCCACGGCGGCGGTCGCCGTGGCCGTGCTCGCCAGCGCGCTGACGAACATCGTGGTGTTCATCCCGGTCGGCATGATGCGCTCGTTGAGCGGGCGCATGTTGAGCTGCTTCGGCGTGGTGATCGCGGCGGCGACGCTGGCGTCCCTCTTCATGAGCTTCACGCTCACCCCGATCCTGTCCGCCCTGCTGCTGCGGCACGAGCCGCGGTTCAACCGGCGCCTGCAGTGGCTGTTCCGGCCGTGGCAGCGGTTCTACGAAAAGCTCGAGGCGGCCTACCGCGGCTCCCTGCTTCGTGCGTCGCGCCGGAGCGGCCTGCTCGTCGCCGTCACCCTGGCGCTCTGCGTGGCGGGCCTCGTCTTCGTCGCGCCCCGGGTCTCCATGACCTTCGTCCCGCAGGCCGACTCCGGCGAGCTGTCCATCAAGCTGGAATATCCCGGCGACTTCAACGTGGACGAGACAGCCCGGCGCGCGCAGGCCGTCGCGGCGAAGTTCGAGGGCCGGCCGGAGGTGCGCGACAGCCTGGTGATCGTCGGCAAGGTCCAGGGCATGCTGGGCCAGGTTTCCGAGGGCCCGTTCCTCGCGGAAATCCTGGTCCGGCTCGCGCCGAAAACGGAGCGGAAGGAGGGCATCGAGTCGGTGCGCGAGGCGTACCGGCGCCTGCTGGAGGACGAGGCGGGCTGCCAGTACTCCGTGATGATCCCGTCGACCATCGGCGGCGCGTCGAAGATGATCGAGGCCCAGATCAGCGGCGACGACCTGGACACGCTGAACCGCCTGGGCCGCGAGGCGGCGCGCATGGCGGAAGATAACCCGCTGACCGTGGACATCGAGCATTCCATCCGGGTCGGCAAGCCGGAGGTCCGGATCCGGCCCCGCCGCGCGATCCTGCACGACCTGGGCGCGCCGGCCCGGGGCCTCGGCCTGGCCCTCCGCGGCGACATCGAGGGGCTCATCGCCTCCACCTTCAAGAAGGGCGACCGCACCTACGACATCCGCGTCAAGTACGCCGAGGAACCCGGCCGCGACCAGGTGCCGGCCCTGAACCTGCCCGGCGCCGGCGGGAAGCCCCTGCACCTGGAGACCGTCGCCTCGCTGGAGAACTCCGAGCAGCCCGTGCAGATCATCCGCAGCGAGAAACAGCGCGTGGTGCGCGTCTATGCCGACCTCGCGCCCGGCGCCGGCCTGGGGACCGCCGTCGAGCAACTGGGTCAATCCATCGCAGCCAGCCTGCCGGCCGGATACCGCGTCATGTTCCTCGGCATGGCCGAAAAAATGGCCGAGGCGTTCGGCGAATTCAAAACCGTGGTCCTCATCGCGATCTTCCTGACCTACCTGCTGCTCGCGGCCATCCTGGAATCGTGGACCCAGCCGTTCATGATCATGATGACCGTGCCGTTCTCGTATCTCGGCCTGTTCCTGGCGATCTGGCTGACGGGCAATTCCCTGTCCATCCTCGGCCTGCTGGGCGGCGTTATGCTGATCGGCGTCGTGGTGAACAACGCGATCCTGATGATGGACGAGGTCAACGTCCTGCGCCGCGAACAGGGCCTGCACAAGCGGGAGGCCATGATCAAGGGCGCGGTCGACAAGTTACGGCCGATCTGCATGACCTCGATCGCCGCAGTGCTGGGCGTGCTGCCC